>NZ_BMQE01000003.1:0-316224 GCF_014647955.1 Planomonospora antibiotica | reverse complement strand
TGGGCATCGGCGCGTTCGCGGAGAAGACCTTGGTGGCGGCCGGGCAGTGCACCAAGGTGGACCCGGCGGCGGCCCCGGCGGTGGCGGGCCTGCTCGGCTGCGGCGTGATGGCGGGCATCGGCGCGGCGATCAACACCGGCGGGGTGACCCGCGGCGACAGCGTGGCGGTGATCGGCTGCGGCGGCGTGGGGAGCGCGGCCGTGCTGGGCGCCTCCCTGGCCGGCGCGGCGAGGATCATCGCGGTGGACGTCGACGACCGCAAGCTGGAGTGGGCCAAGGGCTTCGGCGCGACCCACACGGTGAACTCCCGCGAGAGCGACGCGGTGGAGGCGATCCGGGAGCTGACCGGAGGGTTCGGCGCGGACGTGGTGATCGAGGCGGTGGGCCGGCCGGAGACCTACGAGCAGGCGTTCTACGCCCGGGACCTGGCCGGGACCGTGGTCCTGGTGGGGGTGCCGACCCCGGAGATGACGCTGGAGCTGCCGCTGCTGGAGGTGTTCGGGCGTGGCGGCGCGCTGAAGTCGTCCTGGTACGGCGACTGCCTGCCCAGCCGGGACTTCCCGATGCTGATCGACCTGTACCTGCAGGGGCGGCTGAACCTGGACGGGTTCGTCACCGAGACGGTCGGGCTCGGCGACGTCGAGGCCGCGTTCGCCAAGATGCACCGCGGCGAGGTCCTGCGCTCGGTGGTGGTCCTGTGATCGACAGGGTGGTCACCTCCGGGACGTTCTCGCTCGACGGCGGGACCTGGGACGTCGACAACAACGTCTGGCTGGTCGGCTCCGCCGAGGAGGTCGTCGTGATCGACGCCGCCCACGACGCCGGCGCCATCGCCGAGCGGATCGGCGGCCGGTCGGTGACGGCGATCGTGTGCACCCACGCGCACAACGACCACGTCAACGCCGCCGTCGAGCTCGCCGCCCGGGTGGACGCGCCGATCCTGCTGCACCCGGCCGACCAGGTGCTGTGGGAGATGGTCCACCCCGGCACGCCGTACACGCCGCTGCGCGACGGCCAGGTGCTGAAGGCGGGCGGGGTGGAGCTGACCGTGCTGCACACGCCGGGCCACGCGCCGGGCGCGGTGTGCCTGCACGCGCCGGACGTGGGCGCGGTCTTCACCGGCGACACCCTGTTCCAGGGCGGCCCCGGCGCGACCGGGCGGTCCTTCTCCTCGTTCGAGACGATCATCGACTCGATCCGCGGCCGGTTGCTGACGCTGCCGGAGCGCACGGTCGTGCACACCGGGCACGGCGATTCCACGACGATCGGCGCGGAGGCCCCGCACCTGGAGGAGTGGCTGAAGCGCTGACGGCGGCCGCGGGCCACCGGACCCCCGCGAAAAAGGTACGGACTGCCCCTGGAAGGCGTGGAACGGATGATCCACGCCTTCTTGGCATGAAGAGGTACGAAAATATGTCGGCTGTCAGGTAGGCAAGCCTAACCAAAGTGAGTTACCTTAGGCATGCCTTACCTATGCGACCGTCTTCCCGAGAGGTGCCTCGCCCGCCATGTACGTATGCGTCTGCCGTGCGGTCACGGAGAACGAGGTGCACGACTGCATCGCCGCCGGTGCGAGGAGCGCCAGGCAGATCCGCGACACCACCGGTGCGGGGGGGGACTGCGCGTCCTGCGTCCGGAGGATCTGTGCGATCCTGAAACGGTCTGAAGACCTGATGCCGACCGCATAGCACGAGGAGCCCGCCATGCAGGGCGACAAGCAGATAATCGAACTTCTCAACGAGCAGCTCACGGCCGAGCTGACCGCCATCAACCAGTACTTCCTGCACGCCAAGATGCAGGAGAACTGGGGATACACCAAGCTCGCGAAGTACACCCGCGAAGAGTCCATCGACGAGATGCGCCACGCGGAGAAGCTGACCGACCGCATCCTCTTCCTCGAAGGTCTGCCCAACTACCAGCGGCTGGGCACGCTGCACATCGGCCAGACCGTCGCCGAGCAGCTCCGCGCCGACCTCGACATCGAGCTCTCGGTCGTCCAGCGGCTCAAGCCGGGGATCGCCCTGATGCGGGAGAAGGGCGACGTCACCTCCGCCCGGCTCTTCGAGGAGATCCTCCAGGACGAGGAGCACCA
Organism: Planomonospora antibiotica; assembly: GCF_014647955.1. Taxonomy (NCBI): domain Bacteria; kingdom Bacillati; phylum Actinomycetota; class Actinomycetes; order Streptosporangiales; family Streptosporangiaceae; genus Planomonospora; species Planomonospora antibiotica. The sequence goes on along the minus strand of NZ_BMQE01000003.1, from coordinate 314,132 downwards.
CATCGACTACCTGGAGACCGAGCTGTCGCTGATCGACAGCCTCGGCGAGCAGCTCTACCTGGCCCGCTACGCGGAGCCCCCGTCGGCTTCCTGAGGCGAATCGCCGGAACACGCCCGTCAAGTTCACTCAGGTCGGGCGTGTTCTGTTTCGTCCCCGGGGCCGGCGCGGTATTCCCGGGGCGCACCCCCCTCCGGCGGCTCCCCGGGCGGGGCCGTACCCCCCTGCCCTGCCGCGCTGCCGGAGGTCTGTCCGGGATTTATCAGTGTTTGCCCAGGTCAATAGATAGGTCAACGGCGAGTCAAACCGCGCGCTGTGCCCGGGAAACGATCGCTTAAGGTCCTACGATCCTCAACATGACCTGCGTACTTCTCGCCGAGGATGACACCTCGATCTCCGAGCCACTGGCGCGTGCGCTGCGCCGCGAGGGCTATCAGGTGGAGGTGAGCCCCGACGGCCCGCAGGCCCTGGAGCGAGCTCTATCGGGTGGCATCGACCTGATCGTTCTTGACCTCGGCCTGCCCGAGATGGACGGCCTCGAAGTGGCCCGGCGCATCCGCGCCGAAGGGCACGGCACGCCCGTGCTCATCCTCACCGCCCGCGTGGACGAGGTGGACACGGTGGTGGGCCTCGATGCCGGGGCCGACGACTACGTCACCAAACCGTTCCGCCTCGCCGAACTGCTGGCCAGGGTCCGCGCCCTGCTGCGGCGCGGCACCTCGGAGACGCCCGTGGTCCAGGGCGTGCGCATCGACGCCGACTCCCGCCGCGCGTGGATGGGCGACAAGGAGCTGCACCTGACGACCAAGGAGTTCGACCTCCTGCGGGTGCTGGTCCGCGACGCCGGCAAGGTGGTCACCCGCGAGCAGATCATGCGCGAGGTGTGGGACACCAACTGGTGGGGCTCCACCAAGACCCTGGACATGCACATCTCCTGGCTGCGCCGCAAGCTCGGCGACGACGCGGCCAAGCCGCGCTACATCACGACGGTTCGAGGGGTCGGCTTCCGGTTCGAACGCGAGTAGGGAATGCGCCGCCGCCTGCTCTCCTCGACCCTGCTCGTCGCGGTCATCGCGGTGCTCCTGCTCGGTATCCCCCTGGGGGTGGCGGTCAACCGCCTGATCCAGGAGGAGGCCATCCAGGAGCTGTCAGGGGAGGCGAAGAGCCTGCTCAACGAGGTGGAGTACGCCCGGATCCAGGAGCAGCCCATCACCCGCGAGCAGCTGGGGAGGAAGTATCCCGAGCGCTACGTGCAGATCTACGCCCGGGGGACTCCTCCCCAGGTGACCACGGTGGGTGCGGAGCCTCCCGAGGACCGCAAGATGAGCGCGGACGCCCAGTCGGAGAGCGGGGTCTACGTCTCGGTCAGCCGGGACAAGACCCAGGTCGAGCAGCAGGTCCGCGCCTGGCTCCTGCTCATCCTGGCGCTCGCGGCGGCCGCCATGGCGGTGGCGGTGGGGCTGGCGGTGGTGCAGTCGCGCCGCCTGACGCTCCCGCTCCGCGACCTGGCCATGATCGCCGAGCGGCTCGGCTCCGGTGAGGCCCGGCCGAGCAAGCACCGCTACGGCATCCAGGAGCTCGACCGGGTGGCCGAGGTGCTGGACCGCAGCGCGACCCGCATCGCCGACCTGCTGGCCAGGGAGAGGGAGTTCGCGACCGACGCCTCCCACCAGCTCCGCACGCCGCTCACCGGCCTGACGATGCGGCTGGAGGAGATCGTGGCGGCCGCGGACGACCCCAGCGTCGTCAAGGAGGAGGGCGAGGCGGCGATCGTGCAGGCCGAGCGGCTCACCGCGGTCATCGACGAGCTGCTCGCCGCCGCCCGGCGGCAGCGCCACGCCCAGACCGCGGTGGTCGACCTCGACGCCCTGCTGGACCAGCAGTTCATCGAGTGGGGGCCGGCCTTCCGCCGGGACGGCCGCAAACTGGTGCTGTCCGGCACGCGCGGTCTGCGGGCCCTGGGCACCGGCGGCGGCATCAGCCAGGTGGTCTCCACGCTGCTGGAGAACTCCCTGCGGCACGGCGGCGGCCCGGTGACGGTGACCACCAGCAACACCGGCAAGTCCATCGTGGTCGAGGTCGCGGACGAGGGGCCCGGCATCACCGACGACCTGGCGCCCCGCGTCTTCGAGCGGAACATGAGCGGCGCCGGGGGCACCGGTCTGGGACTGACTCTGGCCCGGGCGCTGGCCGCCGCCGACGGCGGCCGCCTGGAGCTGGTACGGCCCCGCCCGGCGGCCTTCGCGATCTTCCTGCGCCCGGTCGGCGACCCCGGGCGGAACCGGGTGGTCAGCGGACCCGCGTGATCCGGCGGGGCGGGCGGGTCCTCATGGGCCGCCGACCGGATCTCGCGGAGCCCGAGGGGGGCCTGTGGAGCCGGGATGGCCTGCGGGTCCGGCGAGGGCGGGCGGGGCCGTGCGGACTCCGGCTCGGCGGCTCCCGGCTCAGCGGGTCTCGCGGGTCCGGGCGTTGTCGGCCTCGGGCAGCTCGCGCGGGGTGTCGAGGTCCTCGGTGGCGGCCAGGAAGACCCACTTCTTGTAGGAGAAGAAGCGGAACAGCGTGCCCAGGCCGATGCCGAAGAGGTTGGCGACGTTGATGCTCACCGGGTCGGCCAGTTCCAGGGTGTAGCGGGTGAATCCGACGACGAGCAGGCCGATCAGCAGCGCGACGCCGTTGAGCAGGAAGAACAGGAAGTACTCACGGGTCAGCCCGCTCTGCTCCCGGTGCCGGTAGGTCCAGTAGCGGTTGCCGAAGTAGGCGAAGGTGGTGGCGACCGCGGTGGCGACGACCTTGGAGGTCAGCGGCCCCCACCACCCCAGGACGTAGTGGAGGAGGTTGAAGCCGCCGACGTCGATGACGAAGGCGAAGGCGCCCACGGTCCCGAACTTCGCGAGCTCGTGCAACAGATCGGCGAACCGCTCGTAGGCGTGTCGAAGAAACCGCACGTTTCCTGCACGATCCTTTCTCGGGTCGGCTGCGGATCCGCCACGCGGCGAGACCTCGGGCACTTCCCTCAGGCTACCGGGAGCCCTCGGGGGCCCGTCCGGTGGTCGGCCGGACGGACATCCCATTACCCAAAGAACGTTTCCGCAAATGTCATGTAAAACCGGATAAATCCGTAGGGCTGAGGCTACGCTGATCCCGTCGATCGCGGGGAGCCTCCGGGGGAAGTCCGCTCTCCGTGATCACCGTGTACGGCCCGCCGTACACGGCATGGCTCATCGGACCACCGGGCCGCCGGCCCTCTCGGACTCCCCAGGACCTCCCGTGCCTCGCCGACTGCTCGCCCTGATCCTCGGGCTGTCCCTGCTGACCGGCTGCGGCGCGCGAGGCGACGGGCGGACCCCGGCCCACGGGGACGCAGGGAGCGGACCGTCGTCCGGGGCGTCCGCGGGCGCGGTCGGCGCCGCCGAGGCGGCCCAGGCGTTCGAGCTGCTCCAGGGGCTCGGCGACGCCTGGCGGGACCGGGACTGCGCGGCGGTCGGGAGGCTGACCGCCTGGGCGGAGGAGACGCTGGGCGGCCGTGCCTGCGAGGCGACCCGGAACGGCCGCCCGGCCCCCGCCACCGCCGGGACCCTGGGGAAGTACGCCGAACCGGAGTTCCTCCTGCCGGCTTCCGCAGACGAGGACCGCTGGTTCGTCGCCCTGGCGCGCGAACCGGACCCCGCCTACTTCCTGTTCGTCGACGAGGGCGACGGCTGGCGGCTCGGCGCGGGCCCCATCCCGGCCACCGGGGACACCGTCCCCGGCACCGCCTCCGACGCCGCCTCCGACGCCGTCCCCGAGGCCGCCGCCTCCTCCGGGTCCACCGCCGCCGCCTCCGGCACCGGGGTCAGGGCCCGCCTGGTGCCGCAGCGCTACCTGACCTACCTCACCGACCCGGCGGGGGTGAGCGGGGTGACCTTCCCCGAGGGGGACGCCGCCGCCCGCCTGCGCGCGGATCTCGGCGTGCGCCGGACGGAGGCCGCCCCGGACCGGCTCACCACCGACGTCCGGCTGGTCGTCGGCCCGCGCCGGGTGATCCCGCTGCGCGGGGGCGCGCTGGTGGTCCACGCGCTGGAGATCGAGTACCGGCAGCGGCCCCGGCCCGGCCGCTCCTCGCTCTCCCGGCCGGTCCACGGCGGCGCGGAGCTGCGGGCCTTCACCGGCAGGTCCAGGGCCGCCGAACTGACCGGCACCGAGATCGTCCTCCTCGTCACCGGGGTCGGGGACGACGGCGAGGTCTCGACCGTCGCCTCCCGGCGCGCCCTGGCCGACCTGACGGCGAAGTGACGACCCCGGCCCGGGGTCCCGGCCCGCGGAGCGACGGCGCCGGGCGGAGCCGGCCGGAGCGGTCCGGAGCCGGCCGGTCCTGACGGCCCGCCCGCGCCGACCCTTGCCCGTGCCCGCCGGCGTACCGGGGGCCGGTAAGCTCGGCGGACGTGAGCAGCCCTTCCTTGAGCGGTCCCGGCGGGCCCGTCGTCGGCATGATCGGAGCGGGCCAGCTGGCCCGGATGACCCAGCAGGCGGCCATCGCCCTGGGCGTGGAGCTCCGGGTGCTGGCCGGGTCCCGGGACGAGAGCGCGGCCCGGGTGGTCGCCGACGTGCGCCTCGGCGACCACCGCGACCTGTCCGACCTGCGCGACTTCGCCAAGGGGTGCGACGCGGTCACCTTCGACCACGAGCACGTGCCCACCGAGCACATCGGCGCGCTGCTGGCGGACGGCTTCGCCGTGCACCCCGGGGCGGAGGCGCTCGTGCACGCCCAGGACAAGGCCGTCATGCGCGAGCGGCTGACCGCGATCGGCGCCCCGTGCCCGGCCTGGCGGCGCGTCGCCACCGCCGCCGACGTGGAGGCGTTCGCCGCCGACCACGGCTGGCCCGTCGTGCTCAAGGCCGTGCGCGGTGGCTACGACGGCCGCGGCGTCTGGATCTGCCGGTCGGCCGCCGACGCCGCGGAGGTCCTGGCGAGCGGGGTGCCGCTGCTGGCCGAGGCGTTCGTGCCGTTCGAGCGGGAGCTGGCCGTGCTGGTCGCGCGCTCCCCGCACGGGCAGGGCGTCAGCTACCCGGTGGTGGAGACCGTGCAGCGCGACGGCATCTGCGTGGAGGTGCTCGCGCCCGCGCCCGGCCTCGACCCGGAGGCGGCCGCGGCCGCCCAGCGGATCGCCCTGGGGATCGCCAAGGATCTCGGGGTCACCGGGTTGCTGGCCGTGGAGATGTTCGCCACCGCCTCCGGGCTCGTGGTCAACGAGCTGGCCATGCGCCCGCACAACAGCGGTCACTGGACCATCGAGGGGGCCCGCACCTCCCAGTTCGAGCAGCACCTGCGCGCCGTGCTCGACCTCCCGCTCGGCTCGCCCGCGCTGACCGCGCCGGTCGTGGTGATGGCCAACCTGCTGGGCGGTCAGGACCCGGACGTCTTCTCCCGCTACGAGCACGTCATGGCCCACGACCCCGGGATCAAGGTCCACTTCTACGGCAAGGAGGTACGGCCCGGCCGCAAGATCGGGCACGTCACCGCCCTCGGCACCGACCTCGACGAGGTCCGCGCCCGCGCCCGGCACGCCGCCGTCTACCTCTGCGAAGGGATCTACACGTGAGCACCGCACAGGACCCCGTCGTCTCCGCAGCGGCTCCCACCGCCGGGCCCGCCGTCGGCGTCGTGATGGGCAGCGACTCCGACTGGCCGGTGATGCGGCTCGCCGCCGAGGCGCTCGCCGAGTTCGGGGTGGCGTTCGAGGCCGACGTGGTCTCCGCGCACCGCATGCCCGACGAGATGATCGCCTACGGCGCCCGGGCGGCGGAGCGCGGCCTGAAGGTGATCATCGCCGGGGCCGGGGGAGCCGCCCACCTGCCCGGCATGCTCGCCTCGGTGACCCCGCTCCCGGTGATCGGCGTCCCCGTCCCGCTGAAGTACCTCGACGGCATGGACTCCCTGCTCTCGATCGTCCAGATGCCCGCGGGCGTCCCGGTCGCCACCGTGGCCGTCGGCGGCGCGCGCAACGCGGGGCTGCTGGCCGTACGGATCCTCGCGGCGGCGGACGCGCAGCTGCGCGCGAAGATGGAGCGCTTCCAGGAGGAGCTGCGGGACCAGGCCCACGCCAAGGGCGCCCGGCTCCGCGAGGAGGCCGCCCGGCTCGGCGGCTGACCGCGGCGCGGACTCCTCGAGGCCGGGACGGGGCTCGCCTGGGGGCCCGGCATGCTCGGACGCTGCGAGGACATCCCGGAAAGCCGTACCAGACAGGCATATGTCGATGTACATTGGATGCATTTCAATATGCCTGGAGGGGTGCCGTGAGCCGGACGATGATCGATCTGGATGACGAGCTGGTGGCCGAGGTGGCGAAGGCACTGGGCACCAGCACGAAGAAGGAGACGGTCAACAGCGCTCTGCGCGAGGTGCTGGAGAACCGGCGTCGCGCGCTGGCACTGGCGCGGCTGCGCGGCGCCGCGGCCGAGGGCGGCTTCGACCTGGAGCTCTTCGAGGAGAAGGGGAACTACCGGCGGTGAATCCCGCGCAGTTCCTCATCGACACCAGCGCGCTGGCCGGTCTCATGCGGAAGGAAGCCGAGACCTACGGCTGGGACCAGGCGGTCGCGGCGGGGCTGATCGCCGTGTGCCCGATCACGGAGCTCGAGTTCTTCTACAGCGCGCGATCGCAGGCGGACCGCGAGCGCGGGATCGAGGACATGCGGCAGTTGTTCGGGCGGGTGCCCGTCGACGACCGCGCTTACGACCGCGCGTGGCAGGTCCAGGGCATGCTCACGGCGCAAGGGTGGCATCGCAGCGCAGGGCCGGTAGATCTGGTGGTGGCGGCGACGGCCGAGCTGCGCGGGCTCACCCTGCTGCACCGCGATCACGACTTCGACCGCATCGCGGCGGTCACCGGCCAGGCGCTCCAGTGGTACGGGCCCGGGGCGGGAAAGTAGGACGGCTCCTGTCTCCTCACCACGTCACACCCGGTGGGCTCCCGTCCGGGCGCCGTCAGGCGGGCGGCCGGCGGTACGGCTCCAGGGCGGGGGCGGTCCTGGTGGCGACGAACTCGGTGACGCGGTAGGCGCACATCCGGGCCGTGACGAACGGGTCGGACGCGACCAGCGCCTCCGCCTCGGCGCGGTCGAGGCCCGTGGCGAGGATGATCCCGCCGTCCCGCGGCACCTTGCGGCCCGAGGCCAGGAAGAACCCGGCGGCGTACTGCCGGTCCAGCCAGGCGACGTGCGCCTCGAGCAAGGCGTCGGCCTCCTCGGCGGGGACGAGGTAGGTCAGTTCCAGGACGAACACGCGGGGTCCTCCCTCGTGGGGGGCCGAGGGGCGATGGTGAGGGGCGGGGGTGCGGCCGGGGCGGCCCGAGGGGCGGAACGGGCCGGAGTCAGGGGCGGCCGAGGGCGCGGTAGTGCCAGCCGGCGGCGCGCCAGGTCTCGGCGTCCAGGGCGTTGCGGCCGTCCACGATCTTCCGGGAGGCGACGACGGAGCCCAGCTCCTCGGGGTCGAGGTCGACGAACTCCTGCCACTCGGTCAGCAGCAGCACGACGTGGGCGCCGCGCGCGGCCTCCAGGGCGGAGGCGCCGTAGTTCAGCTCGGGGTGGGCGCGGCGGGCGTTCTCCTGCGCGACGGGGTCGTAGACGGTGACCTCGCCGCCCTGCTGGGCGATCTTCACGGCGACGTCCAGGGCGGGGGAGTCGCGGATGTCGTCGGAGTTGGGTTTGAACGCCGCGCCCAGCACGGCCATCGTGCAGCCGCGGAAGGAGCCTCCGGACAGCTCACGGGCCAGGTCGACCATGCGGCCCCGGCGGCGCATGTTGATCGCGTCCACCTCGCGCAGGAAGGTCAGCGCCTGGTCGGCGCCCAGCTCCCCGGCGCGGGCCATGAAGGCGCGGATGTCCTTGGGCAGGCAGCCGCCGCCGAAGCCCAGGCCCGGGTTGAGGAACCGGCCTCCGATGCGCTCGTCGTAGGAGAGCGCCAGCGACAGCTGCTTGACGTCGGCGTGCGCGGCCTCGCAGACCTCGGCCATGGCGTTGATGAAGGAGATCTTGGTGGCCAGGAAGGCGTTGGCGGCGACCTTGACCAGCTCCGCGGTCGGGTAGTCGGTGATCACCAGCGGGGTCCCGTGCTCGAGCATGGAGGCGTAGACCTCGCGCATGATCTTCTCGGGCTTCTCCGAGTGCACGCCGAGCACGATCCGGTCCGGGTGCAGGGTGTCCTTCACCGCGAAGCCCTCGCGCAGGAACTCCGGGTTCCAGGCCAGCTCGGCCGCCTCGCCGACGGGGGCGAGCCGCACCAGCTTGTCGGACAGGCGCTGGGCGGTGCCGACCGGCACCGTGGACTTGCCCACGACCAGGCAGTCGCGCCTCAGGTGCGGGGCGAGCGACTCGATCACGGCGTCGAGGTAGGAGACGTCCGCGGCGTACTCGCCCTTCTTCTGCGGGGTGCCGACGCACACGAAGTGCACGTCGCCGAAGTCCGCGGCCTCCTCGTAGGAGGAGGTGAAGCGGAGCCGGCCGTTGGCCAGGTTGCGGCGGAGGATGTCCTCCAGGCCGGGCTCGTGGATGGGCAGGTTCCCCGCCTGGAGGCTGGCGACCTTGGCGGCGTCGACGTCCAGGCCGAGCACCTCGAAGCCGAGCTCGGCCATGCACGCCGCGTGCGTGGCACCCAGGTATCCGGTCCCCAGCACGGTCAGGCGATAGGCCACGGTGGATCCTTTCGGTTCTGCCCAATCCGACCCGGACAGGGTATCGGCATCCTTGACCGGAATTTTGCCGCCCGACCTGCGGGGCGCAGCGGCGCACATCACAGTCGTCCGGTCGGTGCCCACTTTGTTGGACGTCCTAGTATTTTCCCATGAGCTTCCCTCTCTACGCGCTGCCCGAGGAGCACCAGATGCTCCGGGAGACCGTCCGTGCCCTCGCCGACGAGAAGATCGCCCCTCGGGCCGCAGAGGCCGACGAGACGGGCGAGTTCCCCTGGGACTCCTACAAGGCGCTCGCCGCCGCCGACCTGCACGCCGTGCACGTGCCCGAGGAGTACGGCGGCGCCGGCGCGGACGCGCTCGCCACCGTGATCGTCATCGAGGAGGTGGCGCGCGCCTGCGCGTCGTCCTCGCTGATCCCCGCCGTCAACAAGCTCGGCACCGTGCCGCTGCTGCTGTCGGCCTCCGAGGAGCTCAAGCAGCGCTACCTCGCGCCGGTCGCGCGGGGCGAGGCGATGTTCTCCTACGCCCTGTCCGAGGCCGAGGCGGGCAGCGACGCCGCCGCCATGAAGACCCGCGCGGTGGCCGACGGCGACCACTACGTGCTCAACGGCGCCAAGATGTGGATCACCAACGCCGGGGTGTCGGAGTACTACACCGTGATGGCCGTGACCGAGCCCGGCGCCGGTGCGCGGGGCATCTCCGCGTTCGTCGTGGAGAAGGGCGACGAGGGCGTCAGCTTCGGCCCGAAGGAGAAGAAGCTCGGCATCAAGGGCTCCCCGACCCGGCAGGTCATCATGGAGGACGTCCGCATCCCGGCGTCCCGGATGATCGGCGCCCCCGGCACCGGCTTCAAGACCGCGCTGGCCACCCTGGACCACACCCGCATCACGATCGCCGCCCAGGCGCTCGGCATCGCCCAGGGGGCGCTCGACTACGCGGTCGGCTACGTCAAGGAGCGCAGGCAGTTCGGCAAGGCCATCGCCGAGTTCCAGGGCGTGCAGTTCATGCTCGCCGACATGGCGATGAAGCTGGAGGCCGCCCGCCAGCTCACCTACGCCGCCGCCGCCAAGTCCGACCTGGCCATGCACGGCGAGCCCCAGGCCGACCTCACCTTCTTCTCCAGCGCCGCCAAGTGCGCCGCCTCCGACGCCGCCATGGAGATCACCACCGACGCGGTCCAGCTCCTCGGCGGGTACGGCTACACCAGCGAGTTCCCGGTCGAGCGCATGATGCGCGACGCCAAGATCACCCAGATCTACGAGGGCACCAACCAGGTCCAGCGCATGGTGATGGCCCGCCAACTGCTGAAGTAGGCGGCCGACCAGCGGAAACACTTTTCCTTTCGAGATCGCCCCGGGGCTCCGCCGGCCTCGGGGTCTTCATGGGAGCCTTGTTCCGTCCCTGTTCCGTGAGACGTGGAGCGGGGACGGAACAGAAGGCATCCTGTGCCCGTCGGAGGGAGCCCGCGTGATGGACGAGGTCACCGGAACGGTCGTGTCCTTGGACGGCGAGGAAGGCTGGGGAGTCCTGGCCTCCCCGGGTGTCCCGGGGGAGGTGTGGGTGCACTTCTCCGCGATAGAAGCCCCGCCCGGCCGGTACCGCACCTTGAACGAAGGTGAGGAGGTCCTGTTCACCTGGGAGCACGCCACGCAGGACGGCTTCGCCTACCGGGCCGTCGCCGTGACGCGGCGGGGGCGGGCAGTCGGCGCCGGGGAGGACAGGGAGGACGCCTCCGGATACTCCTCCCACCTGGAGATCACCTTCGATTGAGCAGACCGGGGCACTCTGCGGCCGGAGGGCTCAGGCCGCGGTGTCGAAGGCGGCGAAGGCCTCGTGCAGGCTGCCGCACGTCTCGAAGTGACGGTCGAGGTTGGTGATCGTCAGCAGATGGGTGATCATCCCGGGGGCGGTCACGAGGACGAGGCGGCCCCGGGCGTCCCTCACCCGGGTGAGCGTCCCCACCAGGATGCCGAGCCCCACGGAGTCGCAGAAGGGCACCTCGGTCAGGTCCATCACCAGGCAGGGCCTGCCCGGAGGGTCGAGCACCTCGTCGATCGCGGCCCGGAACCGGGGGGCGGACGCCATGTCGAGCTCGCCCTCCGCCTTGATCACCGTGCAGGAGTCGTCGCGCCATGTCCGGACGTTGAGTGCAGGAACCACGATCATCACCTCCGCCGGGTTCCCACTGCCCGAGATCAGGGCTGCTATGCGTCGTATGTCACTTTCTACAGATGTTCTGCGTCGCGGTCCTGGCGGTGGGCGACGCGGTGGGAGCGGCGGTGGCCGGAGCGGTCGGGGCCTCCGTGACGGCGACCTCCCGGACGCCTGAGTACTTCCGGCCGACGACGACCTCGATCCCGTCGCCGAGCTCCTCGACGAGGCGCAGCTCCGCACCGGGGAGGGCGGCGGCCACGGTCCGGGCCGAGTCCTCGCGGCCGGGGCCGTACCGGACGACCGGGGCGTCGTGGTCCCTGCGCTGGGTGTTCCCGGCGGCCTGGGGGACGAGGAAGCCGGCCTTGAGGAGGGCGTCTCTGGCCCGCGCGCCCAGGCCGGTGACCGTCGTGCCGTTGAGCACCTTGAGGGAGATCCGCGAGGGCGGCACCGTCAGCGCGCCGGCCGAGGGGGTGGCGGCCGGGGTGGGCTTCGGCGTCGCCGCCTTGGCGGGCCCGGACGGCCCGGTGAGCGGCTCGTCGGCGGCGATCCGGCGGAAGAGCGCGCGGGCGGCGGCGGTGTCCCAGAGCACGGCGGACTCGCCGGTCGGGGTCTTGTGGTCCGCGTCGGCGATGGGCACGGTGGCGAAGGCGACGTCGTCGGTGGAGACGTCCTTGAGCTGCTCCGCCAGGCCGAGCAGGTCCTGGCGCAGGGCGTCGTCGACGCGGATCGTGGAGAGCGCGGTGTCGAGGAAGCCGGCGAGCCTGGCGGGGTTGGTCAGCGTGTCGCCGCTCAGCGCCTGGTTCAGCAGGGCGGAGATGACCTGCTGCTGGCGGTCGATGCGGTCGAGGTCGGAGCGGGCGGTGGCCCGGGTGCGGGCGTAGGCCAGGGCCTTGACCCCGTCGAGCTCGTAGGTGCCCGGCTGGAGCGCCAGGGCGGTCTTCGGATCGTTGATCGCGACCGGGGTGCACACCGAGACGCCGCCGAGCGCGTCGACCACGTTGATGAAGCCGAGCACGTTGACCTCGACGTAGTGGTGGATCGTCAGGCCGGTGGCGTTCTGCACCGTGCGCACGGCGAGCTTGGGGCCGCCGAGCTGGTAGGCGGCGTTGATCTTGTGCTCGCCCTTGCCGGGGACCGTCGTCCAGGTGTCGCGGGGGAGGCTGACCACGGTGACCTTGCGGTGGTCCTCCGACAGGTGGATCACCATCATGGTGTCGGTCCGCTGCCCGGACTCGCGGCCCAGCTTGAGCTGGTTCTGCTGCTTGCGGGTGAGGTCGTCGCGCCGGTCCACGCCGACGAGCAGGATGTTCATCGCACCGGTGGAGCGCGCCCCCGGGACGCCCGCGTCGACCGGGGTGATCTTCCTCGTGGTGAAGTCGGTCAGCGCCCAGGCGGCGCCGGAACCGGCGAGGACCAGGACCGAGAGCGCCCCGGCGGCGAGCAGGTTGCGCCGCCGGGAGCGAGCGCCCCTGGCGGACCTGCGGTCGCGCCTCGGAGCCACCCGGACGCCTCCGTAGGCGTCGCCGCCCACGTGCACACCCGAGCCCTCGTCCTCCGGGTCGCGCATCAGCCCCCCTAAGCTCTGACTGGGTCGATGAGGTACCCGTTCGTACAGTAGCGTGAGCGACGCCATGAAGCAGTTCCCCGACTCGCCCGCGCCGGCGTCGTCTCCCGAGACACGCGTCTGGCCCCCCGTCTCCGTCGTCATCCCGGTGCTCAACGAGGAGCGCCACCTACGGGAGGCGGTGAACCAGGTCCTCTCGCAGAAGTACGGAGGGCCCATCGAGGTCGTCCTGGCGATCGGTCCGTCCCAGGACCGGACCCAGGAGGTCGCCGACGCGATCGCGGCCGAGGACCCCCGGGTGACCGTGGTCCCGAACCCGACCGGCCGCACCCCCAACGCCCTCAACGCCGCCATCGCCGCGTCCAGGAACGGGATCATCGCCCGGGTGGACGGCCACGCCATGCTCCCGGAGGACTACCTCCAGGTCGCGGTGGAGACGCTGGAGGAGACCGGCGCCGACAACGTGGGCGGCGTGATGGCCGCCGAGGGGACCACCCCCTTCGAGCAGGCCGTGGCCCGGGCCATGACCTCCAAGATCGGCGTGGGCGGCGCCCGGTTCCACACCGGCGGCACCGCGGGCCCGGCCGACACGGTCTACCTGGGCGTGTTCCGGCGCGAGGCGCTGGACCGGGTCGGCGGCTACGACGAGCACTTCCAGCGCGCCCAGGACTGGGAGATGAACCACCGCATCCGCTCCACCGGCGGTCTGGTCTGGTTCCAGCCCCGGATGCGCGTCTCCTACCGGCCGCGGCCGAACACCAAGGCCCTCGCCAAGCAGTACTTCCACTACGGCCGCTGGCGGCGCGTGGTCGCCCGCACCCACGAGGGCACGATCAACCTGCGCTACCTGGCGCCCCCGATGGCGGTGCTGGCCATGCTGGCCGGTCTGCTGGTCTCGCCGTTCTTCTGGCCGGGCCTGCTGATCCCCGGGGGCTACGTCGCGGCGATCGTGGCCGGTTCGGCGGTGACCGGAAGCGGCCTGCCGCCGGGCGCGCTCCTGCGGCTCCCGCTCGTCTACGCCACCATGCACGTCTCGTGGGGCTGGGGCTTCCTGACGAGCCCGGCGAGCCTGGTCAGGCCGGAACGCTGATCCGCGGTCCGGACCCCGGGCCTCAGGCGTCCGGGGTCCCCGCGGCGAACCTCAGGAGCGTCTCGGCGACGAGCACGTCCACGGGATGGGTGACCTTCATGTTGAGCTCGCTGCCGGGCACGATGTGGATCGGCACGTCCGGCCGGTAGCGCAGCAGCACGCCGCAGTCGTCGGTGGCCGGCCGGTCCGCGAAGCCCGGGTCGGCCAGGGCCCGCTCGTAGGCCTCGCGGATCACCGGCAGCCGGAAGCACTGCGGGGTCTGGGCCCGCCAGAGCCGCGACCGGTCCGGGACGTCGTGGACGGTCTCGCCGTGCGGCCCGGACGCGGTCACCACGATCGTGTCCGAGCTCGGGACGGCCACCTCCACGGCCGGGTGGACCCTCAGGGCCTCCGCGCACGCGGTGATGATGCGCGGCTCCAGCAGCGGGCGCGCGGCGTCGTGCAGGAGCACGTCGCAGTCCCGGTCGCCCAGCGCCTCCAGCGCCCGCCAGGTGGTCCCGGTACGGCTCGCGCCGCCCTCCAGCACCCGGCCGACCTTCCCGAAGCCGTTGCGGGCGACCAGCCGCTCCACCTCCCCGGTGAAGCCGGGGGTCATCAGCACGAGGACCTCGTCGATCTCCGGAGCGGCGTCGAACACGGCGATCGCGTGCTCGACGATCGTCTTTCCGGCGATCTCGATGAGCTGCTTGGGGGTGCCACGGCCGACCCGCCGGCCGACCCCGCCCGCGAGGACGACGGCGACGGCCGGGCGGTGTGGTTCACGAACGGTCAAGGCGGAAATCCTCCGGTGGTGCGCGTAGAGCGAGGTTAGCGGTTGGGCGCGCCGGTCGCGCTCCCGTGATATCCCGTCAGGATCTCGCTACGCTGGGTGCGCTCTCCCCGATTCGCACGGTGATCCCGTCGGATGCGAAGGAGCCCGGCTTGCGCGACTCCACCCCTGTCCCCCCGTCTCCACCACCCCCCTCCGGCACCGCCCCGACGACCGCCGTCATCCTGGCCACCACCGCGGCGGCGTCGCTGCGCTGCGGCGACGGCACCCTGGTCGACCGGCTGACCGCCCAGCTCGGCACGCTCCCGGTCCGGGAGGTGCACGTGGTGGGCCGGTCCGGCGCCGTCATCCGCGCCTCCGACGGCACCCACCTGATCGGGTCGCACGGTTCGGCGGGACTCGCCGACGACCTGCGCCGCATCGCCCGGGTGGCGCGTGAGGCCGCGGGGCCGGTGGCCGTGCTGGCGGGCGACCTGGTGGCCCACACGGAGTCGCTGGCCGTACTGCTGGGCCATCCCGCGCGCGACACCGGGGCGGTGGTGGCGGTGGAGGAGGACGGCGACGGCCCGCTGCACCCGCCCGTCCGGGTCGAGGGCGGCCGGGTGGCGGCCGCGGGCCTCCCCGGCCGGCGCGTCGCCGGGGCCAACGGCACCTTCCGCGGGGTGCTCCAGGTGGGCGACGGCGACCTGGCGAGCCTCGCCGAGGTCGCGGAGGAGCTGGCCGCGCGGGCCGAGGACGGGGGACCCGGCGGGCCCGGCGGGTCCGGGTACGGCGGTGCGGGGGCGGTCGAGCTGCTCCTGGTCGGGCTGGTCCGTTCGGGCGTCGCCGTGCGCGCGGCCGGGCCGGGACGGCTCCACTGCGACCGGGTGGCCGGGAGGATCGCGGCCGAGGCCGCCGTGCGGCGCCTGACGGAGGTGGACGAGGACCGCGCCCGCCTGGAGGCGGCGGTCAAGGACGACGACGGCTTCTTCACCACCTGCTTCGTGAGCTCCTGGTCGCCGCACCTCGTCCGGCTGGCCGCCGGGCTGCGGCTGACGCCGAACGCGGTCACCGGATTCTCCGTCGGCCTGGCCGCGCTCTCGGCCGTCTGGTTCTCGGCGGGGACGCGCGAGGCGCGGATCGCCGGGGCGGTCCTGCTCTACCTGTCGTTCGTGCTCGACTGCGTGGACGGCCAGCTGGCGCGCTACACCCGCGCGTTCTCCCCGCTCGGCTCGTGGCTGGACGCCACCTTCGACCGGGTCAAGGAGTACGCCGTCTACGCGGGCCTCGCCGCCGGATACGCCGCGGGCGCGGCGGAGGGCACGGCGGCCGCCGGCGGGACCGCCGGGGCCGCCGCGGTGCGCGACATCTGGACGCTCGCCGTGGCCGCGCTGATCCTGCAGGTGCTCCGGCACATGGTCGACTCCGCCTACTCGGGCGCCCGCGCCGACGCGGCGGTCCGCGCGGCCGCGGGCCGGGCCCTGCCGGGACCCCGCGCCGGGGCCGGACCGCCGCTGGTCCCCGCGCAGGCCCCGGCCCCGGACCCGCCCTCCGGCGCGCCCGGGGACGAGGACGCGGACACGGGACGGGGCGCCGGACGGCCGGACGCCGGGCGGGACGCGGGCGGCGTCGCGGGGCTCTCGCGCCGCCTGGAGCGGGACGCCTTCGCCCGCTGGCTCAAGAGGACGATCGTCCTCCCGATCGGGGAGCGCATGGCGCTGATCGCGGTGACCGCGGCGGTGTTCGACGCCCGGGTGACCTTCCTGGCCCTGCTCGCCTGGGGCGGCCTGGCCACCCTCTACATGCTCGGAGGCCGGATGGGCAGGTCGATGGCGCGATGAACGCCTCCCCCGCGGGCCCCCCTCCGGGGCGGCCCCCGCGCACGGCCCCGCCGCGCGGCACCGTGGCGACCCACCGCGACGACGGCGTGCCGTCCCGGGGGATGGGGGCCCTGGTGTCCGGGCAGATCCCGCCGCTGCCGCCCGCGCTCGTCGGGATGTTCGTGACCGGCGTGCTGCTGAGCATCGGCGTGGCCGGGAGCGACGACCTGGCGGTGTTCGCCCCCGTCGTGGTGCTGCTGCTGGCCGGGCCGGGCAGCTCCCACCGGCACGACGGGCGGCTCGACTGGCTGGTCCCGCCGATCCTGCGGCTGACCGAGTACGGCTTCACCGCCTCGGTGGGGTTCGCGCACGACGTGCCGCCGTGGCTGGTCTTCGCCCTGCTCGGCGCGGTGGCCTTCCACCACTACGACGTCGTCAACCGGGTGCGCCAGAACGCCCATCCGCCGCCCTGGCTGGCCGCGGCCGGCCTCGGCTGGGACGGGCGGATGCTCCTGGTCGCCCTCGGCGGGCTCGTCGGCCAGGCGACGCCGTTCCTGGTGCTCCTCTCGCTCTACCTGTGGGGGCTGTTCTGCTGGGAGAGCCTCACCTACTGGACGGCGGTCCCGCGCCCCGGAACGGGCCCTCCGGAGGCCGGGCGCCGGGAGGAGAATGCCTGGTGAACCCCGGATTACACGATCAGGGGTCAAAGGGAACTAACCTTTGGGGCCAGGAGAGCCCGCCGAGGGTCTCACTTGGATGAGGAGTGCACGTTGCTGGGAATGGTGCTGGCCGCCGGGGCCGGACGACGCCTGCGGCCGTACACCGACACGCTGCCCAAGGCGCTCGTGCCGGTCGACGGTGACACCACGATCATGGACATCTCGCTGCGGAACCTCGCGGCCGCCGACCTCCGTGACGTCGTGGTCATCGTCGGCTACCAGGCGCAGGCCGTACACGAGCGCAAGGCCGAGCTGGAGCGGCGCCACGGTGTGAAGCTCACCCTCGTGCACAACGACAAGGCCGAGGAGTGGAACAACGCCTACTCCCTGTGGTGCGCGCGCGACTACTTCGACCAGGGCGTGCTGCTGGTCAACGGCGACACCGTGCACCCGGTCTCGGTCGAGCACACGCTGCTGTCGGCGCCGGTCACGAGCGACATCCTGCTCGCGGTGGACGACGTCAAGAAGCTGGCCGACGAGGAGATGAAGGTCGTCCTCGACGGCGACGGCCACCTGGAGCGGATCACCAAGCTGATGGACCCCGCCTCCGCGGCGGGAGAGTACATCGGCGCCACCCTGATCCGCCCGGGCGTCGGCGCGCGCCTGGCCGACGCGCTCCAGGCCACCTTCGAGCGCGACCCGCAGCTGTACTACGAGGACGGCTACCAGGAGCTGGTCGCCCGCGGCGAGAAGATCGCGGTCGCCCCCATCGGCGACGTCCCGTGGGTCGAGGTCGACAACCACGACGACCTGGCGAAGGCGCGGGAGATCGCGTGCCGATACTAGCCAGGATGCTCCCCGCCCCGCTGACCATGGAGGTGCGGCGGGGCGCCATCGCGGAGCTCGGCTCGCTGCTGGCCGACAGCCGGGTGGCGACCTCCGGGCGGGTGGCGGTGGCGGTGGGCGCCGGCCAGGGGGACCGGATCGCCTCGGTGATCGCGCCCTCCCTGGGCGAGGCCCAGGTCTTCCGGGTGCCCGACGGCTCCGTCGACGCCGCCGTGACGCTCGGCGCGGACCTGCGCAAGGGCGCCTACGAGGCCGTCGTCGGCATCGGCGGCGGCAAGACGATCGACGCGACGAAGTACGCCGCCTCGCTCGCCGGCATCCCGATGGTGGCGGTGGCCACCAACCTGTCGCACGACGGGATCTGCTCGCCGGTGGCCTCGCTCACCCACGACAGCGGCAAGGGCTCCTTCGGCGTGCCCATGCCGCTGGCCATCATGGTGGACCTGGACTTCGTGCACGACGCGCCCCCGGCGCTGGTCCGCTCCGGGGTCGGCGACGTGGTGAGCAACCTCTCGGCGATCGAGGACTGGCAGCTGGGCAACACCGAGCGGGGAGAGCCGATCGACGGCCTGGCCTGCTCGATGGCCCGCACCTCGGCGGAGGCCGTCATCGGCCGCCGCGACTCGATCGAGTCGGACGCGTTCCTGACCGTGCTGGCCGAGTCGCTCATCCTGTCCGGGATGTCGATGGTCGTCGCCGGGTCGTCCCGTCCTTCGAGCGGCGGAGATCATGAGATCCTTCATGCCGTGGACCAGCTCTATCCCGGCACCTCCAATCACGGCGAACTCGCCGGGATCGGAGCGGCCTTCTGCTTCTTCCTCCGTGAGGACCCCGTGCGGCTGACCCAGGTCGTCGACTGCCTGCGCAGGCACGACCTGCCGGTCACCCCCGGCGACGTGGGACTGAGCGCCGAGCAGTTCACGGCGGCGGTCGAGCTGGCGCCCTCGACCCGCCCCGGGCGCTACACGATCCTGGAGCACCTGCGCCTGTCGGAGTCGGAGATCAGGGATCGGGTGGAGGACTATGTCCGGGCCGTCGGTCGCTGAGCTCCGCGCGGTGGCCCAGCCGCACTCGACCATGGAGCGCAACAGCGGCGAGCACTGGGCCGGCGTGCTCTACATGCGCAAACTGTCGATCTACGTCACCTGGGTGCTCGCCAAGACGCCGATCACGCCCAACCAGACCACCTGGCTGATGATCCTGTGCGGTCTGGCGGCGGGCGCCGTCCTGGCGCTGCCCGGTCTCGGCGCGGCGGTGGGCGCGGCCCTGCTGGTCCAGGTCTACCTGCTGCTCGACTGCTCCGACGGGGAGCTGGCCCGCTGGACGCGGCGGACCTCCATCACCGGGGTCTACCTCGACCGGGTCGGCCACTACTTCGCCGAGGCGGCCCTGCTGATCGGGCTGGGCTTCCGGGCGTCGGAGACCCTCCCCGACTGGTACACCGTGGCCGGTTTCGGCGCGGCGCTCGGCGCGATCCTGATCAAGGCGGAGACCGACCTGGTCGACGTCGCGCGGGCCCGCTCGGGCCTGGTGGCGGCGACGGAGTCCTCGGCCGAGCAGTTCCGGTCGCGCGGCCTGGGCCTGGCGCGCAAGGCGGCGGCGGCGCTGAAGTTCCACCGCGTCGTGCAGGCGGTCGAGCTCTCGCTGCTGGTCGTGGTGGCCGCGGTCTGGGACCTGGTGAGCGGCGGCCTGGCCGCGACGCGGGTGCTGGCGGTGGCCTGCGTGGCGGTCGCCGCCCTGCAGATGGTCCTGCACCTGGTCAGCATCCTGGCGTCCCGGCGGCTGTCATGAGGAACCGGACGGCGTCCCGGTGCGTCGTAGGTGCGGACACCTTGCCGTTCGGTGGGTGTTCGCCGACGCTTCCGATACGCTTGTCCCCTGGTGGATCGCCAGACCGCGGTTCAGCCACAATCGTCCGCCCCAGCAGACTCGGTGATCATGAAAGTATGTCCCGCACGTGCTCTCGACGCGTCAAGGCGATGACCCGTTGAAGATCTCGTGCGTCATCCTCACCATGGGCAACCGGATCCCCGAGCTGGACCGGGCGGTCGAGTCCGCGCTGAACCAGGACGACGGCGACGTCGAGGTGGTCATCGTCGGCAACGGCGCGGACGTCCCCGAGCTCTCGGTCGGGGTGCCCCCCGGCTCGTCGGCGACGATCAAGACGGTCCGGCTCTCGCACAACGCGGGCATCCCGGCGGGACGCAACCGCGGCGTCGAGGAGTGCTCCGGCGACGTGGTGCTCTTCCTCGACGACGACGGCTGGTACGGCGAGCGGACCCTCGTCTCCCATCTGCGGGAGCGCTTCTCCACCGAGCACGACCTCGCGGTCGTCTCCTTCCGGGTGATGGACCCCGACGGCGGCGCCGGGCAGCGCCGCCACGTCCCCCGCCTGCGGGCGGGGGACCCCGAGCGGTCCTCACCGGTCACCACCTTCCTGGGCGGCGCCTGCGCGATCCGCCGCTCGGCGTTCCTCCAGGTGGGCGGCCTGCCGGAGCGGTTCTTCTACGCCCACGAGGAGACCGACCTGGCCTGGCGGCTGCTCGGCGAGGGCTACCGCATCGAATACGACGCGCAGACGGTCATGTACCACCCGCAGGTCCCGCCGACCCGCCACGCGGACTTCTACCGGCTCAACGCGCGCAACCGCGTCTGGCTGGCCCGCCGCAACCTCCCCTGGCCCCTGGCGTTCCTCTACCTGCTCAACTGGGTGGTCCTCACCTTGGTCCGCGAGCGTTCCCGCCCGGCCCTGAAGGCCTGGTTCCAGGGGTTCCGCGAAGGGCTGCGGGAGCCGGCCGGCGAGCGCCGCCCCATGGGCTGGAAGACCGCCTGGCGCATGCTCCGCCTGGGCCGCCCACCCATCGTCTGACCGGCCCGTCGTCTGACCGGCCCGTCCTCAGAGCGCCTTGGCCTCGCCGAAGGCCATGGCGGTGTGGTCGACGGTGAGGGTCATCAGGGCCCGCTTGGGCAGGCCGAGCTCGCTCAGCTCCCTGGCGACGGGGTGGTTGCCCAGGCGGACCAGCGCGCCGCCGGGACGCGCCCGCACCCCGCGCGGGAAGACCGACCAGGGAATGCGCCGGGTCACGCCGTCGAGGTGGCTGTAGGCGTCGGCGGGCGTCGCGGCGCCGGGCGCCGGCACCCGGAACCCGGGCCTGACCAGCAGGTCGAGCACGAGGCGGCCGTCCTTGCGGACGATGCACCGCTTGTACGGCGAGGCCAGCCGCAGGTCGATGTCGGCCAGCTCCTTGGGGAACCCCCAGATCGACCGGCCCGCCTCCAAGGTGAAGCCCTGGTCCACCGGGAGCCAGTGGATGAAGAACCCGGCCCCGGAGCGGCGCAGCTCGGCCAGGTTGGCGCGCAGCCCCCGGCGGGGCGGCGGGCCCGCCTCGGGCGGCCGGATCATGAAGGCGACGCCGAACTCGTGGTAGGCGTCCAGGTCCCCGTCAGCGTAGTCGACGAACGCCAGCGTGCACAGGGCCCTGCCGGGCAGGACCTCGGCGGCGTCCAGCCCCGAGTAGGCGAGCACCGCCCGGGCCGCGTCGGCCCGCACCAGGTAGGAGGCGCTGCAGACCGTGGCGTCCCGGACGCGCACGGGCATGCTCACGTCGCGTCCCTGGATCAGATGGCGTGCCATGGTTCCAGTGAACCAAGCTCCCGGCCCGCCGTCACCGGTTCCCCGGCCCATTCCTCCAGCAGGTTGACGAAGGTCCCGGCGTGGCCGGACCAGTCGTGGTGCAGCGCCGCCTCGGCGCGCCCGCGGGCGCCCATGGCCGCCGCTCCTGAGGGGTCGTCCCGCAGCGCCAGTACGGCCCGCACCGCGGCGCCGACGTCCCCGAAGGGCACGACCGCGCCGCAGCCGACCCGGCCGACCAGGGCGGCCGCGGCCGGGACCGGGGTGGTGACCACCGGGATGCCCCGGGCCATGTATTCGATGATCTTCGTGGGCGCCGGGCGGTCCCGGCCGGGGGAGCCGTGCCGGAACGAGAGCCCGGCGATCGAGCCCTCGGCCATCCGCAGGGCGTGCCGGTCGGGGACGTGGCCGTACCAGTCGAGCAGGCCCTCGCGCTGCGCGTCGCGCAGCAGCGGCCGGGTCCCGCCGTCGGCGGGACCGATCAGATCCAGCCTGATCCCGTGCGGGGCGAGTCCGCGGGCCAGCTCGACGAGCTCCGCCGCGCCCCTGGCGTGCGAGATCCGGCCGAGGTGGACCACCCGGTTCTGGTGCCCGGGCGGCAGCGGGGGGTGCCGGGGCACGCGGGTGGTGTCGGGGACGACCGGGTGGGAGCCGGTGAAGCGCTCCCGGTGGGACTCCTCGGCCAGGACGAGGTGGAGCCGGCGCTCCGCGCGGGACTCGATCCGGCGCACCAGCGCGGGCAGGGACCGGAACAGGCCCGCCGGGAGGCGGGCGTCGGCGGCCAGGTCGGCGGCGAGGTCCCGGGGATCCTCCCGCACGTCCCAGACGGTGGCGGGCCGGCGCCGGGGCAGCCGGAGCAGCAGCTCGACGTCGTGCACGACCAGCAGGTCGGCCCCCTCGACGCCGCGCTCCAGCGCCGCGCGGGCGGCTCCCAGCGCACGCCGCCGGCGCCGGCCGGCCGCGCGGGGCACGTCGACCGCCCGGATCCGGGGATCGGGGGTGACGTTGCAGTCACTGAAGGGGGCGACGTAGGTGATCTCGTGCCCGGCGCCGAGGAGCGCCCGGATCTGCCGATGCATGATCCGGGCGTCTTCGGGGTGATGGACGACCGTCCCGAAACATACCCGCATATCCCGATGCTGAGCGGTGGTTCCGTCGTCACCGGGTGCGTCGCGTGAACTACCGGGGAACCGGGGCTGAACTCTCCCGGGGCGCCGGAGGCTCCCCGCCGGTGCCCCGGGACTCCGCGGGCCGCCGGTAGAGCCAGACCAGGCGCGGCTCCAGCAGCCACTTGAAGGCCGTACGGGTCTCCGGCAGGCACAGCACGATGGCCAGGGCCACGGAGCTCGACATGATGGCCAGCACGCCCAGGGGGCCGTGCAGCCAGCTGACGTCCAGCCAGCCCTGGTCCTTGGCGATGAGCACCACGACGCCGTGCAGGAGGTAGGCGTAGAGCGTGCGGGTGCCGAGGTCGGAGAACCAGGTCTCGCGCCGGGGCACCAGCGCCAGCAGCGCGACCGACAGCGCCAGTGCGGCGACCAGCATGGCCCCGCGCACGCCGAGCCCGACCCACCAGCTCATGTCCATCGACTTGAAGCTGTAGCGGAAATAGACGGGCTTGAGGTTGACGTGCGGGGCGAGGAAGATCGCGACCCCGGCGCCGCCGGCGACCACGACCCCGGAGACGATCCTGACCCAGAGCGGCTTGAGCAGGTCGAAGTGCTCGGGCTTGAGCATCAGGCCGAGCACGTAGAACGGGAGCAGGCCGAAGAAGCGGTCGATGCTGAAGTCACCGGAGATCTCGGAGAAGCCGGCGACCAGATAGATGACCACCGCGACCAGCAGCGGCTGCCGCATCCGGGTCCAGATCGGGGTGGAGATCCGCCAGAGCACCAGGGCCAGGAGATACCAGTTCAGCCAGGCCGGGTCGATGATCGTCAGCGTCCACTTCTGGCCCAGCGCGTAGCGGAGCAGCGCGTAACCGATCTCCACCACCACGTACGGCACCAGCATGGTGTCGACGAGTTTGTTGATCTTGGCGTTGGAGTTCCAGAAGTTCCGGCCGAGGTAACCGCTGATCAGCACGAACGCCGGCATGTGGAACGTGTAGATGAACATGTACGCGGACTTGGCCGAGTGCGCGTCCATCGTCGGGACCAGCGAGTGCCCGGCCACGACCATGGCGATCAGGACGAACTTCACGTTGTCGAGGTACGGCTCGCGCTTCTTCCTCGCCGGGGGAGCCGCGGGCTCGTCGGCGGGCAGGTCCTCCCCGCCGGGAGGCCGCTCCGCCACCGCCGCGGCGCCCGCGAACGGGGAGCCCGCCTCCCGCCCGGGAGAGGTCTCCCAGGCCGAGAAGGGCCGGTCCGCGGGAGGGGACGGCTGCGGAGCCCACGCGGGAGCGGGTCCCGCGGGCCGAGGGGCGGACGGGGCCGGGGGCGTGCCGGTGTCCAGCGGGTCGCGGGGCGCGGGCGGCTGGGGCTCGCGGGGTTCGGGCCGGGCCTCGCGGTACGGCGGGTAGCCCCACGCGGTGACCTCGCCGGGCTCCTCCTCGGCGGGCCTGCGGCGGCTCCCCCAGCCGGAGGCGGGCTGCCCGGAGTCCGGCGGATCCGGCCAGGAGGCGTCGGAAGGAGGGAAGGGCGCCGCAGACGGCTGCGCGTGTCCGGGCATCGGCCACGGGGCGGGGGTCCGGCCACGTCCGTCGGCGGGCCCGGCGGGGGCGGCGCCCTGGGCGCCGTCGTCCCTGGAGGCCGGAACCGGGAAGGAGGATCGGGTGTCGCTCACGGGGGAAACGCTCAGCTATCTGTCGGAGACGGGGTCGGGCACGCTGGCGGGGACGCCCCGGAGGATGCGGCCGCGTGGGCCCCGTGGGTTCGCCTCGCCGACCTGCCCACCATAAACCGACAGCGTGCCGCCTGTCGCACGGGGAACGGCGTTCCCCGGGGTTCGCGGGAAATCGTGACCCTTCCGGAGGCTGCGGAATCCGCGCTTTCCGGTACGGTCCCGCCCGTCACTGGCAGGGGTTGGTCTTGGTGTCGACGACCTGGTCCTTGAGGGAGTCGGGGATCTTGGTGGGGACCCGGACGCCCTTCCAGTCGTCGCCGATGACGAGTTGGACGACCGGGCCGGTGGGCGACTGGGTGATCGCGGTGGCCGGGGAGTACTTGTCGGCGCTGATGGGCTTGACCTTGCCCGCGGTGGCGGGCAGCTTCTCGCCGGACAGGCGGGCGGCCAGCGCGTCGGCGTAGGCGGGGCCCTCGGCGGTGTCCTTCTTGGCGTAGCGCACCGAGGTGGCCGGCACGTTGCCGGTGGCCGGGCGGGCGTTGCCGACCTGGGTCACCACGAAGCCCTGGGCGGCGAGCTTGCCCGCCACCTCCGAGGCCAGGCCCGGCTTGTCGGTGCCGTTGAGGACCTGGACCCGGACCTGCTCGTGCTTGACGGCGGGCTTGGCGGAGGCGGTGGGGGAGGCGGTCGGGGCCACCTCGGTGTCGTTCTTGATCGACTCGAAGAGCTCGCCGGCCGCCGGCTGCCTCCAGACGACGCGGTTCTTGTCGGCGGGGTCGGCGCCCCACGGGACGGTGATGAACTTGACCCCGTTGGCGGTCAGCGCCTTGGCGCTCATCGCGATGTCGATCAGGGCCTGCTGGTCGTTGGCCAGCTCCTCGTCCATCCGGACCGACTTGGCGGTCTCGCTGATGAAGGACTGGAGCTTGATGGGGTTGGTGAGCAGCTCGCTGCTGGTGGCCTTCTTCACCACCTGGGTGAGGAAGACCTGCTGGCGCTTGATCCGCTGGATGTCGCTGTTGTCGCCGTAGTCGCGCAGCCGCACGTAGCCCAGGGCCTTCTCGCCGTTGAGGTTGGACCAGCCCGCGGGCAGGGTGAGTTTGGCCTTCTTGCTGTCCACCGGCGTCTTGAGGCAGACCCTGATGCCGCCGAGGGCGTCGACGATGTTCTTGAACCCGGTGAAGTCGACCTCGACGAAGTGGTCGATGCGGATGTCGGTGAGGTGCTCGATCGCGGCGACGGTGCAGGTGATGCCGCCGTCGTTGTAGGCGGTGTTGATCATCGCGTGCCGGGCGGCGACCTGGTTGCCGTCGTCGCCCTCGCAGGCGGGCATGTCCACCATGGAGTCGCGGGGGAAGCTGACGAGCGTCGCCTTGTCGCGGTTGGGCGAGATGTGCATGAGGATGATCGTGTCGGTGCGCTTGCCCGCGTTGAGCATCTTCTGGCCGTATTTGAGGTTGTCGCCTTCGCGGGTGTCGGAGCCGACGAGCAGGACGTTGAGCGCGCCGGTGGAGTTCACCGGACGGTCGTTGCCGAGTTTTTCGTCGAGGGGGATCGTCCTGATGCCGCCGATGGTGTCCCGGTAGACCTTGTAGCCGCCCAGGGTGCCCAGCACCAGCAGGCCCGTCAGGCCGATGCTCGCCCAGCCTCCCGCGCCGATCCGCCGGGCGGAGCGGTTCCTGCCGCGGGGGGGTGTGGCGCTCGGCGAGGCCTCCGCCGGGGGAGGGCCGTCGTCGCCGCCGCGCCGGGAGCGGCGGGGACCCGGGCCGGACGGAGGCGTCCGGTCCTTCACGGCGACATGCCGGTGGTCGCTCATGCACCCTCCTCGACTGGCGGCAACGCGTCGTGCTGCCTCTGCTCGCTCATCGCGCCCAAAGAGTAGGACACACGGCCGGTGCGAGGGATTGTGATGGGCTGAACTTGGTCATGCCCATCCTCTTGCTCGCCACCGTGATGATCCGGTCGCCCAGCATACTCAAATTCGGACATTTCATGGAATGTTTGGCAAATTAGGTTTACTGGCTGCGAGAACCAGCGCCAGACACGCGACCGGCACGGCCGGGAGCACGTACCGGTAGTCGAACTCCGCCGTCGCCGCGGGCATCACCAGCAGCAGCAGCGCCACCGCCCATGGCAACGCCCACGCCGCCCGCCCGGATTCCCACGCCGCCCGCCCGGATTCCCGCGCCGTCCTCCGCCGCCACCGCCGTGCACCCGCCAGAACCGGCGCGGCGGCGAGGATCACCAGCAGTGCCGTGCCGGGCAGCCGGACCCCGTCCTGGTAGGCCCGCATCCAGCCGGCGTAGGGCTCGACGATCTCCGTGCCGATCGGCCCCCGCTCGTAGCGCTGCGCGAACTCGGCGCCCACCGTGGCGGGGTAGCGGCCCGGCGGCGGGGGCGGCTCGGCCGGGAACTCGTAGTAGCCGTAGACCTCCGCGTCCGGGTAGACCGGGCGGTCCCAGGTGAAGGAGCGGGCCAGCTCCCTGGCGACCGAACCCAGGTAGTCGAGCGGCTGGCTGCGCAGGGCCAGCGAGGCGAACCGCCCGGCCAGGGCGTCGTTCTCCCGGCTGAAGGTGATGCCGGGCAGCCGGACCAGCGGGGCGTCGGCGCTCCAGATGTACTCCTGGGAGGGGGGCCGCTCGGCCGGGGGCCGGGGGTCGCAGAGCACCGCCAGGTCCGGCGGGGGCCTCATCACCGCGCAGTCGGCGAAGGCCATCGTCTTGGAGTAGAGGAAGACGCCGTTCGCACCGACGAGGCCGACCCGCTGGTAGGTCGCGTGGAACCACGCCCCGTAGGCCAGGACCGGCAGCACCGCCGCCGCCAGCATCACCCCGGCGACCGCCGTGCGGCCCCGCGCCCGGTACAGCAGCCAGCCCGCGAAGAGGGCGGCCAGCGGGAGACCGACCGTCCTGGTGAGTGTCGCCGCCGCGACCAGCAGGCCGATCCCGCACGCCGTACGCCGCGTCACCTCGCGGGACAGGGCGAGGTATACCGCCGCGAGGACCAGCGCGGCGAAGAGGGCGTCGGAGACCAGCAGGTGCTCCAGCTCGATCTGGTAGGCGTCCAGGAGCACGGGAGCGGAGGCGAGCGCCGCCGCCCGGCCGGGCGCGCGCAGCCGCCGGGCGGCGAGGTAGACCAGGGCCCCCATCCCGAGCCCGATCAGGTGCTGGACCAGGGCCACGAGGGCGAAGCTGTGCAGCGGCTCCAGCAGGCGCAGGAACATGGAGTATCCCGCGGGGCGGACCAGGTCCGGGCGGGGCTTCAACGCGGTGACGACGTAGGTGTAGGAGTCGGGGAACCAGATCGCCGGCCGGTAGCCGAGCATCGTGATCACCCGTAGGACGGCGCCCAGGCCCAGCACTCCCAGGAACCACCGGTGCTCCCGGGCCGCGCGTCCGCCCGTGAGCCACCGACGTCCCCGTGCCACTCCGGCCACCCACCGCCCCCTTCGCGCGTTGCGCGTACGCTATCGGCTCCGGCGGGCGGGGCCGTACCGGCGGGTTGCGACTACTCTGCGATGAGGATCATGAGGACCACCTGGCCGGAACGCGTGCGCAGGCCCTCGGCGGGCCGGGTGCTCGCCGTGGCCTCGGCCGCGCCCGCGCTCGTGCTGGCGGGCTGGCTGCTCGCCGGGCTCCCGCTGCTCCTGCTCGGCTGGTTCCGGCCGCTCGCCGCCGTCCCGCTGGGCCTGACCGCCGCCGCGCTGCTGTGCCGGTACGGCCTGCGCCGCCCGCCCGGGTCCGGGTCCGCGCGCGGGAGCCGATCCGCGCCCGGGTCCGGGGCCGCGCCCGGGTCCGCGTCCGGCAGCGGATCCGGGCGCGGGTCCGAACCGGGGAGGGCGACTGGGATCGAGGGGGCGACCCGGTGGCAGGCGGCCGGGGTGCTCGCGGTCGCGGCGGGTTCGGGGCTGTTCAACGCGCTGCTGCACAGCGAGCAGCTGATCGTCCGCCGGGACCCCGCCACCTACGCGCAGTACGCCGTCTGGCTGGCCACCCGCGGCTCGCTGCCGATCCCGTACGGCGAGGCGGCCTTCGGCGGGCCGGACGCGGCGCTCCGCTTCGACAGCGTGGGCTTCTTCGACCACGGCGGCGCGGTGGTGCCGCAGTTCATGCCGGGCCCGCCGATGGTCTACGCGATCGGCCACTGGCTGGGCGGGCTGCCCGGTCTCCTGCTGACCCCGCCGGTGCTGGGGGCGCTGGCGGTGCTGGTGTTCGCCGGGACCGCCGCCCGGCTGGCCGGGGCCCGGTGGGCGCCGCTCGCCGCGCTGGCGTTCGCGGTCTGCCTGCCGATCCTCTACACCTCGCGGACCACCTTCAGCGAGATCCCGTCGCTGATCCTGCTCTTCGGCGGCCTGTCGCTGCTGCTGGACGCGCGCTCCCGGCTCGGGGCCGCGCTGGCCGGACTGGTCTTCGGACTAGCCGTGCTCGTCCGGATCGACGGCCTGCGGGACGTGCTGCCGGTCCTGGCCTACGCGGGCCTGCTGATCGCCCTGCGCCGGGCGGGGACGGCCGCGCAACCCCCCGGTCACCGCGGGCTCCCAGGGGCGGGGGAGCCCGCGGCCCCGGAAACGGACGGTGACCGTCTGGCCGGGCGGCTGGGATCTCCGCTGCTCGGCGGGCTGCTGGCGGGGGCCGGGCTCGGCTTCGCCGCCGCGTTCCTGCTGGCCGAGCCGTACCTCGACTACCTCGCGGCGTCCTGGCGGCCCCTGCTGGCCGTCTGCGGCGCCGTCCTGCTCCTCACCCTGGCCGCCGCCGCGCTCGCGCCCAGGCTGGCGGGCCCGATCCGGCGGGCCGCGCGGGTGCGGTGGCTGCCGGAGGCCGCGGCCGGGCTGGTGGCGGCGGTCATGGCGGCCTTCGCCCTCCGGCCCTGGCTGCAGACCGTGACCCGGCGGGCGGTCACCGACGAGGACCGGACGACCGCGGAGTTCATCGAGAAGACGCAGGCGGCGAACGGACTCGCCGCCGACGGCACCCGGCTCTACTACGAGGACTCGCTGCACTGGGCGGCCTGGTACGTCGGCGTCCCGGCCGTGCTGCTGGCCACGCTGGCCGCCGCCGTACTGGTCCGGAGACTGGTGCGGGGGAGGGCGGGCGGGTGGCTGCTCCCGCTGGCGGTGATCGGCTGGACCACGGTCACCACGCTCTACCGTCCGGCGATCACCCCCGACCACCCGTGGGCCGCCCGGCGGCTGGTCCCCGTCGTGCTGCCCGGCCTGATCCTGCTCGCCGTCTGGGGCCTGCGGCGGATCCTCCGCATGGTCCGGGAGCGGGGGTACGGCCCCGGCGCGCGGAGGGGCGCCGCCGTCCTCGGCGCGGTGCTGCTGGTCGCGCCCGCCGCAGTCACCTCCATCGGGACCGCGTTCACGCCGGTCGGGCGGGGGGAGCGCGCGGCGGTCGAGTCGATGTGCGCGTCCCTGCCGCCGGAGGCCGCGGTGCTCGTCGTGGAGCGGGTCACCGCCGACCGGTTCACCCAGCTCGTCCGAGGGGTCTGCGGCGTGCCCGCGGCCCGGGTCGAGGTCGCCCCCGGCACCGACCTGCCGTCCCCGGCCGACGTGACCCGGCTGATCGGCCGGATCCGGGCGGCGGGCCGTACGCCGGTGCTCCTGGCCGCCGAGGCGGGCCAGCTCGCGCCGTACGGCACGCCGGTCCGGGCGATGGCGCTGCGCACCCGCCAGGACGAGCGCTCCCTCACCGAGGCGCCGAACGGCACCTGGTCCCTGTCGATCGACGTCTGGACGGCCGCGCCCTGACGGGGCGGTGGGTTCCCGTTCCCTGCCCGGCGTTCCCGCTTCGCTCCCCGCCGACGAGGAGCGCGACGGGTTCGGGGAACGACCACCCGTATGACGGGGTGATGTACGTATGGTGATTTCCTCCTTGATTGGGCATAGTTTTTTAAATGTCCTCCGGGTACGAAGAGATCTCCTTCGGCGGCGGTGATCCGGACCGGGAGCCGTGGCTCCAGGCGTGGGTGCGGGCGCACGCCCGGCTGCTGGCGGTCTGCTTCACGGTGGCGGCCGTGCTGGTGGCCGCGGGAGCCGGGGGCCGGTACCTGTACGAGCGGTCCCGCGAGCCGCTGCCCCCGCCGGACGCGCCGTTCCCCGCCCAGGTGCGGATCGCGGCCCACCTGTGCGGCCTGGGCGCGGAGGCGTGGGCGTGCCGGGAGAGGCGCGAGGCGACGGAGGCCGACGGCCGGGCGGTCGAGGAGCGGATGCGGGCGATGCCCGAGCTGGCCGAGGTGGTCCTCGTGAGCAGGGAGGAGGACCGCCGCAGGACGCTGGCCTACTACACCGACGCGGGCGAGCCGGAGAAGATCGAGCTGGCGTTCCTGCACGCGCGGGTCGAGGGGACGCTCCGCCGGAGTGCGGACTTCGCGGCGGTGGCCGGGCGGCTCAAGGAGCTCCCCGGGGTCAACCGGGTGCTGCGCGTCCCCACCGACTTCTGGGCGGGCAGGGCCGACTTCGCCGTGCACCTGTGCGGGACGGACGACTGGTCCCGGTACGCGTGCCCGAAGCACCGGCCCGCCGGGGTCACGGGTTCCGCGAGCGCGGCGGAGAAGCAGGCGGTCCTGGACCGGATCTGGGACCTGCCCGGAGCCGAGGCGGTCCACCTGGAGAGCCGCGACCACCGGATCCGGCTGCTGCGGCACTACCACCCCGAGCGCCCGGCCAGCGATCCGCTGTTCCGGTTCGACAGGTCCTACGAGACCTTCTACGTCCGCTTCTCCGGCCCGGCCGACCTCCCGGCGGCCGCCGCGGCGCTGAAGTCCCTGCCCGGCGTCCGGTCGGTGGCCCCGGTCCGCGCCGAGGGGCATCCCGAGGGGCACTCGCTCGCGATGGGCCGGATGGCCATATCCAGTGGTGATTGACATAGTTTCCTGAATGTCGTCCGGGTATGAAGAGATCTCTTTCGGCGGTGGCGATCCCGACAAGGAGCCGCGGCTCCAGGCGTGGGTGCGGGCGCACGCCGGGCTGGTCAGGCTCCTGTCCGTCTGCGCCGTGGTGCTGCTGGTGCTCGGCGCGGCGGGGATCGGGGGCCGGTACCTGTACGAGCGCTCCTTCGAGCCGCTGCCCCCGCCGGAGGCGGCGCTCCCGGAACAACTGCGGTTCGTGGTCTTCCTGTGCGAGGGCTACGGTCCCGGAGGAGGGGGCCGCTGCCCCGGGCGGCGGAAGGCCACCGACGCCGAGGGGCGGGCGGTCGCCGAGCGCATGCGGACGATGCCGGAGCTGGCCGGGGTCGTCTTCGTGAGCGGTGAGCAGAACCGCCGCGAGACGCTGGCCTACTACGCGGACCTGGGGGAGGAGCCCTCGGGGGAGGTGGACCCCTTCCCCACGGTCAGGGCCGTCCTGCGCCGGAGCGGGGACTTCGCGGCGGTGGCCCGGCAGGTGAGGGCGATGCCCGCGGTCGACCGGGTGGAGCGCGATCCTGCGGATTTCTGGTGGGGCAGGGCCGATCTCGCCGTCGTCCTGTGCGGAACGGACGACTGGTCGCGGTACGCGTGCCCGGAGAACCGGCCCGCCGGGGTCACCGGCGCGGTGAGCGCGGCGGAGCGGCAGGCGGTCCTGGACCGGATCTGGACGCTCCCCGAGGCCGAGACGGTCTACCTCCAGGACCGGGAGCACCACACCCGGTTGATGCGCCACTACTACCCGGAGGAACCGGCCGGCGGCAGGATGTTCCGGATCGACCTGTCCAGGGAGACCTTCTACGTGAAGCTCTCCGATCCGGCCGCCTTCCCCGCCGCGGCCAAGGCGCTGAAGTCGCTGCCCGGGGTCAGCGCGGTGTACCGCGTCGAATCCAGGCAATAGCGGCTCGCCGAAGACGCTCCCGCCGGGGACGGACCCTGCTCTCCGCCGCCCGCAGGAGCGGTGCGCCGGAGTGGTTCAAGGGCGCGATCCCCGGCCCGCCGACGACGGCGCCGGGAACGCCCGAAGCGGGTGATGCGGGTCCGGGATCCGGCCGGGCAGAGTATCCTCGCCTGCCGTGAGCACGCCCGAGACCCCCGAGAGTGGACCAGCTGTGGACGCAACGCCGTACGTCACGATCGTCCTGCCCTGCTACAACGAGCAGGACCACGTCATCGACGAGGTCGAGCGCATCTGCCGGGCCATGGACGGCAGCGGCTACACCTACGAGCTCGTGGCCGTGGACGACTGCTCCACCGACGAGACCCTGGCCCGGCTCAAGGAGGCCGCGCCGCGCTTCCCGCACATGCGGATCAGGGCGTTCCACCGCAACGGCGGGTCGGGCACGGTCCGCCGGATCGGCAGCCAGGAGGCGCGCGGCGAGATCGTCGTGTGGACCGACGCCGACATGACCTACCCGAACGAGCGCATCCCCGAGCTGGTCCAGATCCTGGACAAGGACCCCGGGATCGACCAGGTGGTGGGCGCGCGCACCACCGAGGAGGGCTCGCACAAGTTCCTGCGGGTCCCGGCGAAGTGGGTCATCCGCAAGATCGCCGAATGGCTGGCCGGGCAGCGGATCCCCGACCTCAACTCGGGCCTGCGGGCCTTCCGCAAGTCGGTCGCCAAGCCGTACCTGCGGCTGCTGCCGCCCGGGTTCTCGTGCGTCACGACGATCACGCTGTCGTTCCTGTCGAACCAGCACGACGTCTACTACCTGCCGATCGAGTACAGCAAGCGGGCGGGCAAGTCGAAGTTCAGCTTCGTCTCCGACGCCTACCGCTACATCCTGCAGGTGCTGCGGATGGTCATGTACTTCAACCCGCTCAAGGTCCTCATGCCGCCGGCCATCTGGCTGGTCTGCATCGGCCTGGCGAAGGGCGTCTACGACAACGTCAAGACCCCGTTCTACCTGGCCAACAACACCATCATCATCTTCGTGACCGGACTGCTGATCGGTTCGCTGGCGCTGCTGGCCGACCTCATCGTGCGCTCCCGCAGCGAGTAGGGGCGGAAGCGGGCATGCGGATCGCGATCGTCGGGCCGACCTACCCCTACAAGGGCGGCGGCGCCGCGCACACCACCGAGCTCGCCCACCGGCTGAGGGCCGCCGGGCACGACGTGGTGATCGAGTCGTGGAAGGCGCAGTACCCCTCGTTCCTCTATCCGGGGCGGCAGACCGCCGACACCCCCGACGGCGAGCCGTTCGGGAACGTCCGCCGGGTGCTCGACTGGCGCCGCCCGGACGGCTGGATCGCCTGCGGGCGGCGGCTGCGCTCGGCCGACCTGGTGGTCCTGGCCGTGCTCAGCCCGGTGCAGGTCCCGCCGTACCTGGGCATCCTGTACGGCCTGCGCCGCCGGGCGAAGGCGGTGGCCCCCCGTGTGGTGGCGCTGTGCCACAACGTGCTGCCGCACGAGCGCAAGCCGTACGACACGCCGCTGATGCGGGCGCTGCTGCGCCGGGTGGACGGGGTGCTGGTCCACTCTCAGGCGCAGGCCGAGCTGGCCCGCGCGCTGGCGCCCGCGCCGGTGACGACGGCGCAGATGGCGCCGCACCTGCCGGCCGGGGCGCGGGAGCGGGCCGAGCCGGACACCGGGCGGCGGGTGCACCGGCGGCTGCTCTTCTTCGGGCTGGTCCGGCCGTACAAGGGGCTCGACCTGCTGATCCGGGCGCTGCCCGAGGGCGTCGCGCTCCGGGTGGCCGGGGAGTTCTGGGGCGGGCAGGCCGAGACGGAGGCGCTGGTCGCCGAGCTCGGGCTGACCGGCCGGGTGGAGCTGCGGCCGGGCTACGTGGCCGCCGAGGACGTGCCGGGCCTGTTCGAGGACGTGGACGCGCTGGTCCTGCCCTACCGCAGCGGCACGGCCAGCCAGCAGGTGTGGCTCGGCCACGAGCAGGGCGTGCCGGTGATCGCCACCAGGGTGGGCACGCTCGGCGACCACGTCACCGACGGGGTGGACGGCCTGCTGGCCGAGCCGGGTTCGGTGGAGTCGCTGCGCGAGGTCCTGGCGCGGTTCTACGCGCCCGGCGAGCCGGAGCGGCTGCGCGCCGGGGTGAAGGCCGTGGACCCCGGGCCCTACTGGGCGGCGTACGTCGAGGCGCTGGTCTCGGCGGCCTCCCCCGGGGAGGCCTGAGCGGCCCGGCGGCCCAGCAGGAAGCCGATCCCGGCCCAGGCCACGTCGGTGAAGGTGAAGGCGAGGCGGGAGAGCACGGCGACGACCACGGCGTTGCCCGTGCCGACCGCGGGCGCGAGCACGAGGACCATCGCGCCCTCGCGCACGCCCACGCCCGCCGGGACGAACGCGGCGAGCAGGCCGCTCGCCCAGGCGAACGCGTAGGCCCCGGCGGCGAGCAGGTAGGCGGACGGGGAGAGGTCGCCGGTCAGGTCGCCGATGACGAGCCAGGCGTGCAGGCCGTAGACCAGCCAGCCGGAGACCGTCCACGCCACGGCGGCCAGCAGGGCGCGGCCGGGCAGCACCTCGTCGAGGAGGTCCCTGCGCGCCAGGCGCAGGACCAGGTTCAGGCCCCAGGTGAGGACCCTGGGGTGCAGGCAGACGGCGATCACCGGGATGACCAGGGCGAGGTACCACGCCTGCTCGGCCACCGACCGGGCGGTGAACGGCAGGGTGGCGGCGGCCAGCGCGACCGCGCAGCCGAGCGAGACCACCAGGGCGATCGAGGTGCCGCTGAAGGTGCGCCGGGGCGGGCAGCCGTGGTCGCGGCCCAGCTCCATCATCGCGGCGTAGGCCCAGACCGAGCCGGGGACGTACTTGCCGAGCTGGCCGACGAAGAGCACCCGCGCGGCCACCCCGAGCGGGAACGGCGAGCCGAGCCCGGCGACGACCCGCTGCCAGGCGACCATCATCAGGCCGGCCCCGGCCATCGCCGCCGCGCACGCCCCGGCGGGGGACCACCAGGACAGCCGGGCGAGCGCGGCGACGGTGCCGTCCCAGTTGCGGTGCAGGCCGTACCCGGCGAAGGCCAGGGCGACCAGGGCCAGCAGGACCCGGAGCAGGCGGCTGGTCCGCAGGCGGCTGAGCAGGCGGCTGAGCATCCGCTCAGAGTACGACGTGGAGGTTACCCGGCGGTAGGGTCGCGGCCCACCGGTAGCCTTGGGCACCGCGCGCAAGCAGGCGGACGAGGAACGGTGGAGCGGATGGCGACGGGCAGGGCGGGTGCGGAGCGGCAGGCGCAGCTGGAGTACTCCGAGTTCCAGGCGGCGATGCTGGACGAGGAGAAGCGCCGCAGGAAGGCCGCGAAGATCGTGGCCGTGCTCGGCCACTTCCTCGGCCGGGACACCGACGTGCTGAAGGGGCTGACCGTCGCCGACATCGGCTGCTCGGCCGGGTTCATCGCCGACGAGCTGGCGGACGCGGGCGCCGCCCGCACGTTCGGCGTGGACATCGACGTGCCGGGCCTGCGCAGGGCGGCCGCGCGCTTCGGCGAGCGGGTCGAGTTCGTGTGCGCCGACGGCACCGCCCTGCCCTTCCCTGACGGCTCGATCGACGTGCTGGTCTTCAACCACATCTACGAGCACGTGGTCGACCCCGACGCGATCATGGCGGAGATGCGCCGGGTGCTGTCCGACGAGGGCGTGCTCTACCTGGGCCTGGGCAACCGGCTCGGGGTGATGGAGCCGCACTACAGGCTGCCGTTCCTGTCCTACCTGCCGCCCGCGCTCGCCGACCGCTACGTGCGCCTGTCCGGCCGGGCCGACAGCTACTACGAGCGCTACCGGACCCGGCGCGGCCTGCGCAGGATGGTCCGCGGCCTGCGGGTCTGGGACTACACCTTCCCGGTGCTGGCCACCCCGGCGGCCTTCGCCGGCTCCGAGCTGTTCCCCGGCGCCGTCGGCCGCGCCGCCGAGGCCGTGCTGTCCCGGCTGCCCCGCGCGGTGCTGCGCGCCCTGCTGCCGGTGGTGCCGACCTACCTGTGGGTGGCGACCAAGAGCACCCGGCGCCCGGCGGGAGCGCGCCTGCCGCAGCCCCCGGACCCGGTCGTCCCGCTGTGAAGCGGCTGGTCCGGATCGGGTTCCTGCTCGTCGCGCTGGGCTTCGGCGCGTGGGCGGTGGCGGGGCAGTGGGAGGCGGTGCGGGCCGGGTTCGCCCGGCTGTCGTGGACGGCGCTGCCGCTCTCGGTGGTCGCGGTGGTCGCGGCGCTGGGCGGCGGGATGATGACGTGGCGGGCGCTGCTGGCCGACCTCGGCTCGCCGCTGCCGGCCCGCCCCGCGGCGAAGGTCTTCTTCGTCGGCCAGCTCGGCAAGTACATCCCCGGCTCGCTCTGGCCGGTCGTCGCCCAGATGGAGATGGGCCGCGAGCTGGGCGTGCCCCGGCCGCGCAGCGCCGCGGCGTTCTTCCTGACGATGCCGGTCCAGCTCGGCAGCGGGCTGCTGGTCTCGGGGGTGACGCTGCTCGCCGCACTGCCGGGCTCCGCGGCGCCGTACGCGTGGGTGTTCCTGCTGGTGCCCGTGCTCGCGGTGGCGCTCGAGCCGCGGGTGGTCAACGCGGTCATCGGTTTCGGGCTGCGCCGGCTCGGCCGCGAGCCGCTGGAGCGCCCGCTCACCCGGCGCGGGATGCTCACCGCCCTGGGCTGGGCGCTGCTCGGCTGGACCGCGTACGGCCTGCACCTGGCCGCGATCCTGTACGACCTGGGCCCGTCCGGCCCGTCGGTGGCGGTCTTCTCCGTCGGGGCCTTCGCGCTGTCCTGGTGCCTGGGGATCATGACGTTCGTGGTCCCGGCCGGGGCCGGGGTGCGCGAGGTGGCGATGGTCGCGGTGCTGGCGCCCGTGCTGGACCGGGGGTCGGCCATCACCGCGGCGCTCTGCTCGCGGATCGTGATCATCGTCGGAGACCTGGTCTGCGCGGGCGCGGCCGGGCTGGCGGCCCGGCGGGCGGAGAGCCCGGACGTGATGGCGACCGGTGAAAAGACACGTGATTGATCCCACGCTTCCGGGGACTCTCCCCGTAGGGTGAGGCGAAGTGGGAACGTCGGGTTCCACGCGGCCGATCAGGGGAGCGATCCCTATCAACGGCCTGTCGAACAGTGGGCTAACCTCTCGGAATGGCGGAGACCCCTTTGTCGGATCTTGAGGCGATCCTCCTCGTCGGAGGACAGGGGACGCGGCTGCGTCCCCTGACGCTGGGCACCCCCAAGCCGCTGCTGCCCACGGCGGGGGTCCCCTTCCTGGCGCACCAGCTCGCGCGGGCCCGCTCGTTCGGGGTGGGCCGCATCGTGTTCGCCACGTCCTACCGGGCGGAGATGTTCTCCGAGGCGTTCGGGGACGGCTCGGCGTTCGGGCTCTCCATCGAGTACGTGACCGAGGAGACCCCGCTCGGCACCGGCGGTGCGATCCGCAACGCCGCCGAGGCGCTGACCTGCGGCCCGGACGCGCCCGTGCTGGTGCTCAACGGCGACATCCTGTCCGGGCACGACATCGGCGACCAGGTCGCCCGGCACGTGTCCCGCGGGGCCGCCGTCACGCTGCACCTCACCGAGGTCGAGGACCCTTCACGCTTCGGCTGCGTGCCGACCGACGAGGAGGGCCGGGTCACCGCCTTCCTGGAGAAGACCCCGAACCCGGTGACCAACCTGATCAACGCGGGGTGCTACGTCTTCACCCGCTCGGTGATCGACTCCATCCCGGCGGGCCGGGTCGTCTCGGTCGAGCGGGAGACGTTCCCCGGGCTGATCGAGGACGGCGCCCTGGTGCTCGGCTACGCCGACGCCTCCTACTGGCTGGACGTGGGCACCCCGGCCGCCTTCGTCAAGGGCTCCCGCGACCTGGTCCTCGGCCGCCTGGCCTCGCCCGCGCTGCCCGGTCCGCCCGGTGACTTCCTCGCGCTGCCCGGTGCGATGATCTCGCCCGAGGCCAAGGTCTCCGGCGGGTCGGTGGTCGGCGCCCGCGCGGTCGTGGAGTCCGGGGCCCGGATCACCGGGAGCGTGCTCGGCGACGACTGCGTGGTCCACGCCGACGCGGAGGTGGTCGACTCGGTGGTCGGCATCGGGGCCCGCGTCTCGTCCGGGACGGTCCTGCGCGACGTGGTCATCGGCGACGGTGCCGTGGTCGGCGCCGGCAACGAGCTCCTGGCGGGCAGCCGGGTCTGGCCCGGCGTCGTGCTCCCCGAGTGCGCGGTCCGCTTCTCCAGCGACGTCTGAGCGGGATGGACGAGCGTCACCGCTTCACCGGCGGTGCCGGAGCGCCGTGGGAGGGCGGCCCGGCCTCCCCGGCGACGCCCGGAGGCCGCCGGTGAGCGTCACCGCGACCGAGCGGTGCCTGCGCTGGGACGGGCCGCTCGACCTCGAGCTGGTCCTGCGGCCGTGCCGGCGCGGGGACGGGGACCCGACCTGGCGGAGGACGCCCGACGGGGCGGTCTGGCGGACCTGCCGGACGCCCGGAGGTCCCGGCATGCTCCGGGTCGCGCGGCGCGGCGGCGAGGTCGTGGGGACCGCCTGGGGGCCGGGGGCCGGGTGGCTGCTGGAGACGCTGCCCGCGCTGCTCGGCGCCGAGGACGACCCGTCGGGGTTCGTCCCCGGGCACCGCGTGCTGCGCGAGGCGGCCAGGCGCCACCCCGGCCTGCGGATCTGCCGGACCTCCCGGGTGCTGGAGGCCCTGGTGCCCGCCGTGCTGGAGCAGAAGGTCGTGCTGGCCGAGGCCCGGCGGGCGTGGCGGTGGCTGCTGCTGAAGTACGGCGGGCCCGCGCCGGGACCCGCTCCCGAGGGCATGCGGGTCTTCCCCGAGCCCGAGGTCTGGCGGTCGATCCCCACCTGGGACTGGCATCGGGCCGGCGCGGAGGCCGTACGGGCCAGGACGATCGCGAACGCCGCCCGGCACGCGGCGAAGCTGGAGGCGGCGGGGGACAGTGCGGAGCTGGACCGGTTGCTGCGGGCGCTGCCCGGGATCGGGGTGTGGACCTCGGCCGAGGTGCGCCAGCGTTCCCACGGGGACCCCGACGCGGTCTCGGTGGGCGACTACCACCTGCCGTCGCTGGTGGGCTGGTCGCTGGCGGGGGAGCGGGTCGACGACGCGGGCATGCTCCGGCTGCTGGCCCCCTACCGGGGGCACCGCCACCGGGTCAGCCGACTGCTGAGGCTGGCCGGCGCGCGGCCGCCCGCTCGCGGGCCGCGGATGCCGGCACGGGACTACCGCTCGTTCTGAAGCCGTCGGCTCCGAGTCCGTAGGGCTCCGGGTCGGACGGTCTCCAGTCACGACCGTCGCGCGTGTCGGCTCCGATCAGCGGGGCGAGGACGGCGACGGCGGCGAGGGCGACGAAGAACCAGATCATTTCCTGCTCCTGGATGGTGTTCCGGTGGGATGTCCCGGTGGGATGTCTCTAATCTATGCAAGCACAAGCATTTACGTCCATCTAGATCTGCTTGAGTTGACTGTTTAGGGATGCTCAACTTTCTGTGGTGCGGTGCCAGGATGTGCGACCGCTCCGATGTCGGGACGACCGTGACCTCGACCGCCGGGTGGGCGGTGTGAGCCCGGCTCCACGCCCTCGGGTGGGGGTGCGAGAGGTCTCGCCGACGGTCGTGACCCCAGCAGACCATCTCCGCGCCTTCTATGTCAATTTTCATTATTTTTAGAAGGGTCGTGTCGCGCCGCCGCTCTCCCCGGGCCGGACGGGAGGGCGGCAGGCGGAGGTCAGGGACCTGGGCTCTACGGCGTTGACCTAATGTGCGTACATGAGCGTCACTCCCACCGACACCGCGATGCGCCGGGCCCTGGCCCGGGCACGCGACGGCAAAGCCCTCGACCCGTCCGAAGCCACCGTCCTGCTGCACGCCAGGGACTCCCACCTGGAGACCCTGCTCGGCCACGCCGGACGGGTCAGGGACGCGGGGCTGGAGGCCGTCGGGCGGCAGGGGATCATCACCTACAGCCGCAAGGTCTTCATCCCGCTGACCCGGCTCTGCCGGGACCGGTGCGGATACTGCACGTTCGCCACGGCCCCGCACAAGCTGGAGTCCGCCTTCCTCGGCCCCGACGAGGTCCTGGAGATCGCCCGGCAGGGCGCGGCCGCGGGCTGCAAGGAGGCGCTGTTCACCCTGGGCGACCGGCCCGAGGACCGCTGGCACCAGGCCCGCGAGTGGCTGGACGCGCACGGCTACGACGACACGCTCTCCTACGTGCGGGCCATGGCGATCCGGGTGCTGGAGGAGACCGGCCTGCTCCCGCACCTCAACCCCGGCGTGATGACCTGGCGCGACCTGCAGCGGCTCAAGCCGGTCGCGCCCTCGATGGGCATGATGCTGGAGACCACCTCGCGCCGCCTGTTCGAGGAGAAGGGGCAGCCCCACCACGGCTCGCCCGACAAGGACCCCGCCGTACGGCTGCGCGTGCTGGAGGACGCCGGGCGCTCCAACGTGCCCTTCACCAGCGGCATCCTGATCGGCATCGGCGAGACGGTGCAGGACCGGGCCGAGTCGCTGTTCGCGCTGCGGAAGACGGCCCGCGAGTACGGCGGGATCCAGGAGGTCATCGTCCAGAACTTCCGCGCCAAGCCCGACACGGCGATGCGCGGCATGCCGGACGCCGACCTGCAGGAGCTGGCCGCCACGATCGCGGTGGCCCGCCTGGTCCTGGGGCCGAGGACGCGCCTGCAGGCCCCGCCGAACCTGGTCGACGCCGAGTACGACCTGATGATCCGGGCCGGGATCGACGACTGGGGCGGGGTGTCGCCGCTGACTCCCGACCACGTCAACCCCGAGCGCCCCTGGCCGCAGATCGACGAGCTCGCCGAGCGCACGGCCGCCTCCGGGTTCACCCTGCACGAGCGGTTGACGATCTATCCGGAGTACGTGCTCGCCGGGGAGCCCTGGCTCGACCCGCGGCTCGCCGCGCACGTCGCGG
Source organism: Planomonospora antibiotica (assembly GCF_014647955.1). Classification (NCBI taxonomy): domain Bacteria; kingdom Bacillati; phylum Actinomycetota; class Actinomycetes; order Streptosporangiales; family Streptosporangiaceae; genus Planomonospora; species Planomonospora antibiotica. Next base: position 273,419 of record NZ_BMQE01000003.1, on the reverse strand, counting down.
CCCTCGCCGACCCGGCGACCGGGCTCGCGAGGGAGGGCGCCGAGATCACCGGCCGCCCCTGGCAGGAGCCCGACGGCGGATTCGCCTCCTCCGGCAGGACCGACCTGCACACCGCCGTCGACGCCGAGGGGCGCACCGCCGACCGCCGCGACGACTTCGACCACGTCTACGGGGACTGGGAGGCGCTGAAGGAGCGTCTGCCCGCCGCCGCGCCGCGGCCCGGTCCCGGCGCCGTCTCCGGGGACGTGCTGCGGGCGCTGCGCCGGGCGGAGGCCGACCCCGCGGGGCTGGGCGAGGCCGAGGCGCTGACCCTGCTCGGCCTGGCCGGGGGACCCGACGGAGCCGGGGCCGACGACGCGGGGCTGGACGAGCTCTGCCGGATCGCGGACGGCCTGCGCCGCGAGGCCGCGGGCGACGAGGTGACCTACGTCGTCAACCGGAACATCAACTTCACCAACGTCTGCTACACCGGCTGCCGGTTCTGCGCCTTCGCGCAGCGCCGTACCGACGCCGACGCCTACACGCTCTCGCTCGACCAGGTCGCCGACCGGGCCGAGGAGGGCTGGCGGGCCGGGGCGACCGAGGTGTGCATGCAGGGCGGCATCCACCCCGACCTGCCGGGCACCGCCTACTTCGACATCGCCCGCGCGGTCAAGGCGCGGGTGCCGGAGATGCACGTCCACGCCTTCTCCCCGATGGAGGTCGTCAACGGCGCCAGCCGGACGAACCTGTCCGTCGCGGACTGGCTGGCCGCGGCGAAGGAGGCCGGCGTCGACTCCCTGCCGGGCACCGCGGCGGAGATCCTCGACGACGACGTGCGCTGGGTGCTGACCAAGGGCAAGCTGCCCGCCGCCGAGTGGGTGGAGGTCGTCACCACCGCCCACCGGCTGGGCATCCCGACGACCTCCACGATGATGTACGGCCACGTCGACACCCACGCCCACTGGGTCCGGCATATCCGTCTCATCCGCCGCATCCAGGAGGAGACCGGCGGGTTCTCCGAGTTCGTGCTGCTGCCGTTCGTGCACCACAGCGCACCCATCTACCTGGCCGGGATCGCCCGCCCCGGCCCGACCGCGCGGGAGAACCGGGCCGTGCACGCGCTGGCCCGCATCCTGCTGCACGGCGCGATCGGCAACATCCAGTGCTCCTGGGTGAAGCTCCGCGACGACCTGTGCCGCCAGGTGCTCTCCGGCGGGGTCAACGACCTGGGCGGCACGCTGATGGAGGAGACGATCAGCCGGATGGCCGGGTCAGAGAACGGCTCGTTCAAGACGATCACCGAGCTCGCCGCCATGGTCGCCCCGACCGGGCGGCCGGTGCGGCAGCGGACCACCTCGTACGGCGTGCCGAGCGCGGAGCGGCTGGCCGCCGCGGCGGCCAGTGACGGTGTTTGTCAAAGTGTGCGTAACTTCGTGCCGCTTGAGCGTCTATAACAAGTTCTCTGTTGACTTGCGCTATGTAAGGGGGGTGTTGGGAGAATTGTCATTCCCCTGAAGCGAGAGGTCCCAGCGTGCCCTCTTCCGGTCGACATCGCGTGGCCGCCGGCGCCGAGAGGCGCCGGCATCAGGCGCTGACACGTGTTTCACTCGCCGCGGTGGCCCTGGCGGTCGCCGCCGCCGGAGCCGTGGTGGTGATCACGGACCGGATCGGTGCGGACTGCTCCGGAGAGCCGGTCCTGGTGGACGTCGCCGCCGCGGTGGACATCGCCCCCACCGTGATGGAGGCGGCCGGGCGGTTCAACGCGAGCAGGACCGAGGCCGACGGCCGGTGCGTGCTGGTGCAGGTGACCGAGCGGCCCCCGGCCACCGTGCTGCGGACCCTGATCGGGGACACCGCGGGCGTGCTCGCCTCCCGCCCCGACGGCTGGATCTCCGACTCCTCCGCCTGGATCCGGCTGGCCCGCAAGCAGGGCGCGGCCGACCTGGCGGGCACCGAGACCGTGATGGCCACCTCGCCCCTGGTCTTCGCCACCCGCAGCTCGCTGGCGAAGCGGTTCGCGGTCGGCAGGACGGAGATGAACTGGCGGATGGTCTTCCCGCCGACCACCCGGGGCCGCGTCCAGCCCACGGAGAACGAGCCCGACGTGGTCCGCGTCCCCGACCCGTCGCTCGCCGGGGCCGGCATCGCCACCGTGGCCGCGGCCAGGGACGTGGTGGGCACCGGCGCCGAGGCCGACCGGGCGCTCACCGCGTTCGTCCGGTGGGCCCAGGCCGGGGCGGCGCCCGACTACCGCAGCATGCTCGACGCGATCGACGAGCGCTCGTTCTGGAAGCGGCCCGTCGTGATCGTCCCGGAGCAGTCGGTCTGGGAGCACAACCGGCGGCCCTCCGCCGACCCGCTGGTCGCGCTCCATCCGCGCGAGGGGACCATCAACCTGGACTACCCCTACGTGGTCACCTCCGGCGACCCGGTCAGGGCGGCCGGCTCCCGCGCCTTCGCCTCCTGGCTCCGCGCCCCGGAGACCCAGGACGCGGTACGGCGGGCGGGCTTCCGCTCGGCCGACGGCCGCCTGGGCCCCCACGCGCCCGGCCCCGAGATCCCCACCGAGGCGCCCCGCACCCGCCCGACCATCGTGCCCGCGGTGATCGACGAGGCGCTGGAGGCGTGGAGCAGGCTGGCCCCGCCGACCAACATCCTGGTCCTGGCCGACGCCTCCCGGCACATGGCCGAACCGATCAGGGGGGACAAGGGGAGGACCAAGCTGACGGTCGCCCTCGACGCCGCCCGGATGGGCCTGCAGCTCTTCCCGAACTCGACCCACATGGGCATGTGGGAGTTCGCCGACGCCAAGGGCACGGGCGGCGACCAGCGCGAGCGGGTGGGGATCGGCCCGATCACCGAGGCCGAGGACGGGCAGGTCATCCGGCGCAGCCGCCTGGAGGAGCTCACCCGGACCCTGCGCGCCGACGCGAAGCGGGACAGCTCCCTGCACGACTCGATCCTGGCCGGGTTCCGCGAGCTGACCGGGGCCTACGACGAGGGCATGAACAACACGCTCCTGGTCATCACCGCGGGCAAGGACGACGGCAGGGGGATCTCCGGCGGGGAGCTGGCCGAGAGGCTGCGCGAGGAGTGGGACCCGCAGTACCCCGTCCAGGTCGTCGTGCTGGCCTTCGGCGACGACCTCGACCGCGCCACCCTCGACCGGGTCGCCTCGATCACCAACGGCTCCCTGCACGTCGCCCGGGAGCCCGGCGAGATCATCGACGTCTTCCTCTCCGCCCTCGCCCGCCGCCTCTGCCACCCCACCTGCCGCAAGGCCTGACCTGCCCGGCCCGGCCGGTCCGCGAGCGAGGACCGGCCACCGCGTAGGCCTCGACATCCGGCTGAACCGCATGGAGCCGGTGGCAAGGTCGGTCGCCGGTAGTCGACCGGCCTTCCAGCGTTTTCCGGGTGAAATATCCGGCAGATCTCGAACAACCAGTTCGGCAGATTCCGACTGACAGGTTCGGCAGATATCGACTAGAGTGCTCGGCAGATTCCGACTGACGGGGTCGGCAGATCTCGAATGTCGAGGAGGGGGACGTGGACGAACTGATTTCCAGGGCGGCATCCGAGCAGCTCCGCGAATCGGTGTCGGACTTCCGCGTGGTGGTGGTCAACGGTCCTCGACAGGCCGGGAAGACAACGCTCCTTGAGCTGTTCCAGCAGGAGTTCGGTGGGACCTATCGTTCACTCGACGAGGTCGAGCAGCTCCGTGCCGCGAAGGCCGACCCCACGTCGTATGCCCGTGCCGGAAGCCGACCTCTGATCATTGACGAGGTCCAGCGGGGTGGGGACGATCTGGTCTTGGCCATCAAGCGGGAGGTCGACCGTGACCGTTCGCCCGGACAGTTCGTGCTCTCGGGATCCACACGCTTCCTGACCGTGCCCACGCTCTCCGAGTCCTTGGCCGGAAGGGCGGTCTTCATCGACCTGTGGCCGTTCAGCATGAGCGAACGGACCGGAGGGGGCTGCGACTTCCTCCGGAGGGTGTTCCATGCGCCCGCCGAGGTGGTCGGTGAGCGGTCAGAGTGGCAGCGGGACGACTACCTCGACGTCCTCTGCAGGGGCAGCTTCCCCGAAGCGCTGAAAGTCTCGACAGAGACCTCGCGCCACCGTTGGTACACCGGTTACGTGAAGACCATCGTGGCCCGCGACATCGGCGAGTTCGCGGAGGTCCACCATGCGAGCGCTCTGCCGAGGCTCCTCGGTCTGATCGCGGCGCGCTCCGGCAGCACCTTCCTGCAGGCGGACATCGCACGCTCGCTCGGGGTGACCGGCGACACGGTCCGGACCTACACGTCCTATTTCGAGACCGTCTTCCTCGTCTCTCTGCTCCCGGCCTGGTCCACGAACATGACCTCGCGGCTGACCAAGACGCCGAAGGTCTTCCTCACCGACACCGGACTGGCCGCGCACCTCCTCCGGGTCACGCCCGGCGCACTACGTGAGCCGGGCCACCGCGCGCTCGGGGGCCTGGTGGAGACGTTCGTCTTCACCGAACTGATGAAGCTGCGGAGCCTCATGGGAGACGCTTTCGAGATCTACCACTACCGTGACCGGGATGGTCGTGAGATCGATTTCATCTGCGAGACCCCGGACGGCCGGATCCTCGCCGTGGAGGTCAAGGCCTCGGCTTCACCCTCATCGGCCGACGGCCGCCATCTCGCCTGGCTGCGGGAGAAGCTCGGCGACCGGTTCGTCGCGGGTGTGGTCATGCATCTCGGCGAGCACGTGCTTTCCTACGGAGACCGCATCATCGCCGCCCCGATCTCCGTGCTCTGGGCGAACGCGCCCGTGGACGGCGTGAGCGAGAAGGCGCCGGTCTGATCGGGATTCGAAGCCGGCCGGGCCGGAGCGTCACGCCATCCCGACGGCCGCTCATACGGAGGAGACGGTCCGCAGGCCGGGACCACCGGTGGGCCTCAGCACAGGAACTCCCGCGCGCCGCGCAGCCTGGTGCGGAGCCGCCGCCGGGTCGTGCCGCACTCCAGGCGCACGTCCAGCGGGCCGGGCACGCCGGAGTCCGCTCGCCGGCCTGAGGGCAGCCGGTCCGCATCGAGTCCGTCGCGCCGGGCGATGAGCAATCCCAGTTCGTACCGGCTCACCGCGTCGGCTCCGGCGACGTGGTGGACGCCGTGGTGCCCGGACGCGGCGAGTTCGAGGAGCGCCGCGGCGAGATCGGTGACGTGCACGGGGCACCGCACGTCGTCGGTGAACAGCACTCCCCGCTCGCGGCCGGTGGCCAGCGAATGCACCAGCGCCTCGTGCGGGGAGCCGCCGTCGCCGATGATGAGGGATGTCCGGGCTATCACCGAGGTCGGCGCGATCGCGGCCGCCGCCGTCTCGGCGGCGGCCTTGGCCGCGCCGTACGGGGTGATCGGGTCGGGGACGCACGTCTCGTCGTAGCGGACCGCGGCACCGGAGAAGACCGCGTCGCTGGACACGTGGACCAGGCGTCCGCCCGTCGCGGAGACGGCGAGAGCCACGTTCGCGGCTCCGACGGCCGTGGTCGTCCAGTCCGCCTGCCGGTAGGCGGCGTTGACGACCGCCTCCGGGCGGAACGCGCCGATCAGCGCGTCGACGTCCTCCCGCCGGCGCACGTCGAGCGGCGACCACTCGGCACCCGCGGTCTCTCCCGGCCGGGTCAGGTAGGTCGCGGCCACCTCGTGCCCGGCCGCCGAGCACCGCCGGACGAGTTCGCCGCCGAGGAGACCGCTGCCGCCGACGATGAGGAACCTCATGACCGGCCACCATAGTTGATCGGTCGCTCCGAAGCGGTGAAGTCAGGAGGTGCCCTGATACAGCCGGTCGAGGTCGACGAGTTCGAGGTCGGGGCGGGTGGCCGCCGTCTGTTCGAGGTCGGAGGTGAAGCCCGTGGTGGAGAACAGCGCGATGACGGTCTCCGAGGTGTCGTAGCCCTCCCGTTCGAGTAGGCCACGGATGCCGTCGAGGCGTTCGAGGTCAGGAAGGCCCCGGCGGGCGAGGGTGGCCTTGGCCTCGCCGAGGAGGCGGACCCGCCTGCCGTCGAGGGCGATCACGTCGATCTCGTGCTTCGCTCTGCCGTCGTGGTCCTGAACGCTGGCGAACCCGACTTCACCCAAGCCTTCGGATCGGCCCAGCTCGTCCGGGGCGAAGCGGCGGACCCATTCGCGGGCGAGCTCCTCGAAATGCGGGCCGAGGATGTCGGACCGGAAGGTCGGGGCGGTGGCCCGCCAGACCTGCTCGGCGCGTCCCAGCTGGAGCTGCCCGAGGTACGGTGCGGTGATCAGGCGGTCGAAGCGGATGACCGGGTCGGAGACGGTGATCACAGGCTTCCGCGAACGGAGCAGGTCGTGGGTCTTCGTCAGATAGCCGGCCGACTCCAGGACGTCGATCGGATAGCGCACCGCGTTGTTGTCCCTGCCGATGGCCGCACCGATCTTGGACGGGGTGTGCGCGCCGGCCGCGACCGCGCTGAGGACGTCGTAGTAAACGGCGCGGGCGGTGATCCTCGGGTCCTCCCGCAGGAGGTAGTCGACCTCGGTCCGGGTGAAGACGCCGACGTCCACCGCGAGCAGGTTCTCCACGACCCAGGGGTCGAAGTCCGCCACCGTCGCGGGGACGCTCGCCATGAGGGGGCGGTAGCCGGGGATCCCTCCCACGCAGGCGTGCATCCGCAGCGCCACATCCGGCTCCCGGATGCCCCAGAGTCGTGCGGCCTCGCGGTAGTCGAGCGCGGACAGGCGCATGTCCAGCATCGCGCGTCCCCGCAGGGGCTTGGTCCCCGACAGCAGGCTGTGCATGACGCTCAGCGCGGAACCGCAGAGGACCAGCCGCCCTCCGGGTGCCCGCCCGTTCTGGGAGTCGTCGTACAGATGCTGGACGAGGGAGGGCAGCTGCGGGGCGTGAGCCATCGCGTAGGGGAACTCGTCGATGACGACGAGTCCCGGCGACCCGGCGGGGGCCGTGCGGGCCGCGGTCTCCAGGGCGGCGCGCAACAGCCGGTCCCATGACTCCGGCTCGCCCCTCAGCACCGTTCCCAGCCCGGCGTGCTCCGTCATCGCGGCGGTGAACCTGGTCCTGGCCGCGCGGTCCCCCTCATCCTGCACACACGCGATGTAGAGGCCGCCCACCGCCTCGCAGGCGGCGGTCAGCAGCTGGGTCTTGCCGGTACGGCGGCGCCCCGACACCAGCCCCAGCCGGAGCGGCCCGTCGGTCCGCCCCCCCTCGAAGAGGAAGCGCTCGACCGTCCGCCACTGCCGGTCTCTGCCGACGATGTCCGCGGGCTTCTCCACGATGACCTCCCGCAGGGAAGTGTAAATCGGTTTACGTAAAACAACGTAAGCCGATTTACACTTCTGTGCGCGAGTTCCGGGGAAGCCGGCTCACAGCACGATCGTGAAGTCCGCGGCGGCGCGGGGGGCGCGGTCGCGGGGCGGGGCGGCGGGGCGGCCGATGGCGACGGCGCCCATCGGATCCCAGTCCGCGGGCAGGCCGAGCACGTCGCGGACCACCTCGCGGCAGAACATGGTGGACGACACCCAGGCCGAGCCCAGGCCCTCCACGGCGAGCTGGACCAGGAAGTTCTGCACCCCGGCGCCCGTCGCGACCACGAACATCTCCCGCTCGGCCGCGTTGCGGCGGTCGTCGCGGTAGGTGTGCGAGCCGTCCATCACCAGGCAGGGCACGGCCAGGTAGGGGGCGTTGCGCAGCACGTCGCCGCGGCGGACCCGCTTGGCGATCGACTCCTCGGAGAAGCCGTCCCCGCGCAGGTCGGCGATCCACGCCTCGCGCATGGCGTCGAGCAGCTTCTCCCGCACCCCCGCCGACTCCAGCAGCACGAACCGCCACGGCGTCGTGTGGTGCGGCGCGGGCGCGGCGATGGCCGCCTCCACCGCCCGGCGCACCTTGGCGCCGTCGACCGGCTCGGCGGAGAACTCCCGGATCGTACGGCGGGCGAAGACCACGTCGCGCGAGCCGTACCGGAACATGTCGTCCTCGGACTGGCGGACGACCTCGCGGACGCCGGGGCCGTCGTCCTCGGTGGTGTACTCGGCCATGCCCCGGACGACCGCCACCGGGGTCTGCGCGAGCTTGCCCTTGACCAGGTCGCCGGCGGCCGCGAACTCGTCGGCGATGGCGGTCACGGTGACCTCGAGCGCGTTGCCGTGGTCGTCGGACAGGCCGCGGTAGTCGAGCATGGGCGGCACCCCGGCGACGCCGACGGCCATGTCGGTCTGGCCGTTGCGCCAGGGGCGGCCGAAGGTGTCGGAGACGACCACGCCGACCGAGACGCCGAGCCGGTCCCGGACGCCCGCGCGCACGGCCCGGGCGGAGGCGTCGGGGTCGGCGGGGAGCAGCACGATGGTGCCGGGCTCGGTGTTGGAGGCGTCCACGCCGGCGGCGGCCATGACGAAGCCGTGCGCGGTCTGCGCGATCACGGTCTCGCCGCGGCGGGCCACGACCCGGGCGGTCTCGTCCCGGATGGCCTCGGCGCGGGTGGCTCCGCGGCGGACCCGGCCCTCCGCCTTGCTCAGGATCTTGGAGGTGACCACGAGGATGTCGCCGTCGCGCAGGTCGGGCCGGGCGGCGGCGATCAGCGCGCCGACGTCGTCGCCCTCCCGCACCTCGGGGATGCCGTCGACCGTGAAGACCTCGATGCGGACCTCGGAGGGCTCGGCCTCGTCCTGCCGGAAGCGCCGGATCCTGCTCATCGGGCCCCCTTCTCGGTGCCGCCGCCGAGACCGGCGTCCCCGCTGCCATCGGTGTCCCCACTATTGCCGGTGCCGGTGCCGGTGCCGCCGTCCGGCCGCGACCGCGCGGCCGAGAGCTCGGCGGCGAGGTCGAGGGCGGCCCGCGCGATGGCGGCGGCCGATCCGGCGTCGTGCATGATCAGCGGCCGGGCCTCGACCCGGACCCCGTCCAGGCGGACCCCGGCGTCCTCCTCGGCGACCAGCCAGCCGTCGACGAGCGCCGCGCCGTACAGCTCCAGGACCGCCTGGGCGGTCGTCTCCACGCCGATCGCGGTCAGGCAGGCGTCGGCCATGCCGCGGACCGGGGCGCCTCCGACGATGGGGGAGACGCCGACGACGATCTTGCCCTCCAGGGCCTCGCGGATGCCCTTGATCTGCAGGATCGTGCCGATGCTGACCACCGGGTTGGACGGCGGCAGGATCACCGCGTCGGCCTCCTCGATGGCCTGGAGCACACCGGGTGCGGGCTTCGCCTCGTCGGCGCCGACCAGGAGGATGCGCTCGGCCGGGACGGAGGCGCGCATGCGCACCCACCACTCCTGGAAGTGCACGGCCCGGCGGCCCTGCCCGTCGTTGATCACGATGTGGGTCTCGGTCCGGTCGTCGCTCATCGGGATCAGCCGCACGCCGGGATTCCAGCGGGCGCACAGGGCCTCGGTGACCGCCGAGAGGGGGTAGCCGGCGTCGAGCATCTGGGTGCGCACGATGTGGGTGGCGAAGTCGCGGTCGCCCAGGCCGAACCACTGCGGCTCGACGCCGTAGGCGGCGAGTTCTTCCTTGACGACGTGCGACTCGTCCCGCCGCCCCCAGCCCTGCTCCTCGTCGATGCCGCCGCCCAGGGTGTACATCACGGTGTCGAGGTCGGGGCAGACCCGCAGGCCGTAGAGGGTGATGTCGTCACCGGTGTTGCCGATGACGGTGATCTCGGCGTCGGGGGCGGCGGCCAGCAGGCCCCGCAGGAAGCGGGCGCCGCCGATGCCGCCGGCGAGGGACACGATGCGCATGCCGTCCAGTCTCCCACCGGCTCGCGACGCTCCGGCCCCAAGGTCCGGATCCACCGGGCGACCAGGGCGGGAGCGGCTTCCGCAGATCATCCCGGGGAAAGCGGCGGACGGCGGGTCCCCCTCACGACGCGCCTCAATTCGCGGTGAATACCGAGTAATGGGACACTTGTGGGATTCATGAGCTTCCTGGGTCCACCGACGCTGAAGTCGGCCATGTGTAAAACTTGGCCCGGGTTTACCCAAGGACCCTAATGGGGGTAATTGTGATCAACGTCGATGCGGGCCGGCTCCGGGAGCCTGCCGCGTGGCTCATGGTCGCCGCGGCGTCCGGGAGCGTGCTCGTCGGCATCGAGCGGCTGCTGTTCGGCTCGTCGCTCGGCGGGTCGTCCTTCGCGCTGCGCGCGGCCGTCTTCCTCCAGCAGCTCGTCTCGCCGGTGACCGTCGCCCTGCTCGTCGGCGCGGTCCTGCTGGCGGGCGGCCCCGGCCCGGCGATCGCGCGGCTCAAGCCGATGGTGTACGTGGCCGTGGCCACGCTCGGCCTCGCCGTCCTCTTCGGCGCCATCGGGCTGCTGGGCGGCGTGTTCGCCGGCGACACCGGCTTCATGGGCAAGGTCGAGTTCCTCCTCCTGAACGTGCCCGTGCTCGCGCTGGCCGTGCTCGCCGTGCTCTTCCTGCTCCCCAAGGCCGCGAACGCTCCGGCGGCCGCGGCCCGCCCCGTGCAGTCCTGGGACACCCCGGGGTTCCGCCCCGACGGCGGCTTCGGCGGGCGGCCGGCGGAGTACGGCGCGGCCCCGGCGTACGGCACGGGCCCCCAGGCGCACGAGCCCGCGCCGCAGGCCCCCTTCCACCAGCCGCAGGACCGGGTGCCGCAGGGCGGTCCCGTCCCGGGTCACGGCTTCCCCGAGACCCCCGCGCATCAGGCCTCCGTCCAGGGTCACGGCTTCCCCGAGACCCCCGCGCATCAGGCCTCCGTCCAGGGGAACGGTTTCCCCGAGGCGCCGGCTCCGCAGGCGCAGTACAGCCCGCTGAGCCCCCCGGCGCTCCCGCCCGCCCCCTCCGACCAGTACGGCCACCAGCCGGAGAGCGGGTACGCGCCGCAGGAGGGCTCCCACGCGCTGCAGCCGCAGGAGAACGCCTACGCGTCCCAGGGCGGCGACGGCCACACCGGCCAGGCGTCCGGCTACGGCACGGAGAACCGGCCGTACGGAGCCGCGGCCGAGGACCCGTCCTACGGCGGCCAGGCCGAGAGCCGGCCGTACGGCGGCCAGAACGAGAGCGCGCAGTACGTGGCGCCCGCCGAGGGCCACCCGTACGGTGCATCCGCCGAGGGCCACCCGTACGGCGCGGCCCCGGAGAACCAGCCCTACGGCGCCCCGTCCTCCGTCTACGACCAGTCCCCCGTCCAGCACGCGGAGCCGCAGGTCTACACCCCGAGCCCGTACGTCGCGGCGGACGTCAAGCCCCAGGCTCCGGCGCCGTACGAGCCCCCGGCCGGCTCCTACGAGCCGCCGGCCCAGGCCTACGCCGCCCCCGCCGAGCCGTTCCCGCCCGCGCAGTCCCCGTCCCAGGGCTACGAGCCGTCCGCGCCTTCCCAGGGCTACGAGACCCACGCGCCGTCCCAGGGCTACGAGTCGTCCGCCCAGGCCCAGGGGTACGCCGCCCAGTCGCAGGGCGCGTCCCCGGGGTACGGCGACTCCTCGCCGTCGAACTACGTGCCGCAGCCGACGGACCCGCTGCTGTCCGGTTACGGGCAGCAGGCGGAGTCCTACGCCCAGCCGCAGGGCGAGCCGCAGCCCCACCCGCTGTCGCAGGATCCGTTCCCGGCCTCGCAGCCCGCGCCGTACACGCCGGCCGACAGCCGGCCGCGCCTGTCCTTCGACGCGCCGCCGCAGGGATCCGCGTTCCCGCAGCCGCCGGACAACTACGGCCAGCCGCTCACCGGCTACTCCGGGGCGGAGTTCGCCCGGCAGAGCGACCCGGGCCTGCCGTACCCAGACCCGGCCGACCCCCGCTCCCAGCAGATCGCCCAGGCGTACCAGCAGGCGGAGAGCTACCAGCAGTCCTCCGGGACCGAGCCGCAGCTGCGCGTGCCGGAGTACACCTCCTCGCCGGGAGCCGGGTACGACGACCCGTTCGGGCACCCGCAGACCCCGCAGGCGCCCCCGGCCCAGCAGCAGGCCCAGCAGGCTCAGCCCCAGGCCCCGCAGCCGGACCAGGGCCGGCCGTGGGACGCGCCCGCGGAGGCGACGCTCAGGTTCGACCCGGGCGCCTACCGGAACGACCCGCTCAACGCCCCCGGCCCGGGAGACCCGGCCGGTACGGCGGGCCGGGGCTGGGACTCCCAGCCCATCGACCCCACGGCGATCTACACGCCGGAGCGCCCGGGCCAGGCAACGGGAGAGGAAAACCTCGACAGGGAGAGGACGGGACCTGGTCAGGAGCCGAACATGTCCTGGTACGGTTCCGACCGTCGAGAGCACTGAAGACCCAAGGCGATCTTCACGATCGCCAGGGTGCAATTGCCATCGTCGCAGGCACACGCCTCAGAGCCGGGGAGAGCGGGTCTTTCCCCGGATAGCGGCATGCCGCTTGACGCCACACCAGCCACGCGCGTGTAATTACAGGCGTGTTGTTACGTCTCCCTCCGGGTGGGTAAGGGGGAGGCGTTCATAGGGGGCTCCATTGCGGGCGGCAAGGAGGTGTGCAGTGGCCGACCTGGTCATCGCACAGGACGGCGGCGCTGAAGAGCAGCTTGGTTGGCAGGAACGCGCGCTGTGCGCGCAGACCGACCCGGAGGCGTTCTTCCCGGAGAAGGGGGGATCGACTCGGGAGGCCAAGAAGGTGTGCCGTTCCTGTGAGGTGCGTGCAGAGTGTCTGGAGTACGCACTCGAGCACGACGAACGGTTCGGCATCTGGGGCGGGCTCTCGGAACGTGAGCGTCGCCGGATGAAGCGTGAGGCCGTCTGAGGGGACGACGTCCGACGCGTTGAAGAAATCCAAGGCGCCCTCCGGGGCGCTCGACGATATCTCGATGAGGTCACGCGGCTGTCAGCCGCGTGGCCTTTTTTCGTGCCGCCGGTATATACGGACATAAGGTGCCGTATCGTGGTCGCCGCCGATCTCCCCCTCCTGGACCACGGGACGCATGTCCATCACCGACGCCCCCCGCACGCACCACACCGTCACCGCGATCGTCGTCTCCCACGACGGAGCCCGCTGGCTGGGGGAGACCCTTGACTCGCTGCTCCGGCAGACCCGGCCGGTCGACCGGGTCGTCGCGGCGGACAACGGCAGTCGCGACGGCGGCGCCGACCTGCTGACCCGGACCCTCGGATCGAGCGCGGTGCTGACCCTGCCGCGCTCCACCGGCTTCGGCGAGGCCGTCGCCGAGGTGCTCAAGAGGCTGGAGCCCGCCGGGGGGAACGAGTGGATCTGGCTGCTGCACGACGACTGCGCGCCGGACGCCCGGGCGCTGGAGCACCTGCTCCGGGCCGCCGACGCCGACCCCAAGGCGGGGGTGCTCGGCCCCAAGCTCCGCGACTGGCTGGACCGGCGGCTCCTGCTGGAGGTCGGGGTCACGGTCGACCGTACGGGCCGCAGGGACACCGGCCTGGAGGCCAGGGAGTTCGACCAGGGGCAGTACGACGGCGTCCGGGACGTGCTCTCGGTCTCCACCGCGGGGATGCTCATCCGCCGCGACGTCTGGGACGAGGTGGGCGGGCTCGACCCCTTCCTGCGGATCTTCCGTGACGACCTGGACCTGTGCTGGCGGGTCAGGAACGCGGGCCACCGGGTGCAGAACGTCACCCGCGCGGTCGCCTGGCACGCCGAGGCCGCCTCCCGGCGGCGCCGCCGCATCACCGTCAGCGGCGCCCACCCCCGGCGGCTGGACCGCCGCAACGCCCTCTTCGTCGTCCTGGCGAACCTGCCGGCGGGGCCGCTGCTGCGGGCCCTGCTGCGCAACCTGGCCGGATCGCTCTTCCGCGCCGTCATGTTCCTGCTGGCCAAGCAACCCGCCAACGCGCTGGACGAGGTCGTGGCGTTCGGCTCGGTGCTGGCCCACCCCTGGCGCCTGCTCCGGGCGCGCCGGGCCCGCGCCAAGGGCAGGAAGCAGCGCTACAACGCGGTCAAGCGCCTGCTCACCCCGCCGGGCGCGGGCTACCGGCGGCTGGTGGACCGGATCCAGAACCACCTGTCCGGCGGCCCGGTGGAGTCCGCCGGACGGCACCACGCCGTCGTCCGGGCGCAGGAGGACGGGGAGGAGCTGCTCACCGACGACGCCGGGGCGACCCGCCGGGTCTTCGGCAACCCGGGCGTGCTGCTCTTCCTGGCGCTGCTCGCGGTCACCCTGATCGCCGAGCGGGGCCTGGTCGGCGGCGCCCGGCTGGGCGGCGGCGCGCTCGTCCCGGTGACCGGCGGGGCCGCCGACCTGTGGCGGCTGTACACCGAGGGGTACCACCCGACGGGGCTGGGCAGCGACGCCTGGGCCCCGCCGTACGTCGCGGTGCTGGCCGCGCTCTCGTCGGTGCTGCTCGGCAAGACCTGGCTGGCGGTCTCCGTGCTGCTGCTCGGCTGCGTCCCGCTGGCCGGGTTCTCCGCCTACGCGGCGACCCGCAGGATCGTCTCCGGCCGGTGGACCCGCGTCTGGCTGGCCTCCTCCTACGCGCTGCTCCCCGTGGCCACCGGCGCGGTCGCCGCCGGGCGGCTCGGCACCGCCGTGGTCTTCGTCCTGCTGCCCGTCTACGCGGCGCTGGCCACCACGCTGCTCTCCGGCGAAGGCCGCCGGGCCCGCCGCGCCGCCTGGGCGCTCGGGCTCCTGCTCGCGGTCGGCACGGCCTTCGCCCCGGTCGTCTACCCGCTCACGCTGCTCCTGGGCGCGCTGGCCGCGCTGGCCTTCCCGCGGCGGGGCGTCGGCGCCTCGGTGGCGATCGCGTTCGGCGTCCCGGTCGTGCTGCTGCTGCCCTGGCTGGTCCAACTGGTCGCCGACCCCGGCCGGTTCCTGCTGGAGGCCGGGCTCCACCGGCCCGAGCTGGTCGATCCCGCGCTGCCGGCCGAGTCCCTGCTCCTGCTCAGCCCCGGCGGTCCGGGGATGCCGCCGTTCTGGGTGACCGCCGGTCTGATCGCCGCGTGCCTGGCGGCGCTGCTCATGCGCCGCAACCGGATGGTCATCGCGATCGGCTGGGGCGTGGCCCTCTTCGGCGTCCTGGTGGCGGTGCTGGCGGGCCGGATCACGGTCACCTCGCCGGGCGGCGACACCGAGGCCCCCGCCTGGCCGGGGGTGCCGCTGGCCTTCGCCGCCCTGGGCATGCTCGTGGTGGCGGCGCTCACCGCGGGCCGGGTCGCCGAGTTCCGCGCCGCCGGAGGGCTGCGCCGGATCGCCGCGCTGCTGGTCGTGGCGGTCGCGTTCTCCACCCCGCTGCTCGCGGCGGGCATGTGGATGGTGCGGGGCACCCCCGGGCCGATCAGCGGGAACGCGCGCGACGCGGTGCCCGCGCTGGTCGCGGCCAACTCCGGCGGGGGCGAGCGGACCCTGCTGCTGCGCTCCCGCGACGGCGCCCTGACCTTCACGGTGCTGCGCGGCCGCATGCCGCTGATCGGAGAGTCCGACATCCCCTCGCCCGAGGGCCCGCGCGACCTGGTGAGCGTCGCCGCGGCCGGGCTGGTCTCCGGCAGGGGGGGCGACGACGCCCGGGTGCTGGCCGCGCACGGCGTGCGGTTCGTGGTGGTGGCCAGCCCGGTGAGCCCGGAGATCGGCCGGGCCCTGGACTCCCAGCCCGCGCTGGCCAGGATGAGCCTGTCCCGGGAGCTCGGCGTGTGGCGGCTGACCCAGCCGGTCGGGATGCCCCCGGTCCCGCCGGGCGACCCCTGGCACGCCCGCTGGCTCTGGGTGCAGGCGCTGCTGGTGTGCGTGGTGGCGGTCCTGGCCGCGCCCGGCTCGCGGGGCGAGGAAGAGCTCCCGCAGGACGTGCCCGAGACGGAGAGGGAGCTGGCGGCCCGGTGAAGTCCCTGATCGAGAACCGGTTCGGTCTCCTCGTCCTGGTGCTGGTGGCGCTGCTGGCGCTGTACGGCACGGCCGCGGCCACCCGCCCGGACCGGACGGCCGCCGAGGGCGCGGCGGCCGTGCCCGAACCCCGCAGGGTGCCGATCTCCTCGGTGACGACCGTGTGCCCCGCCCCGGCGGACACCCGGGTCGGCGTCGTCACGCCGCCGGACGGCGGCGGCGCGGGCCCGGGGACGGCCACGGTCACCGCCGAGGGGGCCGGGGGCGGGAAGTCCGGGGACGCCGGGGACGCCGGGGACAAGGTCCTGGACACCCTGGACACGCCGGGGAGGCTCTGGCAGCAGGAGGTCCCCGCCGGGAGCGGTCCCGTCACGGTCACCGCCACCGGGAGCAGCGCGGCGGGCCTGGAGTCGGCGCAGACGCGCCGGGAGACCTCCGGCGGGCAGCGGGGCCTGGCGGGGGTCCGGTGCGTGGAGCCGGCCGCGAGCACCTGGCTGGTGGGTCCGGGCCCGGCCGCGGCCGACGTCAGGCTGTACCTGTCCAACCCCGACCCCGCCCGGGCCGTCGTGGAGGTCCTGGTCTACTCCGGCGAGGGCCCGGTGGCGGGCGGGACGGGGAGCACGATCGTCCTCGAACCGGGCGGGAGCCGTACGGTCGATCTGAAGGAGCTGGCCCCGTCGCCGCTCGTCATGGCGGTCGAGGTGCGCACCGCCGCCGGGCGGGTCACCGCCGCCGCCCGCGCGATCATGAACGGCGGGCGGGGCGTCGACTGGCTGCCCGCGGCGGCGGCCCCGGCCACCCGCGTCGTGGTGCCGGGCGTCCCCGGCGGCGGGGGGAAGCGCGAGCTGCTGGTGGCCTCCCCGGCCGAGGTCGACACGCTGGTCGAGGTCAAGGTGCTGACCCCCGACGGGACCTACGCGCTCAAGGGCCGCGAGCTGGTCGACGTGCCCGCCGGGTCCGTCGTCTCCGTCGACCTGTCCACCGGGATCGGCGGGCAGCCGGCCGCCCTCGTGCTCACCTCCGAAACGCCGGTCGTGGCCGGGCTGGCCGCCACCGGGACGGGGAAGAAGCCCGACGTGGCCTTCACGGCCGGGGCGGCCCCGATCGACCTGGGCAGCGTGGTGGCCGACAACCGCACGGACGGGAAGCGGGGCTCCCGGCTGGTGCTGGCGGCGCCGGAGGCGGAGGGCAAGGTGAGCGTCCAGGTGCTGCCGCGGTCGGGCGACGCGCCCGAGGCGTTCGAGCTGGGCATCGCCGCCTCCCGCGTCAAGGAGGTCAAGCTGCCCGAGATGGACGGCTCCTTCGCGGTGGTGGTGCTCCCGCTGCCCGGCTCGGGCCCGGTGTACGGCGCGCGGGTGATGGACGAGCGGATCAAGGACGGGCTCGCGCTGACCGTCCAGCCGCTGGCCGCCGCCCGCATGTGGGCGCTGGTGCCGCCGATCACCGAGTCGGTCGCCACCGTCCTGCCCTGACGGTCCGCATCGGTGGTGATGCGGGCGGATCCGGGAAGGCCGGGCTCACCCGGTTCGGCTCACGGCCTGCTCGGCGAGGGCGGCGACCGTCTCCCGGCCGGCGCGTCCGGGGTGGGGCACGGCATGGGAGGATGGCACCCATGTCCGACAGGCGTGCGCACGAGCAGCGGCTGCGCGACATCGCCGCCGTCCGCCGCGTCCGCGACCGGATCGACCGCGAGTACGCCGATCCGCTGAACGTCGAGGCGCTGGCCCGCGGGGCGCACATGTCGGCCGGGCACCTGAGCAGGGAGTTCCGCCGCATCTACGGCGAGTCGCCGTACTCGTACCTGATGACCCGGCGGATCGAGCGGGCGATGACGCTGCTGCGCCGGGGGGACCTCAGCGTCACCGAGGTCTGCTTCGCGGTGGGCTCGTCCTCGCTGGGGACGTTCAGCACGAGGTTCACCGAGCTGGTCGGCGTGCCGCCGAGCGTCTACCGCCAGGACCACTCGCAGGCGGCGGCGGGCATCCCGCCGTGCCTGGCCAAGCAGGTGACCAGACCGGTCAGGAATCGAGAAGCACCCCCGCAGCAGCCACGCCTAGCGTGAGCGGCATGGACATCACCATTCACCACGCCTTCCTGCCGCACACCGACCCCGAGGCCGCCCTGGGCTTCTACCGCGACGTCCTCGGCTTCGAGGTCCGCAAGGACGTCGGCTACGAGGACATGCGCTGGATCACCGTCGGACCGGCCGGACAGCCCGGGACCTCCATCGTGCTGCACCCGCCGGCCGCCGACCCCGGCGTCACCGAGGACGAGCGCCGCACCGTCCTGGAGCTGATCGCCAAGGGCACCTACGCCGCGATCACCCTGGCCACCGACGACCTCGACGGCCTCTTCCAGCGCCTGGAGGCCGCCGGCGCCGACGTGGTCCAGGAACCCATCGACCAGGACTACGGAGTCCGCGACTGCGCCTTCCGCGACCCGACCGGCAACCTCATCCGCATCAACCAGCTCACCTGATGCGCGACCGGGGCCGTCCGAGCCGGTGAACACCGGCCCGGGGAGGGCCCCGCCGACGGCGGGCGCGGCCTAGCCGCGCTCGTCGTAGCCCGGGTCGACGGACTCCGGGGAGATCCCGAGGAGCCCGGCGACCTGCTCCACCACGGTGTCGTGGACCATCGCGCCGAGCTGGTCGCGGTCGTGGGCCCTCGCCTCCAGGGGCCGCCGGTAGACGATCACCACGGCGGGGCGGTCCGCCGCGGCGGGCTCGGCCCGGCCGAACGGGATCGGCTCGCCGGTGAGCAGCCCGGGACCGTCGCCCAGGTCGTCGGCGGGCGGCACCTCCTCGACGGCGAACTCCATGACGGCCAGCTGCTTGCCCCACCGGGGCTTGAGCCGGTCCACGGCGTCCAGGACGAGGTCGTCGAAGCGCTCGCTGCGAGACTTGGCGATCGGCACGTGCGAGGGCGCCAACGGGCCGCGCAGGCCGCGGCCGTGCCGGTCGCGCCTGCGCGGCGGGCGGGGTCTTCCAGGTGCCGGACTCACCTGTAAAGCTTAGACGCGCCGGGGAAGGGCCCGCGAGTGGTGGAGGCGGCCGAGGCGCCCCCGGGCGGGGCGGCCCGGGATGCGCGGGCGTCCGGAGAGATGACCGGATGCGCCCCCGGGGCGGGGACGGTCCCGGGACGCGGGCGCGCCGGGGGCGGCGGCCGGGACGCACGGTGCCGGCGTCCGCGGAGCGCGGGAGCCCTACACCTGGGCAAAAGCCGCGACACGTGTCCGAATTGTGGCGACACGCTCGTTAAGAGCGTCCAGATAGTGGCGCCCCGGACGCTTACCGGATACGGTCCCACCGTGAGCCCCGTCCGCCGCTGTTCCCGCACCGCGTGCAGTCAGCCTGCCGTTTTCACGCTCACGTACGTCTACGCCGATTCGACCGCAGTCCTCGGGCCCTTGGCTACGTACGCCGAGCCGCACTGTTACGACCTGTGCGCCGAGCACGCCGAGCGCCTGACCGCGCCACGCGGCTGGGAGGTCGTCCGCCTGCCCACCGACGGCGCCCCGCCCAGTACGGACGACCTGGAGGCCCTCGCCAACGCCGTGCGCGAGGCCGCCCGCCCGGCGCCGGGGAGCGGCACCGAGCCGGTGGGCCAGGGGGTCGAGGTCGGGCGGCGCGGGCACCTGCGGGTGCTCCGCTCGGCGCAGCCCCAGCGCGATCGCTGACCCGGACGCCGGTCACCCCCTAGGCTGGGGACCAGCAGACATCACAAGGGGGGCGGAGCTGGAGTGGGCGATCTCGCCAGGATCTTCAAGGCGTACGACGTTCGCGGCGTCGTGCCGGACGAGTTCGACGAGGAGACCGCGGAGGCGGTCGGCGCGGCCTTCGTGGAGGTGACCGGGGCCGACCGGCTCGTGGTCGCCCACGACATGCGCACCTCGTCCGAGCCGCTGGCCGCGGCCTTCGCGCGCGGAGCGGTCTCGCGGGGCGCCGACGTGGTCCACGCGGGCCTCGGCTCCACCGACCTGCTCTACTACGCGAGCGGCCACCTGGAGCTGCCCGGTGTCATGTTCACCGCCAGCCACAACCCGGCCCGCTACAACGGCATGAAGATGTGCCGCGCGGGCGCGGTGCCGATCGGCCGCGACACCGGCCTGACCGAGATCCGCGACCGGGCCGCGAAGATCCTGGCGGCCGGCGGCCCCGGCGGCGGCGGCTCGGGGCGGGTCACCCGGGCCGACCTGCTGGCGGGCTACGCCGACCACCTGCTGACGCTGGTCGGCCTGGCCGGCGTCCGCCCGCTGAAGGTGGTCGTCGACGCGGGCAACGGCATGGCCGGGCACACGGTCCCCGAGGTGCTGGGCCGCCGGGCCGGGGCGCCGATCGAGCTGGTCCCGCTCTACTTCGAGCTGGACGGCTCCTTCCCCAACCACGAGGCCAACCCGATCGAGCCGGAGAACCTCCGCGACCTGCAGAAGGCCGTGCTGGAGACCGGTGCGGACATCGGCCTGGCCTTCGACGGCGACGCCGACCGCTGCTGGGTGGTCGACGAGCGCGGCGAGTCGGTCTCGCCGTCCACGATCACCGCGCTGGTCGCCGCGCGCGAGCTGGCCAAGCACCCCGGTTCCGTGGTCATCCACAACCTGATCACCTCGCGGGGCGTGCCCGAGATCGTCGCGGAGCACGGCGGCGAGCCGGTCCGCACCCGGGTGGGCCACTCCTTCATCAAGGCCGAGATGGCCAGGACCGGCGCGGTCTTCGGCGGGGAGCACTCCGCCCACTACTACTTCAGGGACTTCTGGTTCGCCGACTCCGGCATGCTGGCCGCGCTGCACGTGCTGGCCGCGCTGGGCGAGCAGGACCGGCCCCTCTCGGAGGTCCTGGCGGCCTACTCCCGCTACGCCGCCTCCGGGGAGATCAACAGCACCGTCGCCGACCAGGCCGCCGTGACCGACCGCGTCCGCGCGGCCTTCGCCGGCCGCGACGGTGTCACCTTCGACGAGCTGGACGGCCTGACCGTGTCCGGCCCCGGATGGTGGTTCAATCTTCGTCCGTCCAACACCGAGCCGCTGCTCCGGCTGAACGCCGAGGCGGCCGACGAGATTCAGATGGCAGCGATCAGGGACGAGGTCCTGGCTGTCGTGAGGAGCTGAACGCGTGAAGATCGACGACTGGCTGCTGGAGATCCTGGCCTGTCCGAACTGCAAGTCCCCCCTGCGCGCCGAGCCGGAGGCGGACGAGCTGTCCTGCACCTCCGCGCAGTGCGGGCTGGTCTACCCGGTCCGTGACGACATCCCCGTGCTGCTGGTGGACGAGGCGCGCAAGCCGTGAACTGGGAGGCCGGCCGGCTCGACGACCCCCGGTGGCTGGAGGAGGGCGACCCCTCGGGCATGCTGCGGGCGGTGGCCTCCTCCGCGGCCCAGCTGCGGACCTCGTACCGGGCGGCCCGCGAGGCGGGCGTGTCGTCGCTGGCCCGCGACGGCCGCCCCCGGGCCGTCGTGGTCGCGGGGATGGGCGGCTCGGGCATCGCGGGCGACGTCCTGGCCGCGGTGTGCGGGCACGGTGCGCCGCTGCCGATCGTGACCGTGCGCTCCTACCGGCTGCCCGGCTGGGTCGGGGCGACCGACCTGGTCATCGCGGTGTCGTGCTCGGGATCCAGCGAGGAGACGCTCGCGGCGGCGACCGAGGCCGTGCGCCGCGGGTGCCGCCTGCTCGCGGTGGGCGGCCCCGGCTCCGCGCTGGAGGCGATCGCCCGGCAGGCGGGGGCGCCGTTCGTGCCCGTCGCCTCCGGGGGGCAGCCGCGCGCCGGGCTCTGGGCGCTCTCGGTCCCGCTGCTCGCCGCCGCCGCCGAGCTCGGCCTGCTCCGGGTGGACGAGGAGACGTTCGAGACGGTGGCGGGGCGGCTGGAGGAGATCGCGAACCGCTGCCGCCCGGTGAGCGAGTCGTTCATCAACCCGGGCAAGTCGCTGGCGATGGAGCTGGCCGAGACGATCCCGATGGTCTGGGGGTCGTCGCCGCTGGCCGCGGTCGCGGCCCACCGGTGGGCCTGCCAGCTCAACGAGAACGGCAAGTACCCGGCGATCTGGGGCGAGATCCCGGAGACCGGTCACAACCAGGTGGTGACCTTCGACGGGCCGCTGGCCGAGCGGGACATCTTCGCCGACGAGGCCGGGCGGTCGCTCCGGCTGTTCGTGCTGCGCGACGCGGAGGAGCATCCGCAGGTGACCCGGCGGCGCGAGGCGTCCGTACGGCTGGCGCACGACCGGAACGTGCCGGTCACCGAGATCGCCGCCGAGGGCACGCATCCGCTGGAGCGGCTGGCCTCCCTGATCGGGCTGGGGGACTACGCGAGTACCTACCTCGCCCTGGGGTACGGCATCGACCCGACCCCGGTGTCGGCGATCACGGAACTCAAGACGAGAATTTCCCAATAGGATCGTGTCCCGGTTTTTCTTGATATATGAGTGGAGGCTGCCGTGAGCGCGGGCGGCGGTACAAAGGCGATCATCGCGGCGTTGGCCGCCAACCTCTCGATCGCGGCGGCGAAGTTCGTCGCGTTCGTCTTCACCGGTTCGTCGGCCATGCTCGCGGAGGGCATCCACTCCGTGGCCGACTCGGGCAACCAGGCGCTGCTGCTGCTCGGCGGCAAGCGGGCGGCGCGGGCCCGCACGCCGGAGCACCCCTTCGGCTACGGCCGGGAGCGCTACTTCTACGCCTTCGTGGTGGCGGTCGTGCTGTTCACCATCGGCGCGCTGTTCTCCCTCTACGAGGGCTGGCACAAGCTCTCCCACCCGGAGGTCATACGAACCCCGCAGTGGGCGTTCGGCGTGCTGACCTTCGCGATCATCGCCGAGGCGTTCTCCTTCCGCACCGCGATCAAGGAGTCGAACGCGGTCCGCGGCGACCAGTCCTGGGTGGCGTTCATCCGCCGGTCGAAGTCCCCTGAGCTGCCCGTCATCGTCCTGGAGGACCTCGGCGCGCTGCTCGGCCTGATCTTCGCGCTCTTCGGCGTGACGATGGCCGTGGTCACCGGTGACCCGATCTGGGACGGCATCGGCACCCTGATGATCGGTGTCCTGCTCGCGGTCATCGCGGTGATCCTGGCGGTCGAGACCAAGTCGCTGCTGATCGGCGAGGGCGCCGGCCCCGAGGTCGAGAACCGGATCAGCGCGGCCCTGGAGAGCACCCCCGAGGTGAGCCGGGTCATCCACATGCGCACCCTGCACCTGGGCCCGGAGGAGATCCTGGTCGCCGCCAAGATCGCGGTGGAGAACGACGACACGGCCGCGGAGATCGCCAAGGGCATCGACGAGGCCGAGAAGCGGGTGCGCGCCGCCGTCCCGGAGGCCCGCGTCATCTACCTGGAGCCCGACCTCTACCGGGCGGACGCCGTCGCGGGCCCCTCCGCCTGACCTTCCCGCCCGGGCCCGTCCGGGCCCGTGAACGCCGTACCGCCCGCCGCCGGACTCCTCTCCGCGGCGGGCGGTACGGCGTTCGCCGTTCTCCGAAGGCGGCCCTGGAGCGCGCCCGGCCCTACGGGCGGCCCTGGAGCAGGCGCAGGGCCTTCTCCTTCTCGAAGTCCAGGGCCCGGCGGGGGGCCTGCAGCCGGCCGATCCGCAGCCCCAGGTCCCGTACGGCCTGCGCCACCGCCGGCTCGCTCAGCACCCGCAGGGCGAAGGCCAGCTCGCTAGGGGAGATGTCGAACCGCTTCTCCAGCTCCACGCCCTGCGCGACGGCCGCGAGCTCCTCGGGGCCGAAGCGCCGGTGCGCGCCTTGGCCCCGGACCGGGGGGAGCAGGCCCAGCGCCTCGCGGTAGCGGAGCATCCGGGGGGACATGCCCAGCCGCCGGGCGGCCTCCGTGATTCGCATTCTGACAATCTTATGTCAGTTTCCCCGCTTCAGGTGTGCTTCTGGTAACCGCGCGCGTCTAGACTCGCACTCGTCGACCATCCGGTAGAGGGGTAACAGCACATGGACTTCAAGGTCGCCGACCTTTCCCTGGCCGCCTTCGGGCGCAGGGAGATCCGGCTCGCCGAGCACGAGATGCCCGGTCTGATGGCCGTCCGCAAGGAGTACGCCGCCGCGCAGCCGCTGGCCGGCGCGAAGATCATGGGCTCGCTGCACATGACCATCCAGACCGCCGTGCTCATCGAGACGCTGGTCGCGCTGGGGGCCGAGGTCCGCTGGGTCAGCTGCAACATCTTCTCCACCCAGGACCACGCCGCGGCGGCCGTCGTCGTGGGCCCGGAGGGCACCGTCGAGGAGCCCAAGGGCGTGCCGGTCTTCGCCTGGAAGGGCGAGACCCTGGAGGAGTACTGGTGGTGCACCGAGCAGGCCCTGCTGTGGCCCGGCGGTGACGGCCCCAACATGATCCTCGACGACGGCGGCGACGCCACGCTGCTCGTCCACAAGGGCGCCGAGTACGAGAAGGCCGGGGCCGTCCCCAGCGCCGCCGAGGACGACCCGGAGGAGTGGAAGGTCATCCTCGACCTGCTCCGCCGCACCGTCTCCGACGACAGGAAGTGGACGCAGATCGCCTCGCGCATCAAGGGCGTCACCGAGGAGACCACCACCGGCGTCCACCGCCTGTACGAGATGTTCAAGGCCGGCACGCTGCTCTTCCCGGCGATCAACGTCAACGACTCGGTGACCAAGTCGAAGTTCGACAACAAGTACGGCTGCCGCCACTCGGTCATCGACGGTCTCAACCGCGCCACCGACGTGCTGATCGGCGGCAAGGTCGCGGTCGTGTGCGGCTACGGCGACGTCGGCAAGGGCTGCGCCGACGCGCTGCGCGGCCAGGGCGCCCGGGTGATCGTCACCGAGATCGACCCGATCTGCGCGCTCCAGGCGGCCATGGACGGCTTCCAGGTCACCACGCTGGAGGACGTCGTCGAGATCGCCGACATCTTCGTCACCACGACCGGCAACTTCGACATCATCACCGCCGACCACATGTCGCGGATGAAGCACAACGCCATCGTGTCCAACATCGGCCACTTCGACAACGAGATCGACATGGCCGGTCTGGCGAAGATCGACGGCATCGTGAAGGAGGAGGTCAAGCCGCAGGTCCACACCTGGACCTTCCCGGACGGCCACTCGATCATCGTGCTCGCCGAGGGCCGCCTGATGAACCTGGGCTGCGCCACCGGCCACCCCTCGTTCGTCATGTCCAACTCGTTCACCAACCAGGTGATCGCGCAGATCGAGCTCTTCACCAAGACCGAGGAGTACCCGGTCGGCGTCTACGTGCTGCCCAAGCACCTCGACGAGAAGGTCGCCCGCCTCCACCTCGACGCCCTGGGCGTGAGGCTCACCGAGCTGACCAAGGCCCAGGCCGACTACATCGGCGTGCCGGTGGAGGGCCCCTACAAGCCCGACCACTACCGCTACTGAGAAAACCCGGACCCGGCCCGTCGCGGGCCGGGGCGCCGAGGACAGCTCCACCCGGGGCCCCCGCAGACCTGCGGGGGCCCTCGGCCGATCAGGGGGGAAGACGTGGACAGGGCGCTGGTGGAGGCCGGGGAGCGGCGGATCGGCTGGGCGGCGCGGGCGATGCCGGTGCTCACGGCGCTCAGCGAGAGGTTCGCCGCGGAGCGCCCGCTGGAGGGCTGGCGAATCGCCGCGTGCCTGCACGTCACCGCCGAGACCGCGGTGCTCATGGGCGCCCTGCGGGTCGGCGGCGCCGAGATCGCGCTGGCCGCCTCCAACCCGCTCTCCACCCAGGACGACGTCGCGCAGGCGCTCGGCGACTACGGGATCGCGGTCCACGCGAGGGCCGGGGCCGACCGGGACGCCTACTACCGGCACATCCACCAGGCGCTCGACATCGCCCCCGATCTCGTCCTCGACGACGGCTGCGACCTGGTGAACATCCTGCACACCGAGCGGACCGAACTGCTCGGCGGGGTCCGCGGCGGCTGCGAGGAGACCACGACCGGCATCATCCGCCTGCGGCAGATGGCCGCGGAGCAGGCCCTGCGCTTCCCCGTGGTCGCGGTCAACGACACCCGGACCAAGCGGATGTTCGACAACCGGTACGGCACCGGCCAGTCCACGATGGACGGCATCATGCGGGCCACCAACACGCTGCTGGCGGGCAAGACCGTGGTGGTCGCCGGGTTCGGCTACTGCGGCCGGGGCGTGGCCGAGCGGGCCCGGGGCCTCGGCGCCCGGGTGGTGGTGACCGAGATCGACCCGGTCAAGGCGCTGGACGCCTCGCTGCAGGGCTACGACGTGCGGCCGATGGCCGCGGCGGCGCGGGCCGGGGACGTGTTCGTCACGGTCACCGGGAACCGCGACGTGATCAGGGGCGAGCACCTGGCCGTGATGAAGGACGGCGCGATCCTGGCCAACGCGGGCCACTTCGACGTCGAGATCGACGTGCGGGCCCTGGACGACCTGGCGCAGGCCGTGCACCGGGGGGTGCGGGCCGGCACCGACGAGTACGTCCTGGCCGACGGCCGCCGCCTGCTGCTGCTCGCCGAGGGGCGCCTGGTCAACCTGACGGCCGCAGAGGGGCATCCGGCCGCGGTCATGGACATGTCCTTCTCCGCGCAGGCGCTCGCGGTCGCCTGGCTGGTCCGGGAGCACGCGCTGCTGGCGCCCGGCGTCTACGACGTGCCCGAGGAGATCGACGCGGAGGTGGCGCGGCTCAAACTGGCCGCGGCGGGCATCGAGGTGGACGAGCTCACCGCCGACCAGGAGCGCTATCTCCGCTCCTGGCGGGCCGGCTCGTAGACGCCGCGGCCGGCTCGGGCCGGCTCGTGAGGCGGCCTGGGAGCCCGCCGGGCGGCCGTGCCGTCCCGCGGGCGGTCGTGCCGTCGTCCGGCGGCCCGGCCGGCGGACGGCGGTCAGCCCGCCGCGGCCCGCATCTCCAGCATCCGGCGGATCTCCGCGCCCTGGGTCACGGACACCTCGTTGGCGAGTTCCTCGATCTTGATGTGCGACCCGCCGCCCAGGACCTGCTCGGACATCGTGATCGCGCCGCGGTGGTGGGCGATCATGAGGTCGAGGAAGAGCCGGTCGAAGTCCTCGCCGGAGGCGGCCTTCAGCGCCTCCAGCTGCTCCGGGGCGGCCATCCCCGGCATGTCGCCGTGGCCGGCGTGGTGGTCCGGGACCCGCTGGCCCTGCTGCTGGAGCCAGGAGGTCATGAACTGGATCTCCGGTCCCTGGGAGTCCGCGATGCGCGAGGCCAGGCCCTTCAACGGGATGGACCGGGCGCGGGCGGGGGCGAGGCCCGCCATGTCGAGGGCCTGCCGGTGATGGATGATCATGTCCTGGACGTATTTCACGTCCGCCGCGTTGGCGGTGGGCGTCGGCACGAGGGTGGCGGCCTCGGCCGGGCCGACGGTCCTGGCGTCCTCTCCGGGCCTGCCCGGCACGATGATCGGCACGGGCGATCCGGCGGCGGCCCGAGGGGGCGGCTCGGGCGCGGCGCTGCAGGCGGTGAGGGAGAGGGCGGCGGCCAGGAGGAGGAGGGCGGCGCGCACCCGTTCTCCTTTCGGGGAGGGACTGGTGCCGGAAAACACTAATACCGCACTATCTCCGGAGTAAAGGGATCAAGTCGGAAGTATCTACTGACACTATGACACCTTGTCGGGCTGCTTGTTCGGGATGAACGATTCAGTCATTTATGCGCCTCCTACGGAGCGCATGACAAGGAGGTTCGCGAGTGTTCACCCCGCAAGGAAGACGCCTCACCAGGCGCCTCCTGGTCGCAGCCGGTGTCGCGGCACTGACGGCGCTGTCCACCGTCCCCGCCCAGGCGGCGGACATCCCGGCTCCCGGCGAGATCGTCAAGAGCGCCAACATCGAGCACGTCCGCAACGTGCCCAGGCCCGCCGAACTGACGGACATCCACACCGACATGGCCTTCCAGGGCGACTACGCCTACGTCGGCAACTACAGCGGCTTCTCCATCTACGACATCCGCCGGCCCAACAGGACGACCCCGGTCAGCTCGCTCGTCTGCCCCGGCGGCCAGATGGACGTCTCGGTCTACGGGAACCTGCTCTTCGGCGCCGTCGACTCCTCCCGCAGCGACGACTCCTGCCAGAGCACCGCGCAGCCCGCGTCGAACAAGGACTCCTGGGAGGGCGTCCGCATCTTCGACATCAGTGACAAGAAGAACCCCAAGTACATCAAGTCGGTCGAGACCAACTGCGGTTCGCACACCCTGACCCTGGTGCCGGGCAAGGGCCGCGACCGGCGGAACGTCTACGTCTACGTCTCCTCCTACAACCCGTCGGCGACCTTCCCCGACTGCCAGCCGCCGCACGACCTGATCTCGATCATCAAGGTGCCGCTGCGCAACCCCACCGCGGCGGCCGTCGTCGCGACGCCGAACCTGTTCCCCGACGGCGGCAACCCCGGTGACGGCCTGCCGTACCCCGAGCGCACGTCGGCCACCAGCGGCTGCCACGACATCACGGCCTACCCGGAGAAGAACATCGCCGCCGGCGCCTGCATGGGCGAGGGCATCCTGATGGACATCTCCGACCCGGTCAGCCCCAAGGTCACCGCGACCGTCCGGGACGACGAGAACTTCGCCTTCTGGCACTCGGCGACGTTCAACAACGAGGGCACCAAGGTGGTCTTCACCGACGAGCTCGGCGGCGGCACCCAGGCCACCTGCAACGAGGCCATCGGCCCCAACCGCGGAGCCAACGCCTACTTCGACATCGTCGGCGGGCAGCTCGTCTTCAAGAGCTACTTCAAGATCGCCCGCCACCAGGCGGACACCGAGAACTGCGTGGCCCACAACGGCTCGCTGATCCCGGTCAAGGGCAAGGACATCATGGTCCAGGCCTGGTACCAGGGCGGCATCTCGGTCGTGGACTTCACCGACTCGGCCAACCCGAAGGAGATCGCCTACTTCGAGCGCGGTCCCGACGACACCGCCCCCGCGCTGAGCGGCGGCCACTGGTCGGCGTACTACTACAACGGCTACATCTACGGCAGCGACTTCAACCTCGGGCTCGACATCCTGAAGATCAACGACCCGCGCACGAGGTCGGCCCAGCACGTCAGGTTCGACATCCTGAACGCCCAGACCCAGGCGTCCTACCGCGAGCGGGGCCACGGCCACCACTGATCGCGGGCATCACCACGACCCGATGACCCCGAGGGGGCGGCGCGGATCTCCCGCCGCCCCCTCGGCGCGTCCCGGGGCGTCGGAGGGTTGTTCGAGAAGGGGCGTCCGGGGGCCGTCAGGAGGGGAGGGTGAAACCGCCGGTCGAGGCCCCGGCCCCGGACCCGGACGCGGAGCCGGGGTGAGCGGCGGAGGCCGGAGCGGGAGCCTGCACCGGCGGGACGGCGGCGGCGCCGGGCGGCGCGTGGGGCGCGGGGACCGCGGCACCCGGCGGAGCGTACGGCGCGGCGGTGTGGAGCGGCGCGGGCGCGTAGACCGCCGCGGCGTAACGCGGCACCCCCTGCCCGGCCGCGGCCCGCCGGGCCTCCGCCCGCAGCGTCAGCCGCTCCAGGTGGCGGCGGCGCCGTTCGGCCAGCACCGCCGAGATGTAGACGTGCGGCGGCACGCCGGGCGGCGGGGGCGGGGAGACGAAGGCCGCCGTCCGGGCCGCGATCCGCGCGCCCATCTCCTGCTGGACGGCGGGGGACAGGTCGTCCCTGCGCGAGAGGTACTGCCGGGCGGTGTGGATCAGGTCGTCCGGGAGCTGGGACAGCTCCGCCGCCGCAGCCCAGCCGGCCAGCCGGGGCGGCATCTCCGGGGGCGGGGCCGGGCTCCGCGGGCCGCGCTCGGAGATCACCATCGTCCCGGCGAAGACGTCGCCGAGCCGCTTGCCCCGGGGGGACAGGAGCGAGCAGATGACGGCCGGGCCGCCGGTGAGCAGGTAGAGCTCGACGAAACCCGCCAGCGCCCGGAAGAGCGCCTGGCGGAACAGCTCGGGCCCGCCGTCGTCGCCGACCACCCGCAGCCCGAGGGCGAGCTTGCCGAGACTCCGCCCCCGGGT
Organism: Planomonospora antibiotica; assembly: GCF_014647955.1. Classification (NCBI taxonomy): domain Bacteria; kingdom Bacillati; phylum Actinomycetota; class Actinomycetes; order Streptosporangiales; family Streptosporangiaceae; genus Planomonospora; species Planomonospora antibiotica. The sequence continues at coordinate 243,765 of NZ_BMQE01000003.1, read as the reverse complement.
CAACGTCTCCACCAGCACCGGGTATCCCACGAACACCAGCACGACGAACAGGATCATGAAGGCCGTCAGCAGCGCCGAGTCGGTGACGCTGGCGGTGTTGGCGACGAGCAGGAAGACCGAGACCACCGCCGCGGCCTGCACGGCCAGGTCGATCAGGAAGGCGGCCGCCCGGATCGGCAGCTGCGCGGTCGAGACGTCGAGGACGACGGCGTCACCGGTCACCAGATCGGACATGCTCCCGACCCTACCGCCCGCCGTACCGTGCGGTTCTGCCGCGTGGCGGTGTCCCGGCCGGGGCGAATAGGCTCTTTTGTCGTGGACATCGATGCCTTCGTCACCGTGCACCAGCCGACCTGGGACCGCCTGGACCAGCTGGTGCGGCGGCGCAGGTCTCTGCGCGGGGAGGAGGTCGACGAGCTGGTCGAGCTCTACGAGCGGGTCTCGACGCACCTGTCCATCGTGCGCTCGTCGTCCCGCGACCCGCTGCTGGTCGGGCGGCTCTCCTCCCTGGTGGCCAGGGCGCGCTCGGCCGTCACCGGGGCGCACGCCCCCCTCTGGCGGGAGTTCGCCAGGTTCTGGACGGTCTCCTTCCCCGTCGTCGCCTACCGCGCCTGGCGCTGGTGGCTGGGGGCGGCGGTCGCCTCGACGGCGGTCGCCGTGGCCTTCGGGGCGTGGGTGGCCGGCAGCCCCGAGGTGCAGGCGGCCGTCGGCACCCCCGAGGAGATCAGGCAGCTCGTCGAGCACGACTTCGCCGACTACTACAGCGCGAACCCCGCCGGGTCCTTCGCCGCACAGGTGTGGGTGAACAACGCCTGGGTGGCGGCGCAGTGCATCGCCTTCTCCATCCTGCTGGGCCTGCCGATCCTCTACGTCCTGCTGCAGAACGCGCTGAACGTGGGCGTCACGGGCGGCCTGATGGCGGCGGCGGGCAAGAGCGACGTCTTCTTCGGGCTGATCACCCCCCACGGGCTGCTGGAGCTCACCGCGGTCTTCCTGGCGGCGGGGGCGGGCCTGAAACTCGGCTGGACCGCGGTCGACCCCGGCCACCGCCCGCGCGGCCAGGCGCTCGCCGAGCAGGGCCGCGCTATCGTGAGCGTCGCCCTCGGCCTGGTCGCCGTGCTGTTCCTCTCGGGCCTGATCGAGGCCCTGGTCACCCCCTCCCCGCTGCCCACCTGGGCGCGGATCGGCATCGGCGTGCTGGCCGAGGCGGCCTTCCTCGGCTACGTGGTGTACTTCGGCCGCCGCGCCGTACGGCAGGGCGAGACCGGCGACGTCGAGCGTGCCCCGGACGTCGCCCCGGCGGCCTGACGGGCTGAAGGACCGGCACGGCCGGCTCCGGAACCGCGCCGCGAAGCCGCCTGACCACCGGAAGACCGCGGCGGTACGGCTCCAGGAGCGGCGGTCTGCCAGAAATTCGATCGCTTTGTGTGATTGACATGTCACAATAAGCGACGTGCCATCTCCCCGACACGACTCTCTCGTCCACCTCTTCCGTGACCGCCCCCAACTGGCCGTGGAGATCCTGCGGGATCTGCTGGGGCAGGATCTGCCCGCCACGCCGCTGGTCCGGCTGGAGACCACGACCTTCAACACCCGGCCCTCCGACGACATCGAGGCCGACCTGGTCATCGTCCTGGGACCGCCGACCGGCCCCGTGCACGCGATCATCGTCGAGATCCAGCAGGACACGTCCAAAGACCCCCGGCAGCTCGCCCGCTACGCCGCCGCGCTCTGGCTGCTGCTGCGCTGCGCGGTCACCGTCATGGTCGTCTGCCCCGACGCCAGGACCGCCGAGTACTACGCCCGCCCCATCGACTCGGGCCTGCCCGGCTACCGGTTGCAGGCCTGCGTGCTCGGCCCGGCCGGCATCCCCGCCATCACCGACCCGCAGCAGGCCGCCGCCCAGCCGGAGCTGGCGGCGATGGCGGTCATGGTGCACGGCCGCCAGCGCAAGGTCGTCGAGGCGTTCGCCGCGGCGCTCGCGGAACTGCCCGACGATCACGCTCCGAAGTACTATGAACACGCTTACAGCATGTCCGCACCCGAGGTGCGGCGTCTCTTGGAGGAGATCATGACGTCCACCACCTGGCCGGTCTACAGCCCTTTCGCCCGTGAGCACTACGGCCGCGGCCTGGAAGAAGGCAAGGCCGAGGGCAAGGCCGAGGGCAAGATCGAGGGCAAGATCGAGGGCAAGGCCGAGGAGGCGGCCCGGCTGGTGCTGCTGGTGCTGGCCACCCGCGGCCTGGAGGTGCCGGACGACGTCCGTGACCGGATCACCGCCTGCGCCGACCTCGTCCGGCTGGAGTCCTGGGCGGCCCGCGCGGTGACCGTCCAGACCGTGCACGACCTGTTCGGCGAGACGGACGAATGAGTACGCCGGCTGAGCTCACGAAGTGGGTGGAGATCCGCGACTGACGAGACCTTCGTCTTCACCCCGCACCACCGCCCCCAGCCGGACGGGGCATCCGGTCGTTCGCCGGATGCCGCGCCCTGCGAGTGATGTCAGGCGTCGGTGTCCTTGGGATGACGGGGTGAGGCGTAGACGAGATGGACAGTCCGCCGGGGCTCGTCGACCAGGTAACGCACCCGGCCACCTGCGGTGACCTCGTACTCCCACTGTGGATGGTCGCGACCGCCCAGTGTGCCGGTGGCGAGGCGACCGCGCAGCCGGTGCTGCCGGTCCGGGTCATCCTGCGACAACGGATCAGCGCGCAGCGTCTCGAAGCATCGCCGGGTGTTGCCCGCCGCCTCGGCGCACAGGTCGATCCAGCCCTTGGCTGCCTCGCTGGTGGCGAACCGCAGCTGCCACTCGTCACCGATCGGGGGCGGGGCCACGGCGTCGCCGCGTTTGGGGCTCACGGCGCGGTCACCTCGCCGTGGTCCTCCTCGGGCAGCGGGCGGGTGAGCTGCGCGGCCAGCGCGGGGTCGGCCAGGATGCGGGCGGTGGCGCGCCACTCGACGATGACCCGGTGCAATGTGGCGTGGACATCCAGGTCGACCGCGTCCCGTGTGGCGTCGATGAGCTCCCGGACGAACTCCCACCTCTCCTCCACGGACAGGTGCCGTGCCCAGGGGAAGACCGCGGGCAGGGCGTGCAGGACGGCGCGGACACCCTCGTCGCTGGCCAGCAGTGCGGCGATCATGCGGGCCGAGACGTCAGCCGTCTCCTCGCGCTGACGGTCGTGCCGGGCCGTGGAGATGAACAGGTCCTCTCCGTCGCGGCGCTTGACGTGCACGCGGTGGAACCGGTCGATGGTCTCGGCGACCTGCTTGGAGTGCTTCGACAGGTCGGAGAACGGGACGGTTGGTGTAGCCATACCGCACCGTACTTCGGAACACGTTCCGAAGTAAAGAACTCCGCCCGACCGGCTACCGGCTACCGGCTGGGGGCCCGGGTGCTGGGACCGAACGGCATCTCCGCCGTCACCGGCCCGCAACAGGCCGCGGCCTGGCCGGTGCCGAAGCCGTGGCGCGTCGAGAGGGGGCGGGGATCCTACCGGAGAACTCCCGCTCAGAGCCGTCCCGCGGCCTTCAGGGCCAGGTAGGCGTCGGCGAGGGTGGGGGCGAGACTCTCCGGAGCGGCGTCGACGACCTCGACGCCGTGCCGCCGGAGCCGCGCGGTCATCCGCCGCCGGGCGTTGCGCAGGTGCTCGGCCGCGGCGGCGTCGTAGACCTGCTCCAGGGTGTCGCGGCCCTGGGCCATGGCGGCGACCCGAGGGTCGGAGACCGCGGCGAGCAGGACCTGGTGGCGGGCGGCCAGCTGGGGCAGGACCGGGAGCAGCCCCTCCTCCAGCGCGGTCGGGTTGAGGTCGGTGAGCAGCACCACCAGGCAGCGGTGCCGGGCCCTGGCCAGCACCGCCGCGACCATGCCCTCGGAGTCGGCCTCGACCAGCTCCGCCTCCAGCGGCGCCATGGCGTTCACCAGGACCGACATCAGCTCGGTGCGGGACGCGCCGGGCACCCAGGCGCGGACGGTCCGGTCGTGGGCGAGGAAGTCGACCCGGTCGCCCGCCCGGGCCGCGAGCGCGGCGAGCAGCAGCGCGGCGTCCATCGACCAGTCGAGCCGGGGCCAGCCGGAGGGGTCGCCGGAGGCCGGGTCGACGCCGACGCGCCCGGCCGAGGTGCGGCTGGTGTCCAGCACGATCAGCACCCGCCGGTCCCGCTCCGGACGCCAGGTCCGCACCACGACGTCGCTGCGCTTGGCGGTCGCCCGCCAGTCGATGGAGCGCACGTCGTCGCCCGGGACGTACTCCCGCAGGGAGTCGAACTCGGTGCCCTGCCCGCGGATCGAGACGGGGTTGCGGCCTTCGAGCTCGCGCAGGCGGGAGAGCTTGGCGGGCAGGTGGCGGCGGCTGAGGAAGGGCGGCAGCACCCGCACCGTCCACGGTACGGCGTGCGAACCCTGCCGGCCGGCCAGGCCCAGCGGGCCGACCGACCGTACGGTGACCACGGCGGAGTCGCGGTCGCCCCGCCGCAGCGGCGCCAGCGTGACGGCCACCCGGCGGCGCTCCCCGGCCGGGACGTCCAGGTCCTGCTCCCGCGGCCGGGCGCCGGCGCTGGGCGCCCAGGCGTCCCTGATGAGGCCGCGCACCCGGCGGGTGCCCGGGTTGGTCACGGTCAGGGTCACCCGGGCGGAGTCGCCGAGCCGTACCCTGCGCTCCCCCGAGCGTTCCAGCCGCAGCGGGCGGACGCCCCCGGCGAGCAGCAGGTCCACCGCGACGAGTGCGGCCAGCACCAGCAGCAGTCCGGCCGCGGCGGCCGCCGGCCAGGGGGCGAACAGCACCACGATCGCGCTGAGGGCGGCGAGCAGGCCCGTGCGTCCGGTGAGCGCCATCAGCGCGGTACGGGGACGGAGGCGAGGATGCCGTCGAGCACGCCGTCGGGGGTGGCGCCCTCGAGCTCGGCCTCGGGCCGCAGCTGGATCCGGTGCCGGAGCGCGGGCAGGGCCAGGGCCTTGATGTCGTCCGGCGTCACGTAGCCGCGGCCGGAGAGCCACGCCCACGCCCGCGCCGCGCCCAGCAGCGCGGTCGCCCCGCGCGGGGAGACGCCCATGCGCAGGGCCGGCGACCGGCGGGTGGCGCGGGCGACGTCCACCGCGTAGCCGAGGACCTCGGGGCCGACGTGCACCCGGGCGACCGCCGCGCGGCCCACGGCCAGGTCCTCAGCCGAGGTCACGGCCTTGACGTGGGACAGGTCCCTGGGGTCGAAGCCGAGGGCGTGCCGCTCCAGCACCGCGATCTCCTGCTCGCGGCCCGGGAGCGGGACGGTGAGCTTCAGCAGGAACCGGTCGAGCTGGGCCTCGGGCAGCTGGTAGGTGCCCTCGTACTCGATCGGGTTCTGCGTGGCGGCCACGATGAACGGGTCGGGCAGCCCGCGGGCCTCGCCCTCGACGCTCACCTGCCGCTCCTCCATGGCCTCCAGCAGGGCGGCCTGGGTCTTGGGCGGGGTGCGGTTGATCTCGTCGGCGAGCAGCAGGTTGGTGAAGACCGGCCCCTCGCGGAACTCGAACTCCGAGGTCTTCGCGTCGTAGACCAGCGAGCCCGTCACGTCGCCCGGCATCAGGTCCGGGGTGAACTGCACGCGCTTGAAGTCCAGGGAGAGCGCGGCGGCCATCGTCCGCACCAGCAGGGTCTTGGCGACGCCGGGGACGCCTTCGAGCAGCACGTGGCCCCGGCAGAGCAGGGCGATCACCAGCCCGGAGACCACGGCGTCCTGGCCGACCACGGCCTTGGCGACCTCGGTGCGCAGCGCGCCCAGCGAGGCGCGGGCGGCCCGGCTCTCCTCGCTCTCGGCGGGCACGGGGGCGACCGGTCGCGGGTCCGTCACCGGCGGAGGCGCGGCCACCGGGGGGCCGGCGGGCGGGGGTGCGGCCATCGGGGGGCCGGCCGGAGGGGGGCCGGCCGGAGGGCCCATCGGCTGGGTGGCGTCCGCCGGGGGGCCCGCCGGCGGCGCGGCGTCCGCCGGAGGCCAGACCGGCCGCTCACCGGACGGCTGGTGCGGGGAGTCGGGCGTGGTCACGGGTTCCCCTCCCCGGAGGTGCTGTGCTCGCTCACGCGTTAGATACCTGCCTTTCCAGGATGTCCAGGTGCCGGGCCAGGGCCATGAGACCGGCGTCGTCGGCGGGCGGCGCGCCGTACAGGACGGCGCCCGCCTGCTGGGCATTCTGCCCGGTCCGCATGGCGAGGGCGGCCACCACCTCGGCGGGGGTGGCGTCGGCGGTCAGTCCGAGGCGGGGGACGAGGCGGTCCAGGGCCGCGGCCCGCAGCGCCGCCGCCGCCCGGTCGCGCGCCCCGCGGGACCGGTAGAGGCGTCCCCGCCCCTCCACGGTCTCGGCCGCGCGCACCACGACGGGCAGCCGCTCGGTGACGACCGGGCCGAGCCGGCGGGCCCGCCAGACCGCGAGCAGCCCGATCGCGACCAGGAGCTGGAGGGCGGCCCAGGTGACGCCGGGCGGGACCAGGTCCTGCACGGACGCCTTCCCCTCCGCCGCTCCGGCCTGGGGCAGCGAGGGGGCCAGCCAGGTCACGGCGGGCCTGGTGCCGGCCAGGTTCATCGCGAGGGCGGCGTCGCCGTCGTCGGCCAGCCGTTCGTTGGTCATGAACTCGCCGGAGCCGACCACGGTGACGGTCCGGCCTCCGGAGGAGAAGCTGACCAGGGCGCCGCCGTAGCAGCTGCGCGCCCCGGACGGGGGGTTGTAGGAGACGCCGCCGGTCACGGCGGTGCCCGCCCGCAGCGCGGCCGGCAGGTCGCAGCCGGGCGCCCGCGACTCCACGTCCGTCAGCGCGCCCGCGCCGACCTCGGGGGCGAGCGCCTGCAGCGCCTGCGTCACCGGCTCGACGAGCAGGCGGTCGCCGGGCAGCGCGGCGAGGTCGCGCAGGAGCGCCTCGTCGGCGAGGAACTGGCTCTGCGCCACCACCAGCAGCGAGTCGGGGCCGGTCAGCTCGCGGGCCTCCTCGACGGTGTCCGCGGGCCGCACGTCGACGCCCTGGTCGCGCAGGAGCTGGGCGAGGGCGTGCGCGCCCCGCGGGGTCGTCGACTCCGCGCTGAGGTAGCCGCCGGTGCCCGGCCGGGTGACCAGCGCGGTCACCAGGGCGAACGCGGCGAGGAGCGCCAGGACGCCCAGCGGCCCGCGCCAGCGCGCCCAGGCGTCGCGGACCCGGGGCGAGGCGGGCGCGCTCGGGGCCCCGTCCGGGGAAAGGCTCGGGGCCCCGTCCGGGGAGGGGCTCGGGGCCCGGTCCGGGGAGGGGAGGACGCCTGCGGCCCCGGGCCGCCCGTGCGCGGGGGCGGAGACCTCGGCGGTCCCGTGCGGGGAGGCCTCCGGGGTCCCGTGCGGGGAGGCGGGGGTGCCGGCGGTCACGCGGCTCCTCCCGGGTGCCCCGACAGCGCCGGCCTGGCGGCGCGGAGCCGGTCGTCCAGCCCGGTCAGGCGCTCGTAGCCCTCGGCGGTGCCGGGCAGGTCGCCGTAGGTGACGTCGTCGAAGAGCCGGGCGGCCTCCGCCAGCTCACCGGCGAAGCCGGGCAGCGCCCGGCCCGCCTCGGCGGCCAGCTCGTCCGCGGTGCGGCCGGGCAGTTCCTCGACGACGGCCCGCTCCTCCAGGTCGCGGGCGACGGCCCGCAGCCGCTCCCTGATCGCCTCCGCCCACCGCTGCCCGGCCGCGTGCCTCTCGGCCTCCGCCCGGTGCTCGGCGGCCGAGCGGGTCGCCGCCTCGAACAGCTCGCCCCGGCGGACGGCCCGGGCGCGGGTCGCCCGGCGCGCCATCGACAGGACCGGGAGGGCGACGAGCAGGATGACGAAGGCCAGCAGGAGGATCGAGAACCATCCGCCGGGCAGCCCGGAGGCGGCGTCGAGGAGGTCCTCCAGCCAGTCCCGGACGGCGCCGGAGATCCGCTCCCACCACGACTCCCTCGGGTAGATCGGCCTGGCCAGCTCGCGGACGGCGGCCTCCCTGGCGGCGTCGCGGGCGATGTCGACCGGGACGCCGTCGGTCAGCCGGACGATGGGCGGGACGGTCACCGGGGCCATGCTCCGGGGTCCTGGGGCGGATAGCCGTGGCCGCCCTGGCCGGGGCCCTGCTGCGGAGGGCCGTAGCCCTGCCCGGGGTCCTGAGGCGGGTGACCGCCCCCGTAACCCTGCCCGGGCCCGCCGTACCCCTGGGCGGGGCCCTGGGGCGGAGCCCCGTGGCCGGGGTGGCCGTACCCCTGCGGGGCTCCGTAGCCGTGGGCCTGGTGGCTCGCGGCGTGGGACGGGTGCCACAGGTCCTCGGGGGACGTGCCGAGGCCCCGCCCGCGGTCCGTGGCGGCGGTCTGCAGCACCAGGTCGAACGCCTCGCTGCGCATTCTGCGGTCGGCGTAGAGCAGGGCGGTGACGGCGGCGGAGAAGGGATAGGTGATCGTCGCGCCGATGATGCCGCCCAGCCCGGCCAGCGTGAGGCCGGCGATCCCCGTCTGGAGCCCGGTGAGGGGGTCGGCGGGGTTGACCGCCTCGCCGGCGAAGGTGAACGGCAGCCCCACGACGAAGCCGACCAGCCCGGTGACGATCGCGGTCAGCAGGAGGATGCCGAAGACCCGCCAGAAGTCGCCCTTGACGAGGTGGAACGACCGGCCGATCGCGGCGCCCACCCCGGCCCGCTCCAGCACGATCACCGGTCCGGCCAGGCTGAGCTTGGTGTAGAGGAACGCCGCCACGACGACGGCGCCCAGGAAGCACGCGATGAAGAGCAGGATGGCGAGCCAGGCGGGCCCGTTCGCCGCGATGAGGACGGCGAGCAGGACGTTGCCGACGAGGAAGATGGCGATGAAGGCGCCGTAGACCATGACCGCCGACAGGACGGCCAGGCCCAGCAGGGGGAGCACCCGCCCGCGGGTGAGCCGCCAGGCCTCCCCGATCGAGATGTGCTCGCCGAACACCGCGCGCCCCAGCACGCTGGTCAGCATGCCGCTCAGCAGCACGATCCCGATCATCTGGATGATGAGGGTGGCGAAGACGCCGACGAGCGCGCCGGCGATGGCGCCGCCCATCACGGTGAGGATCTCGCCGGAGTCGCTCGGCCGGCCCGGTGAGGTGACCAGGTCGGTGATCGTGACCGCCAGGGACCCGAGGACGACCACCGTGATGATCAGGGAGATGACCTGCAGGGCGACGGCCACCGCGGCCGAGAGCCCGAGGGTCGCCTTGGGGTTGTCGCGGATGAACTGGACCGCGCCGTTGTAGATGTCGCCGAGGGTCAGCGGCCGCAGCGGGATGACGCCGGGCTTGAGCGCGGGCGGGGTCCCGTAGCCGTAGGGCCCGGGCGCCGCGCCGTACGCCTGCTGCCCGTACGCCGCTCCGCCGTAGGGCTGCCCGTACGCCTGCTGCCCGTACGGTGCTCCGCCGTAGGGCTGCTGCCCGGGGGGAGGGGGCTGGCCGTACGGCTGTCCGCCCGGGGGCGGGGGCTGGCCGTACGGGTCGCCGGGGCCCTGCGGGGGCGGGGGACCGGGGGGAGGGGGCGTCCCGCCGGCGCCGGGCGCGGCCCACGGCGCCGGGCCCTGCCCGCCGTACGGCGGCGGCTGGTTGGACGCCCAGCCGGATGGCGTGTCGGGACTGGAGCCGTGACCGTCTGACATATCCCAATCCTGGCATGTCGGCTACCGCATCGGGCCGTTCGGGGGATCCCGCCGTGTTTTCCCGGGCGGAACCCGGCGGGAGACGCCAGAGGGATGGCAGAGACGCCGTCGTCTGCCGCAGACTGGGAAGGAGGCCGTACCCGTTCCCCGGCGCCCGCAGTCGCCGGGGCGGAGGCGGCCGACGGGGTGGGGGATCGCCGTGTGTTCCATATGGCGATACGCCTAAGATTCAGCACCCGGACGGCCGAATGGTGGATCGTGTCATCTGGTGGCCGGACAAGGGTAACCTTCAGTAATCGTGTGGTTTGCCATAGATACTCCCTAACTGCGTAAAACGAATGAGGGGCCATGAAAGGACGCGTGCTGGTCGTCGACGACGACGCCGCTCTCGCCGAGATGCTCGGCATCGTGCTGCGCGGAGAGGGGTTCGAACCTTCCTTCGTCTCCGACGGGGACAAGGCGCTCGACGCGTTCCGCGACACCCGGCCGGACCTGGTGCTGCTGGACCTGATGCTGCCCGGTGCCGACGGCATCGACGTGTGCCGCAGGATCCGCGCGGAGTCCGGCGTCCCGATCGTCATGCTGACGGCCAAGAGCGACACCATCGACGTGGTGCTGGGCCTGGAGTCCGGCGCCGACGACTACATCGTCAAGCCGTTCAAGCCCAAGGAGCTGGTGGCCCGGGTCCGCGCGCGGCTGCGCCGCACGGACGAGCCGACGCCCGAGATCCTGCAGATCGGCGACATCACCATCGACGTGGCCGGCCACTCCGTCAAGCGGGAGGAGGAGACCATCAACCTCACCCCGCTGGAGTTCGACCTGCTGGTCGCGCTCGCCCGCAAGCCGCGCCAGGTCTTCACCCGCGAGGTCCTGCTGGAGCAGGTCTGGGGCTACCGGCACGCGGCCGACACCCGCCTGGTCAACGTGCACGTCCAGCGGCTCCGCGCCAAGATCGAGAAGGATCCGGAGCACCCGGAGATCGTGGTGACGGTCCGCGGCGTGGGCTACAAGGCCGGCCCCGCCTGAAGAGCCCCCCAGGCTCCTCCCGGCTCCCCTCGGAATCCGACATGGTCCCCGCGAAGAAGCGCCGCCGTACCCCGCGCCAGCTGGTGCGGGGGGTCCGGCGGCGCACCCGGCGCGCCGCCGGCCGGCTGCGCCGGGTCTTCTGGCGCTCCCTGCAGCTCCGCGTGGTCACCAGCACCATGGTCATCTCCATCGTGGTGGTCGCGGTGCTGGGCGTCTTCCTCATGCAGCAGATCCAGCAGTCGGTGCTGGAGTCGCGGGTACGGGCCGCGATCAGCGAGGCGCAGGCCGACCGCAACGCGGTCCTCGGCTTCCTGACCCAGCCGGAGAACGACACCTCCGAGCGCCCCGCCGACCAGGGGGATGCGCCGCAGGGCGGCGGGGACAGCCCGCTCAGCCGGGCCACCCAGGCGCTGGCCGAGCGGGCGGGCTCGGCGAGCCGCTACTCGGTGATCATCCGTAACGAGAACCTGCCCGGGGAGTTCTTCGGGACCACCAACATCGACCCGCGGAGCGTGCCCGACCGGCTCCGCGCCGAGGTGAAGAAGAACGAACCGGGCCGCAACGCCCCCTGGTTCCTCCCGCTGTACTACGAGGGCAGGGCCGACGCGGTCCCCGGAGTGGTGATCGGCACGCGCCTGGACACCATCGGCGCGCCGCGGCTCGACGGCGGCTACGAGATCTACCACCTGGTCCCGCTGGACCGCGAGGAGAAGATGCTGGGGTCGCTCCAGCAGATGCTCATCGTGGTCGGATCCGGGCTGGTGCTGCTGCTCGCCGCGATCGCCTCGCTGGTCACCCGGCAGGTGGTCATCCCGGTACGGCTCGCGCGGCAGGCCGCCGAGCGGCTGGCCGCCGGGAAGCTGGACGAGCGGCTCAAGGTGCGCGGCGAGGACGACCTCGCCCGGCTGGGCACCTCGTTCAACGAGATGGCGGCCAACCTGGCGCTCAAGATCCACCAGCTGGAGGAGCTCTCCCAGGTCCAGCGGCAGTTCGTCTCCGACGTCTCGCACGAGCTGCGCACCCCGCTCACCACCGTGCGGATGGCCGCCGACCTGCTCTACGACGCCCGCGAGGACTTCGACCCGATGGCCGCCCGCTCGGCGGAGCTGATGCAGAACCAGCTGGAGCGGTTCGAGTCGATGCTGGCCGACCTGCTGGAGATCAGCCGCTACGACGCGGGGGCCGCGACGCTCGACGTCGACTCGGTCGACGTGCGCGACGTGGTGCTGCGCGCCGTCGCCGACTCCGAGGCGCTGGCCGAGCGCCACTCCACCCGCTTCGACCTGCGCCTTCCCGGTGAGCCGTGCATGGCCGAGATGGACAGCCGCCGGGTCGAGCGCATCCTGCGCAACCTGCTGTTCAACGCGATCGAGCACGGCGAGGGCAGGGACATCGTCGTCTCGGTCGGGGCCGACCGGGACGCGGTCGCGGTGGCGGTGCGGGACTACGGGGTGGGCCTGAAGCCGGGCGAGGAGACCATGGTCTTCGACCGGTTCTGGCGGGCCGATCCGTCCCGGGCGCGGACCATCGGCGGCACCGGCCTGGGCCTGGCCATCTCCCGCGAGGACGCGATGCTGCACGGCGGCTGGCTCCAGGCGTGGGGCGCGCCGGGCGAGGGGTCGCAGTTCCGGCTCTCGCTGCCCCGGACGGCCGGGGTGCCGCTGCGGGGGTCGCCGCTGCCGCTGGTCCCGCCGGAGGTGGAGATGCGGCGGACGTGGCGGGGACACATGACGCCGGTGCTCTCTCCGGCGGCGGCGGACGGAGGACAGGATGCGGACTAGCCGGACGCGGCGGTGCGCGGGCGCCGTGCTCCTGGCCGCCGCGCTGTCCTGGTCGGCGGCCGCCTGCTCGGTCGTGCCGACCGGCCGGTCCACGGTCGTGGAGGACCGGGACCAGGGCAACCCCCTGGACCCGCCGTACGCCCGGGTGATCGCCATGGAGCCGAACCCCTCCTGGACGCCCGAGCAGGTCGTCACGGGGTTCCGCGCCGCGATGGCGAGCATCGGCGACGTCCGGTACGCGGCCGCCCGCCGGTACCTCACCGACGACTTCGCCGCGCGGTGGAAGCCGGAGACCGGGGTGACGGTCTACCAGCCGGCCCCCTCCGTGACGGCGCCGCTGGCCGAGGGCGCCACGGAGGCCAGGGTCACGCTCAAGGGCGCCGTGACGGCGAGCATCGACCAGGACGGCCAGTACCGCCCGCGGGGCGGCACGCTGGACGAGCTCTTCACCCTCGTCAAGGGGCCGAAGGGCTGGCGGATCAGCGCGGGCCCGGACGGGCTGCTGCTCTCGCAGGCCGACGTCGAGCGGGCCTACGAGCCGGTGGACCTGTACTTCCTGGACGCCAAGCGGCAGGGCCTGGTGGTCGACCGGGTCCAGATGCCGGTCGACCCGGCCTCGACCCTCGCCAAGACGACGGTCGAGCGGCTGATCAAGGGGCCGAGCGGGTCCCTGCGGGGCGCGGTGGAGACGGCCTTCGACGCCGGCACCGGGCTCATCGACGTCACCACCGAGAACAACCGCGTCGTCGTCGACCTGACCGAGGGGGTGCCCGCCGCCCGGGTCGCCGCGATGTCCGCCCAGCTGGCGGGGACGCTCTCCAAGCTCGCCGGCGGTTCGAGCTTCGAGGTGCGGGTGAACGGCGAGCCGTACCGCTCCGGCGTCCCGCTGCACATCGACGCCCAGGAGCACCTGAGGTTCGACCGGTGGATGGCGCCGGTGGACGCCGCCCCGTACTACCTGCAGGACGGCGCCCTGCGGGTGCTGGGCAAGGAGAACGTCGGCGGCCCGGTGCCGGGCGGTGCCGGGCGGGAGTACGCCGGTTCGCCCGCCGCCGCTCCGGCGGTCAGCGGGTCCGCCCCGAGGCACGTGGCGGCGGTGTCCGAGGACGGCAGGCGCATCTCCGTCGCGCCGCTCACCCCCGACGGGCAGTGGGAGCAGTGGACCGTCGGCAACGACCTCGTCCCGCCCTCCTGGGACCGCTACGACTCGATGTGGACGGTGGACCGGACCGGCCCGCAGACCTCGGTGGTGCTGCGCCAGTACGCCGACGACAGGCGGCAGTACCGGGTGGCCGCGCCCGAGCTGGACACGGTCGAGGTCACCGCGCTCAAGGTCGCCCGGGACGGGGTCCGGGTCGCGGTCGCGGTCAAGGACGGCACCGGCGAGAAGGTCATGATCGGCGCGATCGTCGGGGACCGCGCCGACAGCCGCATCGGCAACCTGCAGATCGCGATGGACGGCGACGAGAAGCAGACCATCGAGGACATCGCCTGGAAGGACGGCACGGCCCTCTACGTGCTGACCGGCAAGTCCGAGCTGTTCGAGGCCTCGCTCATCGCCGAGCCGTCGCAGAGCATCCCATCGCCCCCCGGGATCCGGAGCATCGCCGCGCTGAACAAGAACAACTCGCTGCTGGCCGGGGTCGAGGACGACGACGGCAAGCTGCAGGTCCTCTACTGGGACGGGGACACCTGGGAGCCGCAGGTCAAGGACGGCAAGGGCGCCGCCGTCCTCGGCCGGGACGGCCCCGCCTTCCCGGCCTTCCCCCTGGGGTAGCCCGGGCCCCGCGGCACCGCCCGGCCCCCGGTTCTGTCGGTGGGACCTGGCATTTTGGTGTATGTGACGACCGCTCTGCTCGACCTCGTCCTGCCGCCGCGCTGCGCCGGGTGCGACGCGCCCGGCGTGCTCGTCTGCGCCCGCTGTACGGCGGAGCTGCGCGGCGAGCCCGCCCGCCGGATGCCGGTCCCGTCCCCGCCCGGCCTGCCCGACTGCTGGTCGGCCACCGTCTACGCCGGAGCCGCGCGCCGGGCGATCCTCGCCTACAAGGAGCACGGCCGCACGGCCCTGGCCCACCCGCTGGCCGGGGCCCTGGCGCTGGCGGCCGGCACCGCCGTGGGCGGGCACCCCGTGGTCCTCGTCCCGGTGCCCAGCGCCCGCCCGGCCCTGCGGCGGCGCGGGCACGACCCGGTGGCCCGGCTGGCCGTGCTCGCGGCCGGCTACCTCCGCGCCGCGGGCTGGCCCGCGAGCACGGCGCAGGTGCTCGGGCAGAGCCGCCGGGTGGCCGACCAGGCGGGGCTGAACGCGCTCCAGAGAGCCGAGAACCTCTCCTCGGCGTTCCGCCTCGCCCCCGGGGCCGGTGCGTCCGTGGCGGCCCTCCTGAAGGGCGGGACGGTGCTCGTGCTCGTCGACGACGTCGTGACGACCGGTGCGACGCTCGCGGAGGCCGCGCGGACGCTCCGCGCGGCGGGCGCCGAGCCGGGGATGGCCGTCACCGTGGCGGCGACACGCCGACGGGGGCGGGCGCGCGACGATCACGCACGGTAAAAGGCGGGTCAAGTATCGGTCCCGCCGGCGGACCCCGTCGCCGCGTCCCAATCGCAGCTCCGGCGCCCTGCGGAGGACATGAGAAGGCTTCACATAAGGGATGCCGCATCGCGGAAGCGGCCATCTCCGGTGCCCCGAACTCCGGGAGAAATCACCCAAAGTGATCCTTGGGACGGTTGCCAGGCTGACATTCGGTCGCGATACGGATAGCGTCGAGACATGGCACCCGCCCGGGTCCGTGGTTGCACCGGATCGACTCCCGCAAGGGGGCCGGTCCGGCTAGCCGATGCCAGCCGCAGGCGAAACGGTCCACGTAAGGCGACTTTTTGTCGACCGATCACGGTGCGGCTTAGAGGTAAGTCCTGCCTTCCCGAGGAGCCAGATGTTCCTCGCCAGAAGAGAAGGGCAGTAGTGGCAAAGAGCTGCGAGACCCTCAGCAGGCGGATGTGGGGACGAAGACCAGGTCGGCCGGGCGGGTGCCGCAGCAGTACCACAGTCGAGAGCCTAAGGGGGGCTGTGCATGGACATCATCGTCAAGGGTCGGCACACCGGAGTGAGTGACCGATTCCGCGACCATGTGACGACCAAGCTGGCCAGGATCGAGCGTCTGGACCAAAAACTCATCCGCGTCGACGTGGAGGTGTCCAAGGAGCGCAACCCGCGCATGGCGGATCAGCGTGAGCGGGTCGAGCTCACCATCCACTCCCGTGGCCCCGCGGTCCGGGCGGAGGCCTCGGCCGAGGACCGCTTCTCCGCCCTCGACATGGCCCTCGGCAAGCTGGAGGGCAGGCTCCGGCGCCTGGCCGACCGGCGCAAGGTGCACCACGGCACGTCGGTCGCCGAGCTGACCGCCTCGGCGGTCGCCGAGTCCTTCGAGGCCGACGGCGCCGGGATCCGGCTGAAGACGGCCGAGGAGGAGCCGGAGGCCGGCGGCGAGGTCCTCGAGGACAAGACCATCGTCCCCATCGAGATGGAGGGCGACGGCCCCCTGGTGGTCAGGGAGAAGTTCCACAAGGCCGACCCGATGACCATCGATCAGGCCCTCCTGGAGATGGAACTGGTGGGCCACGACTTCTATCTCTTCCGCGACAAGGAGAGCGGCCTGCCCAGCGTCGTCTATCTGCGCAAGGGCTACAACTACGGCGTGTTGCGGCTCGTGGAGCCCTGACCGCAGCGTTCGAAGATCCTCTCCGACCAACCCGAGGACCCTGAACCCGTGTAATCATGGCGGTCCAACGGCTCTGGCCCCCCGAGGAGGAGGCGTGACGGAACCCGACGAGGCGGCCCGCGCTGCCGAGCGCGGCGATCCGATCCGCGTGCTGATCGTCGACGATCACGCGCTGATCCGCCGCAGCCTGGAGATGGCCCTGGCCGCGGAGGCGGACATCGAGGTGGTCGGCGAGGCGAGCGACGGCCAGGAGGCGGTCGAGCTCGCCGACCGCCTCACCCCCGACGTCGTGCTCATGGACGTCCGGATGCCCCGGCGGAGCGGCATCGAGGCCACCCGCGAGATCAAGGCCTCCGCGCCGAGCATCCGGATCATCATGTTGACCGTGAGCGACGAGGAGGAGGACCTCTTCGAGGCGATCAAGGCGGGGGCCACCGGCTACCTGCTGAAGAACGTCCAGCTCGACGAGGTCCCCGAGGTCGTGCGCGGTGTCCACGAGGGGCAGTCGCTCATCAACCCGGCGATGGCCACGAAGCTCATCAACGAGTTCGCGACCATGAGCCGGAAGGAGGCCGAGCGGCCTCCCCAGCTCCCCGTCCCCCGGCTGACCGACCGGGAGATGGAGGTGCTCCGCCTGGTGGCCAAGGGGATGAACAACCGCGAGATCGCCAAGCAGCTGTTCATCTCCGAGAACACCGTGAAGAACCACGTCCGCAACATCCTGGACAAGCTCCAGCTGCACTCGCGGATGGAAGCGGTGGTCTACGCGGTCCGGGAGCGGATGCTCGAGATCACCTGACCGCGCGGTGGCCGGGACCCGGCCACCGCGCGGCCCGCGGCGCCCCCCGGGTCAGGGGATCGCCGCGGCGAGGGCCTGCCGGAGGGCGGGCTCGGCGCGCTCGACGCGGACGGCGTCGCAGCCGACCCAGCCCGCCGCCTCGCGCAGGGCCTCGGCCAGCGGCTCGACCGCCCTGCGCGGGTCGATCCCCGGCTCGACGCCGATCTGGCGGGCGACCAGGGTGGAGCCCTCGCGTGCCGGGTCGACCCGGCCGATCAGCCGTCCCCCGCTCAGCACGGGCATCGCGAAGTAGCCGTGGACGCGCTTGTCCTTGGGGACGTACGCCTCCAGGCGGTGGTTGAAGCCGAACACGCGGGCGGTGCGGGCGCGGTCCCAGACCAGCGAGTCGAACGGCGAGAGCAGGGTGGTCCGGTGGCGGCCCCGGGCCGGGGCCGCCAGCGCCGCCGGGTCGGCCCAGGCCGTCGACGAACGACCGGTCCAGCCCTCGACCCGCACCTCGGCGAGCCCCGCGGCGCCGTCCGACAGCGCCGTGTCCAGCAGCGCGGAGTGCGGGCCGGTCAGGCGGAGGAAGTCGACGAGGTCGGCCCGGGTGGCGACACCGAGGGCGCGGCCGGCCGTGCGGGCGAGGCGGGCGACGCACTCGGCGTCGGTCAGGTCCTCGGCCAGCAGGGCGGCGGGCACGGCCCGCTCGGCGAGATCGTAGACGCGGCGCCAGCCGACGCGCCGGGTGCAGACGACCTCCCCGGTGTCCAGCAGCCACTCGATGGCGATCTTGGTGTCGGACCAGTCCCACCAAGGGCCGCCGTTCTTGGCGCCGCCGAGGTCGGTGGTCGTGACGGGGCCGCTCTCGCGGACCTGCTCCAGCACCTTGTCCACGACCGGCGGGACCTCGTGCCAGCGGTACTTCCGCTCCCGGAACGCGCGCCGCCGGAAGGCGTAGAGGGGCCAGTCGCCGAGGGGCAGGATGCAGGCGGCGTGGCACCAGTATTCGAAGGCGCGGGGCGGGACGTCCCAGTAGGCCTGCTCGACCTGCCGCCTGCCGACCGCGCCGAGGCGCGCGTAGGCGACGAGCTCGTGGGAGCGGGCCAGCACGGAGATCGTGTCGAGCTGGACGGCGCCCAGGCGGCGCAGGGCGGCGGGGGCGCCGCCGCGGCGGGCCTCGGCGCCCAGGAGGCCCTGGGCGCGCAGGATGATCCGGCGGGCCTCGTCGGCGGGGAGCGTGACCGTCACGGCCGCCCCCCGAGGGGATCCAGGAGGGAACAGCGCATCAGCATGAGGCGAGGCTAACGTCTCACACCGACGAGAACACTACGGCGGTGTTCCGGTCAGCCGAGGACGCCCTCCTGCCGTCCGGCCCGGGTGCGGGGGGCGTCGACGACCACGTCGCCGAAGGCGCCGAAGGCCAGCAGGAGGACCCCGCCCAGCGCGCACACCGCCGCGCCCAGCCAGAAGACGAACCAGTCGGGGCCGGCGGTCAGCCCGACGCCCCCGATGGCGAAGCCCAGCACGCTCACCGTCACGGCCAGCCAGGAGGAGGCCCTGCCTCCGTGGCCGCCGCCGGAACCCCCGTGCTCCCGGTCGCCGCGGTCTCCGTGGCCGTCGCGGCCGTCGCGGCCGCCGCGGTCTCCACGGCCGTCGCGGCCGTGGCCGCTCCCGTGGCCGGTCTCGGGCGCTGGGCCGGGTGCGGTCTCGGCCATGTTCCACGTCTCCTCGTGCAGGGTGGCGCGTCCGCCGTCTTTTTCGTGCGATGTGCGACAGCAGGCGACCTACCCCTCCACGCTGGGCCGTACTCCCCGCGAAGGGGACGCGGGAACACCGCGGCCGCGGGGCGCGTCATCCATGGTGGATGTGTCTGGTGATGGAACCGCCTACGATGGCAGCGGAGAACTATGTCTCGTCCTCATCCGGGCCTGCCCGGCCGCGGAAGACCTGCGAGGAGCTTTACCTAAAGTGCCAGCCTTTCTCGACAAGATTCTTCGCGCAGGCGAAGGCAAGCTTCTGCGTAAGCTCAAGCGGATCGCCGACCAGGTCAATTCCATCGAGGACGACTTCACGAGCCTCACCGACGCCGAGCTGCGCGCGCTCACCGAGGAGTACAAGCAGCGCCACGCCGACGGCGAGTCCCTCGACGATCTGCTTCCCGAGGCCTTCGCCACCGTCCGCGAGGCGGCCCGCCGCGTGCTGGGCAAGCGCCACTTCGACGTGCAGATCATGGGCGGGGCCAACCTGCACATGGGCAACATCTCCGAGATGCGCACCGGTGAGGGCAAGACCCTCACCTCGACGCTCCCGGCCTACCTCAACGCGCTGTCCGGCAAGGGCGTGCATGTCATCACGGTCAACGACTACCTGGTCACGATGGGCGCCGAGGAGATGGGCCGGGTCCACCGCTTCCTCGGCCTCGAGGTCGGCATGATCCTGGCCAACATGCCGCCGGACGAGCGCCGCAAGCAGTACAACGCGGACATCACCTACGGCACGAACAACGAGTTCGGCTTCGACTACCTGCGCGACAACATGGCCTGGTCGCTGGAGGAGTGCGTCCAGCGCGGCCACAACTTCGCCATCGTCGACGAGGTCGACTCGATCCTCATCGACGAGGCCCGCACCCCGCTGATCATCTCCGGCCCGGGCGAGCAGTCCGGCAAGTGGTACGCCGAGTTCGCCAAGATCGTCCCCCGGCTCCGCAGGGGCACCGAGGGCAAGGACGGCGAGGAGAGCACCGGCGACTACGCCGTCGACGAGAAGAAGCGCACGGTCGGCATCTTCGAGTCGGGCGTGGAGAAGGTCGAGGACTGGCTCGGCATCGACAACCTCTACAAGCCCGAGCACACCCACCTGGTCGGCTTCCTCAACAACGCGCTGAAGGCCAAGGAGCTCTACAAGAAGGACAAGGACTACATCGTCGTCGACGGCGAGGTCCTGATCGTGGACGAGTTCACCGGTCGCGTCCTGCACGGCCGCCGCTACAACGAGGGCATGCACCAGGCCATCGAGGCGAAGGAAGGCGTCAAGATCAAGGACGAGAACCAGACTCTCGCCACGATCACGCTGCAGAACTACTTCCGCCTCTACAAGACGCTCGCGGGCATGACCGGAACCGCGGTCACCGAGGCCAACGAGTTCCACCAGACCTACAAGCTCGGCGTCGTCCCGATCCCGACCAACAAGCCGATGATCCGCAAGGACCAGCCGGACGTGGTCTACAAGACCGAGGACGCCAAGTTCCTGGCCTGCGTCGAGGACATCGCCGAGCGCCATGAGAAGGGCCAGCCGGTCCTGGTCGGCACCACGAGCGTGGAGAAGTCCGAGCGGCTGTCCAGGGAGCTCAAGCGCAGGGGCGTCAAGCACGAGGTGCTCAACGCCAAGAACCACGCTCGCGAGGCCGCGATCGTGGCGGAGGCCGGTCGCAAGTACGCGGTCACCGTGGCCACCAACATGGCCGGCCGGGGCACCGACATCATGCTCGGCGGCAGCGTCGACTTCCGCGCCGACCTGGAGCTGCGCAAGCGCGGCCTGGACCCGGTCGAGACCCCGGCGGAGTACGAGAAGGCCTGGCCCGAGGCGCTGGAGAAGGTCAAGGAGGCGGTCAAGGCCGAGCACGAGGAGGTCGTCGAGCTCGGCGGCCTCTACGTCCTGGGCACCGAGCGGCACGAGTCGCGCCGCATCGACAACCAGCTCCGCGGCCGTTCCGGCCGGCAGGGCGACCCGGGCGAGTCGCGGTTCTACCTCTCGCTCGAGGACGACCTGATGCGCCTGTTCAACTCGGCCCGGGTCGAGATGATCATGACGCGGCTGAACATCCCGGACGACGTCCCGATCGAGTCGGGCATCGTCTCCAAGGCCATCGCCTCCGCCCAGCACCAGGTCGAGCAGCAGAACTTCGAGATCCGCAAGAACGTTCTGAAGTACGACGAGGTCATGAACCGGCAGCGCAAGGTGATCTACGCCGAGCGCCGCCGCGTGCTGGAGGGCGCGGACCTGCACGAGCAGATCCGCGGCTTCGTGGGCGACGTCATCGACGACTACATCGCCGGTGCCACCGCCGAGGGCTTCGCCGAGGAGTGGGACCTCGACAAGCTGTGGAAGGCGCTCGGCCAGCTCTACCCGATCACCCTCACCGTCGACGGCGTCGTCGAGGAGGCGGGCAGCCGCGAGGAGCTGTCCGCCGGGTTCCTCGCCGAGAAGGTCAAGGCCGACGCCCTGGCCGC
This sequence comes from Planomonospora antibiotica, assembly GCF_014647955.1. Lineage (NCBI taxonomy): Bacteria > Bacillati > Actinomycetota > Actinomycetes > Streptosporangiales > Streptosporangiaceae > Planomonospora > Planomonospora antibiotica. The sequence continues at coordinate 222,633 of NZ_BMQE01000003.1, read as the reverse complement.
CTACGACCGCCGCGAGGAGGAGCTCGGGCCGGAGGCCATGCGCGAGCTGGAGCGCCGGGTCATCCTGTCGGTCCTGGACCGCAAGTGGCGCGAGCACCTCTACGAGATGGACTATCTCCAGGAGGGCATCGGCCTGCGCGCGATGGCCCAGCGCGACCCGCTGATCGAGTACCAGCGCGAGGGCTTCGACATGTTCTCCCAGATGCTCGAGGGCATCAAGGAGGAGTCGGTCGGCTATCTGTTCAACCTCGAGGTCGAGGTGCAGACCAGCCCGATCGTCGAGGAGGCGGCGGCCGACGAGGACGAGTCGGTCGCGGAGGCCCGCTCCATCATCGCCCGCGGCCTGCGCGGTCCGCAGCGGCCCAGCGAGCTGCAGTACACCGCGCCCGGCGAGACCGGCGAGGTGGAGCACACCCGGGTCAGCACGAAGGAGGAGCGGGACGCCTACGGCGACGTCGAGCGCAACGCCCCCTGTCCCTGCGGCTCCGGCAAGAAGTACAAGCGCTGCCACGGCGACCCGAAGCACGCCGGGGCCTGATCCCGGGACCGCGGGACCTCCCGCGGACCCGGAGCCCGGACGGTGGGAGAACGGCCGGTGGCGGCGGACTTCGGTCCGCCGCCACCGGCCGTTCGGTTGCGGGGTGGGCTGTGCCCGGCCGTTCGGGCGCGGGGCCCCGGGTCCGAACGGCGGAGGTCAGGGGGTCGTCTCGAAGTCGGTGCACAGCCACTGCACGCCCCGGCGCTCCAGCCTGAGGGCCAGCCCGCGGGAGCGCTCGCCGCAGCGTACGAGCACGCACATCTCCACCGCTCCGTCCCGGGGCTGGGAGACGTGCGGCGCGCCCACCACCGGGGGCCGCGCGCAGTCGATGATCTTCCCTGTGCGGATCAGCTCCGCGTGGGCCCGGCGGGTCAGGTGGCGGGAGACGCTCGCCGGGGGCCGCCGTCCGGCCAGGATCTCGGCCACGGCCTGCGCCAGGGCCCGCAGCCGCCGCTCGTCCGGGACCGCGCCGGGCGGCCCCCAGACCAGCGGCCGCCGGATCGCGGGGGCGGCGGGCTCCGGCTCGGGGGCGAGGGCGAGGGCGCCCTGCACGTACGGCGGAGCGGCCGGAGACGTGCGGGCGGCCCGCTCGTCGTCGCCGGGCGGCTCGGCCAGGGGCGACGGGGCGATCCGGGGGAGTGGCGCTGGGGACGACGCGGGGGACATGGCGACTCCGGTTCGAAGGTCGGTGCGGAACTGACACCTCTAGGAGTTTCCGGTCCCCCGCCCAGATACGTCGCGCACCAGCTTTCCGGAGAACCGCGGCCGTTCCGTCCGTTGTGCGGGGAAGATCACCTCAAGCTGGAGTGGTTCCCGCCCACCGGGAAGCGGGTTCCGGACGCGTTCGCGGTTTCCGGAGGATGACCGGAACCGGCTTCGCGGAGGCGGCCGGGGTTCCCGGGAGGAGGGGTTCGAAAGGCTGCCTGAGTTCCCGGGAGGAGGGGTTCGAAAGGCTGCCTGAGTTCCCGGGAGGAGGGGTTCGAAAGGCTGCCTGAGTTCCCGGGAGGAGGGGTTCGGGAGGTGGCCGGGACCGGGGTTTCCGGGAGGAGGCGGGTTCAGGAGGAGGCGGCACCCGGCGCCGCGTCGCCGGAGTCCACGTCCGGCTCGGGTTCGCGGCCCGGCGTCATGATGTCCAGGCGTCTGATCAGGAAGCCGAACACCGCGTAGTAGACCACCGCGTAGACCAGCCCCATGGCGATGACGACCGGCACCCCGTGCGCGTTGGGGGCGGTGCCGTACAGGCCGAGGTCGATCAGGCCGGAGGAGAAGCTGAAGGCGAGTTTGGCCCCCAGCGCCGAGGCGACGGCGAGGGAGACCCCGGTCAGGACGATGTGCACGACGAACAGGACCGGCGCCACGAAGATGAAGGCGAACTCGATCGGCTCGGTGATCCCGGTGAGGAAGGCGGTGAGTGCGGCCGAGACCATGATGGAGCCGACCGCGGTGCGCCGGTGCGGCGGGGCGGCCCGCCAGATGGCGATCGCCGCGGCGGGCAGGCCGAACATCAGGACCGGGTAGAAACCGGCCTCGAAGCCGCCGTAGCCCTGGACGCCGTTGTTGAAGCAGACCAGGTCGCCCGCGAGCCGCTTGCCGGTCTCCGTCACGCAGGCGGGGACCTGGGTCCAGACGATGTTGTTGACGATGTGGTGCAGGCCGAGGGGGAGCAGCGCCCGGTTGACCATGCCGTAGACGCCGGCTCCGAGCGTGCTGTTCTCGGCGAGCCAGACCCCGAAGGCGCGGACCCAGCCGCCGAGGACGGGCCAGACGAAGCCGACGGCCACCCCGATCACCAGTCCGGCGAAGGCGGTGAGGATCGGCACCAGGCGGCGGCCGCTGAAGAACGCCAGCGCGGTGGGGAGCTTCGTCCGGTGGAAGCGCTGCCAGAGCGTCGCGGAGACCAGGCCCATGGCGATGCCGCCGAGCACCCCGGTCGGGTTCTGCGCGCCGAGGTCGAGCACGATCTTCGGCACGCCCGGGGTGGCCGGGTCGAAGACCTGCGTGGTGATCGACTTCTTCAGGCCGTCGTCGAACAGTGTGAAGAACATCTTCATGCTGACGGCGTGGAAGACGAGGTAGCCGACGAGCCCGGCCAGCGCGGTGGAGCCGTCGGCCTTCCTGGCGAACCCGATGGCCACGCCGATCGCGAACAGGACGGGCAGGTTGTCGAAGAGCGTGCCGCCCGCGGTGCCGAGCACGTGGGCCGCGTCGTCGGCGAAGGCGTTGTCCGTACGGCCCAGCAGGTCGTCCTGGCCCAGCCGGAGCAGCAGACCGGCGGCGGGGAGGACCGCGATCGGGAGCATGAGCGAGCGGCCCAGCCGCTGGAGCACGCCCATCACGGCGGAGCCGGGACCCGGTCCGGATCCGGACGCCGCCGCGCCCGCTGAGGTGGAGCTCATCGATTGCCTCCAGCGTGCAGATCCCCGCCCTCGGACCGGGAGCGTGTGACCGGACGTTTCCCCGGTGGGCGGGCGGGGCCGGGAGGGGGCGGGGTCAGGCGCGGCGCGCCGGCGTCTCCAGCACCGTGCGGAGCTGGTAGCGGTCGGCGCGGTAGGTGGAGACGCCGAGCTCGGCGCAGACGCCCCCGGCGAACGAGCGCCGCTGGAGCAGCAGGACGGCCCCGCCGCGCGGCAGCTTCAGCAGGTCGGCGTCGCCGGGGTCGGCGATGCCCGCGTCGATGGTCAGCTCGCCCGCGTCCAGCATCAGCCCGTAGCGGGTCTCCAGCAGGGCGTAGAGGGAGCGGCCCGTCAGGTCGTGGGCGGCGAGGTCCGGCGCGAGGGAGACGGGGATGTGGGCGCGCTCGATGCACATGGGTTCACCGGCCGCGGTGCGCAGCCGCTCGATGAAGTGCACCTCGTCGCCCGGCTGGATGCCCAGCTCCCTGGCGAGGTGGGCGCTGGCGCGGACCACCCGGCGGTCCAGGTCGCGCGAGCCGGGCTCCATGCCGCGGGCGCGCATCTCGTCGCTGAACGAGGTCAGCCGGAGCGGCATCTCGATCTTGGGCCGGGCCACGAAGGTGCCCTTGCCCGCGACGCGCTGCAGCCTGCCCTCGGAGACCAGGTGGTCGACCGCCTGCCGTACGGTCATGCGGGAGAGCCCGAAGCGCTGGCAGAGCTCGCGCTCGGACGGGATCGCCGTGCCGATGGCCAGTTCGTGGCTGTCGATGAGGTCGAGCAGGATCTCGCGGAGCTGGAAGTACTTCGGGATCGGACTGTCCGGATCGATCTGCGCCATGGGATTCCGCCCCCTCTCGATATGAAATGTCTGATGGGCTATGGTTCGTACTGGTCTAGTCCGGACTAGACCACAGGCCGGAAAAGGGTGTCAACGTACGGACCGGCGACGGATCGATAACGGCCCGATCGCGCCTGTCCCAACCGGAGGATGAGCGCGAGATGACGACCAAGATGCGCAGCGAGATCGCCGAGCAGCCCGCTGCGCTGCAGGCCACGCTGGACGCCCTTCTCCCCAGGGTCGGGGAGGTGGAGCGCCTGGCGCGGGAGACCCGGCAGCTGCTGTTCGTCGCCCGTGGCACCTCCGACAACGCCGCAGTCTACGGCCGATACCTCATCGAGGCGCACGCGGGCCGCCTGTCCACCCTCGCCGCCCCCTCGATCGCCACCACCTACCGGCGCCGGCTCGACCTCGACGGCGTCCTGGCCGTCGGCCTGTCCCAGTCCGGCCGGACCGAGGAGATCGTCGAGACCCTCGCCTGGGCCAGGGACTGCGGCGCCCGGACCGTGGCGATCACCAACGGCGGCGAGGGGAGCCCTCTGGCGCAGGCCGCCGACCTCGCCCTGTGCACCCTGGCGGGCGAGGAGAAGGCCGTCCCGGCGACCAAGACCTACACCACCCAGCTCGCCGCGCTGGCCGTGCTCGGCCTCGGCCTGGGCGCCGATGTCGACCCCGGCGACCTGCGGCGGGTCCCCGAGGCGGTGGAGAAGCTGATCGGCGACCCGGGCGACCTGGACGGCGTCGTCGAGGGGCTGGCGGACAAGCCGGGCGTCGTGGTCTCCGGCCGCGGCCTGGCCTTCTCCACCGCCCTGGAGACGGCGCTCAAGCTGAAGGAGGCCTGCTACCTGCACGCCATGGGCCTGTCCTACGCCGACCTGCTGCACGGCCCGATCGCCGTGGTGGACGCCGACACCCCCGCGATCCTGGTCGCGGCCGGGGACGGCCCGACCCTGGACGGCACCGTGGCGCTCGCCGAGCGGGTCACCGGCGCCGGCGCCGCGGCCTTCACCGTGGGCGGCGGCCCCCGGCTCGCGGCGGCGGGCACGGCGGCGCTGAACGGGCCCGACCTGCCCGAGTGGGTCGCCCCGCTCGGCCTCGTCGTCCCGGGCCAGCTGCTCACCGAGGCTCTCTCGCGCCGGCTGGGGATCGACCCCGACGCGCCGCGCGGCCTCAACAAGGTGACCCAGACGGACTGACCCCCGGACCTAGTCTGGTCGGGGACCGTCAAGGCAGGAGGGCGATATGGCGGCAGACGCCGGCGCGATCATCGCGGGGCTCGGTGGCGCGGAGAACATCATCGACATCGAACCGTGCATCACGCGGCTCCGGACCGAGGTGCGCGACGCCTCGAAGGTCGACCAGGCCGCGCTGCGGGCGGCCGGCGCCCACGGGGTCATGGCCGCGGGCAACGTCGTCCAGGTGGTGGTGGGGCCCCAGGCCGACACCATCGCCGGAGACATCGAGGACATCATCGGCTGAGGGCCCGGCAGGAGCCCGGCAGGGCGGGCCCGTCGGGCCTGTCGAGTCGGCAGTGCCCGCCGGGCCTGTCGGGTCGGAGGGCCCCCGGGCCTGCCGTACCCCCGGGCCTGCCGGGGCCCGCGGGCCGAGGGGCGCGGTGCAGGCCGAGGAGCGCAGTGGACCGTCCCCGCCGGCGCGGGCACGTACGGCCCGAGGGAGGGTGATGACCGCAGTTCTGGCCCCGGTCGCGGGGACGGCCGTCGGCCTCACGGCGGTTCCCGATCCCGTGTTCTCCGAAGGGCTGGTCGGGCCGGGGGCGGCGATCGACCCGGCGCGCCGGCCCGGTCGGGTGGTCTCGCCCATCGCGGGGCGGATCCACAAGCTGCACCCGCACGCGTTCGTGGTGGTGGGGGACGACGGCCGGGGGATCCTGGTCCACCTGGGCATCGACACCGTGCAGCTGCGGGGGGAGGGCTTCGAGCTGCTGGCCGCCGAGGGCGACCGGGTGAGCGCGGGCCAGCCCGTGGTGGCCTGGAACCCCGCCGGGATCGAGGCGGGCGGGCGTTCCCCGGTCTGCCCGGTGGTGGCGCTGGACGCGTTCGCCGAGGCCGTCACGGAGATCGCCGACGGGGTCGTGGACGCCGGGGACGAGCTGTTCCGATGGGCCTGAGGTCCGGGTGCGACGGCGGTGGAGGCGGAAAGTGGATCTTCGGGAAGAATAGGACTTAAGTGCAATTTGCGCTCTCGGGGGGAACGAGGCCCCGTGACCCGGTCTCGCGGAGGAGAGAGGCCGGGTCACGGGGCGGAAGCGCCGGGGACCGCGGGCCCGTCCCGCGGCCGTGACCCGGCGGGGCCGACCGGCCTTCCCCTGCCATATGGCGAGCCGGGTGGTCTAGACCGCCCGGCCGGATCTTTCAGGAGGAGCCCGTGCCCGAGCGTCACGTCATCGTCAAGGCCGAGGTCGGTCTGCACGCCCGTCCCGCCGCGACGTTCGTGCAGACCGCGGCCAAGGCCGCGCTGGACATCACGGTCGCCAAGGCCGGCGGCAAGCCGGTCAACGCCAAGAGCATCCTCGGCGTCCTCTCGCTCGACGTCCGCCAGGGCGACACCGTGGTGATCAGGGCGGAGGGCGAAGGGGCGGAGGAACTCCTCGACCGGCTGGCGGAGATCGCCTCGGCGCCGTGAGCGGGACGCTCCAGGGGACCGGAGTGAGTCCCGGCGCCGGGTTCGGACCCGCCCGCGTGATGTCCCGGGCGGCCCCGCCGCCTCCGGCCGACGTCCCGCACGGCGGGGACGCCGGAGCGGAGCGGGACCGGGCGCTCGGGGCGCTGGAACGGGTCGCCGCGGACCTCCAGGAGCGGGGGGAGCGAGCCGGCGGCGAGGGCGGCAAGATCCTTCAGGCCCAGGCCCTGATGGCGCGCGACCCCGGCCTGTCGGACGAGGTCGCCGAGCTGGTCCGGGCCGGGAAGAGCGCCGCCCGCGCGGTCTACGAGGGATTCGGCCGCTACCGGAGCATGCTCGCCGAGGCCGGCGGCTACCTGGGCGCCCGCGTCGCGGACCTGGACGACGTCCGGGACCGCGCGCTCGCGGTCCTGGACGGCCGGCCGGTGGCGGACGCGGTGCCCGCCGGGGCGGGGCCGTACGTGCTCGTCGCCCGCGACCTGGCCCCCGCGGACACCGCGCTGCTCTCCCCGGACCAGGTGGCCGCGTTCGTCACCGAGGAGGGCGGCCCGACCAGCCACACCTCGATCATCGCGCGGGCGATGGGCGTGCCGGCCGTGGTGGCGTGCCCCGGCGCGACCGCCGTCGCGCCGGGCACGCCGGTGCTCGCCGACGGATCCTCGGGCCTGGTACGGCTCGCGCCCTCCGCCGAGGAGGTGGCCGCCGCCCGCGGGGCCGCCGCCGCCCGCCGGGCCGCGCTCGCGGCGGTCACCGGCCCCGGCGCGACCGCGGACGGGCACGCCGTGCCGCTGCTGGCCAACATCGGCGGGCCGCAGGACCTGGCGGACGCGCTGGAGCACGGCGCGGAGGGCGTGGGGCTCTACCGGACCGAGTTCCTCTTCCTGGGCCGGGCGGAGGCGCCGTCCGCCGAGGAGCAGGAGGCGGCCTACCTGGAGGTGCTGGAGGCGTTCCCCGGCGGGCAGGTCGTCGTGCGCACGCTCGACGCGGGGGCGGACAAGCCGCTGGCGTTCCTGCCGCCGCCGGGCGAGGAGCCGAACCCGGCGCTGGGAGAGCGCGGGATACGGCTCCTCCGGCTCCACCCCGAGGTGATGGAGACCCAGCTGGCCGCCCTGGCGCGGGCGGCCTCCCGGGGTACGGCCGTGCTCCGGGTGATGGCCCCGATGGTGGCGACCGCCGAGGAGGCGGCCCTGTTCGCGGCCGCGTGCCGGGAAGCGGGCCTGCCGTCCGCGGGCGTCATGATCGAGGTGCCCTCCGCCGCCCTGCGCGCCGCCGACCTGGCCGCCGAGGCCGACTTCTTCTCGGTCGGCACCAACGACCTGGCGCAGTACGCCTTCGCCGCCGACCGCCAGGTGGGTGCGCTGGCCGCGCTGCACGACGCCTGGCAGCCCGCCCTGCTCGACCTGGTCGCCCTGGCCGCGGCCGGGGCCGCGGGGCGGGACCGGCCGTGCGGGGTGTGCGGAGAGGCCGCCGGGGACCCGGTCCTCGCCTGCGTGCTGGTCGGGCTCGGCGCGGCTTCGCTGTCGATGAGCGCTCCCGCGCTGCCCGCCGTACGGGCGGCTCTGGCGCGGCACAGCCGGGAGCAGTGCCGGCTCGCCGCGCGGGCCGCGCGGGCGGCCGCCTCGCCCGCGCAGGCGCGGGACGCCGCCCGGGAGCACCTGCCGGGCCTGTCCGAGCTGGGACTGTGAGACGGGGGACCGGCGGGATCTAAAGAGACGGCGAAGCGCCGGGCCGTCCGGTCGCCCGCGCGGATAGCGTGGTCGCCATGGTTCGGTGCATTCGTACGACGGGTCTTGCAGTGATCGTGACGATGGTGGCCGGCTGCGCCGGTTCGGGGGCGGCCTCGCAGGCCTCCGGCGGCCCCTCCGCGGGCAGGGCGAACGAGGCCGCCCCGGCGGTGCGGGAGACGGCCGCCGCCCGGCCGGAGGCGACCTCCGAGGGCGCGGCGCGCTCGTCCTCCTCCTCGGTGGAGGGCGTGCTCGCCGGGATGAGCGTCGAGGAGAAGGTCGGCCAGCTCTTCATGCCCGTCCTGTACGGCTCGTCGGCCACCACCTCGTCCGGGGAGAACCAGGCCCGCTTCGGCGCGGCCACACCGGCCAAGGTGATCGCCAAGTACCGGCCCGGCGGGGTGATCCTGTTCCCCTGGGCGGACAACGTGAAGAGCGTCCGGCAGCTCGTCGCCCTGACCAACGGCATGCAGAAGGCCTCGCCCGGTGTCCCGCTGCTCGTCGGCGCCGACCAGGAGAACGGGCAGATCTCCCGGCTCGCGCCGCTGGTCACCGAGCTGCCCGCGGCGAAGGTGATCGGTTCCACCGGTGACCCCTCGCTGGCGCGCAGGGCCGCGAAGGTGACCGGGACCGAGCTGCGGGCGCTGGGCGTCAACCTCGACTTCGCCCCGGTCGCCGACGTGAACGTCAACCCCCGCAACCCGGTGATCGGCCCGCGCGCCTACGGCTCGGACCCCGGGAAGGTCGCGCCGATGGTCGCCGCCGCGGTCAGGGGCTTCCACGACGCCGGGGTCGCCGCCACGGCCAAGCACTTCCCCGGCCACGGCGACACGAGCGTCGACAGCCACACCGGCCTCCCGGTGATCAAGCACTCCCGCTCCCAGTGGTCGAAGCTGGACGCGCCGCCGTTCGCCGCCGCCATCGAGGCGGACGTCGACGCGATCATGAGTGCCCACGTGGTCATGCCGAAGCTCGACCCGTCGGGGGACCCGGCCACGCTCTCCAAGCCGATCCTGACCGGGCTGCTCCGCGAGAAGCTCGGCTTCGAGGGCGTCGTCTCCACCGACGCGCTGAACATGGCGGGCGTGCGCGAGAAGTACGGCGACGGGGAGGTGGCCGTGCGGGCCGTCCTGGCCGGGGCGGACCTGCTGCTGATGCCGCCGGACTACCCGAAGGCGCACGGGGCGGTGCTGGCCGCGGTGCGGTCCGGCCGGATCTCCGGCGAGCGCCTCGACGAGTCCGTCCGGCGGCTGCTGAAGCTGAAGGCCGCCCGGGGCCTCCTGACGAAGGCGCCGGTGGCGGACCCGGCCGAGGCGGAGCGGGTGCTGCGCTCGGCCGCGCACCGCAAGGTCGCCTCGCTGATCACCTCCAGGGCCCGCTAGGCCCTGTGCGGAGCCCGGCCTGCAGCGGGGCCGACCATGGTGGAAGGAGGACTGGACGGGACCGGCGGTGGGCCCGTCGCCGACGGCCTGACGGGCCGGCCGACCGGCTCGCTCCGCCGGTCACCGAGCAGCCCGCGGCGGGAACGTCGGCCACGGCGGGCACTACGAGCGAGTCGCCTCGTAGTCGGGCAGCGCAGCCGGGGCGGCCGGGCGCATGGTCAGGACCAGTACGGCCAGCCCGGTGAAGATGATCGCGGCGACGGCGGCGGTGACGTGCAGACTGGCGGTGAACGCCTCCCGCGCGGTGTGCAGCAGTTCCGTGCCTTGACCGGCGGGCAGGTGCCGGCCGGCGGCGACCGCGTCGGCCAGTGAGTCGGACGTGCCGTCCATCCGGTTGCGGTAGACCACCGCGGCCACCACGCCGAGCAGCGCGAAGCCGAGCGAACCGCCGAGGTAGTTGCCGGTCTCCGACATCGACGCCGCCGAACCGGTCCACTCCGGCGGTACGGCCCCGACGACCAGCCCGGTGCCCAGCGCGAACAGCGGGCCGGTGCCCAGCGCCAGTACGGCGATGCCGACCATCACCAGCGGCAGGGAGCCCGCGCCGCCGACACCGACGAGCAGCAGGCTGCCCAGCGCCGCTCCCGCCATCCCGCCGGCGATCGCGGTCGTCCGCCTCATCCGTCGGGCCAGCGCCGGCGCGGCCATGGTCCCGGCCGCCACGCCCAGGCCCATCGGTGCGAACAGCACCGCCGACGCGACCGGAGAGAAGTCCAGCACGCTCTGCAGATACTGGGTCACCAGCAGGCCCGTACCGGCCATGGCGATGCCGGCGCCGACCAGCGCGACGAGTACGGCCGTGAACAGGCGGTTGCGCAGCAGCCGCAGGTCCAGCAACGGGGTCTCCAGCCGCAGCTGCCGCCGTACGAACAGCGTTCCGACAGCCGTGCCGACGACCAGGGCCGCCGCCGGCACGGCCCGCGCGCCTTCGACGGACAGCTGTTTGACGCCGTACACCGTCAGGAGCACCGCCGCGAGCGACAGCCCGACGCTGGCCGGATCCAGCCGACCGGTCCGGTCGCTGCGGAACTCCGGCAGGAGGACCGGCCCGGCGAGCACCAGCAGCGCCATCGCCGGCACGGCGGCCAGGAACACCGATCCCCACCAGAGGTGCTGGAGCAGGAATCCGGCGAGGACGGGTCCGAGCGCGCCGCCGGTGAACTGGCAGGCCGCCCAGATCGCGATGGCCCTCCCACGCTCTCGTTCGTCGCGGAACATGTTGGTGAGCAGGGCGAGTGTGGACGGCGCCAGGGTCGCGCCCGCGACGCCCAGCAGCGCACGCGCGACGATCAGCAGCAACGGGTCGGTCGCGAAGGCGGCCACGACCGACAGCACCGCGAACGCCGCCGCGCCGATGATCAGCAGCCGCCGCCGGCCGATGCGGTCGGCGAGTGTGCCCATCGTGATGACGAGGCCGGCCACCAGGAATCCGTAGCCGTCACTGATCCACAACTGCTGGACGCCGGTGGCACCCAGGTCGGCGCTCAGCTGCGGGAGCGCGAGGAGCAGCGCCGTCGTGTCCACCGCGACGACGAATGTCGGCAGCATGAGGAGGGCCGCTCCCAGCCATGCCCGGTTGATTCGCATATCCGAAGCTCTCTGTTCTCTCGATGTTTCGCCGGTCGGTCGGAGCGGTCGGGGGCTTCTTGACATCGGCGCGGGCGAGAATCCGTGCGAAAGTTCCGGCGGGGGATGTCAAGACGGAGACGACGGCTCCGACCGACCGGTCGAAGGGCCCGGTCCGGGGCCCGTGAACCACGAGGGGTGCGAGATGCAGTTCCTGATCAGCATGCACATCAACCCGGCCGTGCTGGATGCGCTGACCGACGAGGAGAAGGCGGCGATCGGCGACGGCCACGGCAGGTTCATCGAGGCGCTGAAGAGGTCCGGCGAGCTGATCACCACACAGGCGCTGGTCGACCCGTCGCAGGCCGCCGTGGTGTCCGTACGCAACGGTCAGCCGGTGGTGACCGACGGGCCCTTCCTGGAGGCCAAGGAGTATCTGGGCGGCTTCTACCTGATCGACTGCGAGAACAGGGAACGGGCGATCGAGCTGGCGGCGCGGATCCCGGACGCCGCGATCGAGGGTCTCGGGGTCGAGGTGCGGCAGGTGATGTTCGCTGACGGACAATTGGAGGCATGACGGCATCGGCCATCGAGGACCTGCTGCGCGAGCTCACGCCGCAGGTCCTCAGCGCGTTGGTACGCCGGTACGGCCGGTTCGAGGAGTGCGAGGACGCCGTGCAGGAGGCCGTCCTCGCCGCAGCCGTGCAGTGGCCGGCTAACGGCATGCCGGGCAATCCGCGAGGCTGGCTGGTGGCCGTCGCGTCCCGGCGGCTCATCGACCAGATGCGCAGTGACCGCGCGCGCCGCGAGCGGGAGTCGGCGACGGCCACCAGGGTGGCACCCGAGGTGCCGGACACCGATGACACGCTGGTCCTGCTGTTCCTGTGCTGCCATCCGGCGCTGACGGCGACCTCCCAGACCGCCTTGACGCTGCGGGCGGTCGGTGGTCTGACCACGGCCGAGATCGCCCGCGCGTTCCTGGTGCCGGAGGGCACGATGGCGGCCAGGATCAGCCGGGCCAAGCAGCGCATAAAGGCCGCCGGCAGCTCGTTCGGCCTGCCGGACGGCGCGGAGCGCGAGGAACGGCTGCGGGTCGTCCTGCACGTGCTCTATCTGATCTTCAACGAGGGCTACACCGCCTCCTCAGGCAGCGAGCTGCACCGCGTCGACCTCGCGCACGAGGCGATCCGGCTGACCCGGATGATGCACGCGCAGTTGCCTGAGGACGGCGAGGTGACCGGATTGCTCGCGCTGATGCTGCTGACCCACGCCCGCCGGAAGGCGCGGACGACGGCGGCCGGCGACCTGGTGCCGCTGGACGAGCAGGACCGTACGGAGTGGGACCGCGAGCTGATCGACGAGGGCGTCGAGCTGGTCAAGGCGTCGCTGGCCGGCCCGGCGCTGGGACCGTACCTGCTCCAGGCCGCCATCGCCGCCACGCACGCCGACGCGGCCACGGCCGGGGAGACCGACTGGCCGCAGGTGCACGCCCTCTACCTGGTCCTGGAACGGATCGCGCCCAACCCGATGGTCACCCTCAACCGGGCGGTCGCGCTCGCCGAGACCGCGGGCCCGTCGGCCGGGCTGGCCCTGCTGTCCGCCTTGGACGGTGACGAGCGCCTGGCCGGGCACCACCGGCTGCTGTCCGTGCGGGCGCACCTGCTGGAGAAGACCGGCGACACGGCCGGGGCGTACGAGCACTACCGGCGCGCCGCGCAGGCCACCGCCAGCCTCGCCGAGCGACGCTACCTGGAGTCCCGGGCAGGCCGGGTGAGGGCGTAGGCCCCGCCCGATCCCCCCACCGGCACCCGCCCGGTTCCGCCTCCCCGTCGGCTGCGCCTAACCTGTAACCCGTTCCAGACGAGGAGGCGGGATGTTCAAGGGCGTGCTGATCGACTGGGGCGGTGTTCTCACCACCGGGCTGCGCGAGGCGATCGACGTGTGGATCGCCGCCGAGCGGATCGACCCGGACCGCTACCGCGACGTGATGCGCGAGCTGATCATGCACGCCTACGAGGGCGCCGCGGACGGCGAGAACACGATCCACGCGCTGGAGCGCGGTGAGATCTCCGCCCTGGACTTCGAGCAGGACCTGGCGAGGAGGCTGCTCACGCTGGACGGCGTGCCGCCGGTCGCCGAGGGGCTGCTGACCCGGATGTTCGCCGGTTTCCAGCCGGTCCAGCCGATGTACGACATGCTGGGCGCCGCCCGCGCCGCAGGACTGAGGACCTGCCTGCTCTCCAACTCCTGGGCCAACGACTACCCCCGGGACGCGTGGGAGGACCTCTTCGACCACGTGGTCATCTCCGGCGAGATCGGCATGCGCAAGCCGGAGCCGCGGATCTTCCGGCACACCCTGGACCTGGTGGGGCTCTCCGGCCCCGAGTGCGTGTTCGTCGACGACATCGAGGCCAACATCGCGGCGGCCCGCGCGCTGGGGATCACCGGGGTGCACCACCGGGACGCGGAGACGACCATCACCGAGCTGGAGGGGCTCCTCGGCGTCGTCCTGCGCTGAGGGCGGTCTGGTCGTCCTGCGCTGAGGGCGGCCTGCCCGCCGTCCGTGCCCGCCGTCCGTGCCCGGTGTCCGTGCCCCCCGAGGGGTCGTGCCTATCGCGCCCGCCCCGCTGCGCCTACCGCGCCCGCGGGGCCCGCCCCGGAGCCCGGCTCGCCGCCGGGGGACCGGATCTCGCGGCCGGGTCGGGGGGACTGGCAGACTCGGGTGTCATCCGGCGCCGGCCTCCGCCGCCGCGCCGCAGCAGAGATCGTATGAGCAGATCGAGGAACGGATGCGCGTCTACCTGCCGGCCACGCTCCCGGCGCTGGCCCGCGTGGCCACCGCGAAGGAGTTCGGCCCGGCCCCGCTGACCGGCTACGCGGTGACCCCCGCGCTGATCGAGTGGTACGCCTCGGGCGACACCGAGGAGCTGGAGTACGTCGCCCTGACCGACGCGGCCAGGGCGTCCCTGCGGATGCTGGCCGCCGACCGCGCCGACGGCGTGGAGGTCGCCGCGCGCCGGGTGGTGATCGCGGTCGAGGTGCCGGACGAGGCCGTGGCCGTGGGCGCCGACCTCGCCGAGCGGTCGCGGGTGCGGCTCGCCCGGGCGGTCGCGCTGGAGGAGATCGCCGCCGTCCACGTGGACGAGGAGTCGGCCGCCGCCGACGTCGAGGCCGCCGTCGCCGCGCTGCCCGCGGCCGACGCCGGTGACGACGACGCGCGCTTCACCGTGGACGGCGCCGAGGCCCACGAGCTCCTGTGGTACGCCACCCAGGAGATCTCCGACCTGGCCGGCTGAGGTCCCGTCCCGGGTTTATCCCGGTGCGGGGCACGCGGGGCGCTGGCTAGGCTTGGTGGCGATATGAGACACATCGTTTGGGACTGGAACGGCACGCTCTTCGACGACATCGAGGCCGTGGTCGGCGCGACCAACGCGGTCTTCGAGCCGTACGGCGTGGGCGCCTACGACGCCGACGGCTTCCGCGCCGTCTACACCCGCCCGATCTGGACGGCCTACGAGCGCATGCTCGGGCGCCCGCTGGCCGACGGCGAGTGGGAGCTGATGGACCAGGGCTTCCACGACCACTACCACCGGCTGATGCTGGAGTGCGGCCTGACGGCCGACGCGCTCTCCACCCTGCAGGAGTGGGAGCGCGCGGGCGGCAGCCAGTCGCTGCTGTCGATGTGGTGGCACGAGCGTCTGGTCGCCAAGGTCGCCGACTACGGCATCGACCGGCACTTCACCCGCGTCGACGGGCTGCTGCACAGCGTGCCCGGCGGGCACAAGGCCGAGTCCATGGTGGCCCACCTCAAGGCCCTGGGCGTCGACCCGGCCGACGTGCTCGTGATCGGCGACAGCGTGGACGACGCCCACGCCGCGCAGCACGTCGGGGCCCGGGCGGTGCTCTACACCGGTGGCATGACCAGCCGCAGGGACCTGCAGGCGCTGGGCGTCCCGGTGGTGGACACCCTCGCGGACGCCGTCGACCACGCCTGACCGGCCTGCTCCCGGAAGCCGGGCTCCGGGAGGGGAGAACCTCTCCCGAGCCGAGAGGCTCCTCCCGGTTCCTCCCGGCTCGACCGAGCGGGACGGTTTCGGCATCGGGGGCGGCCGGAGCACGGCGGCGGCCGTACTCTGGCATCCCACCCATTTCCGGAGGCCACGATCAACCGCCTCGTTCTCTGGAACGTCGATCTGACCCTCGTCGACGTGTCCATCGTCACCCGTGACGCCTACGCCGACGCCTTCCGGCAGGTCACCGGGAGGCCGCTGGTGAAGCTGACCCAGCACAACGGCCGCCCGGACTCCGAGATCGTCTTCGAGACCCTGGCCATCAACGGGGTCGTCGCCTCCGACGAGCACCTCCCGAAGTTCCTGGACGCGCTGGCCGAGGCCTTCGGCGCCCGGCGCAGGCGGCTGGCCAAGGAGGGCAGGGCGATGCCGGGGGCGAAGGACGCGCTGAAGGCCGTGGCCCGGCTCCACGGCACGGTGCAGTCGGTGCTCACCGGCACGATCAGGAGCAACGCCGTGCACAAGCTGACCGCGTTCGGCCTGGACCGCTACGTCGACTTCGAGATCGGCGGCTACGGGGAGGAGGTCTACCCCAAGGCCAGCCTGCTCCAGGTGGCGCAGGGCCGCGCGGGACGCAGGCACGGCGCCGTCTTCGACGGGAGCAACACCGTGCTGATCGGCGACTCGGCCCGGGACGTGCAGGCCGCCCGGATCGCCGGCGCCTCGATGATCGCGGTCGCCACCGGTCGGTCCCTCCCGGCCGAGCTGCACGAGGCGGGTGCGGACGTGGTCCTGCCGGACCTGTCCGACCCGGCCCGGCTCGTCGAGGCGGTGACCCGCCTCACCGCTCCCGCCCGGACCGGCTGACGCCACCGCTTGCTCGCCGTCCCCGACCGCTCATCGGAGTCCGCCAGGGCGGCGGGAAGCGGGCGGCGAGGAAGCCCCGGGCCGTCTGCTCGGGCGAGCCCTGGATACGCAGGGCCCACACGACCCCGCCTGCTGCGACGGCCGGGACGAGCAGGGCCGCGACGGCGGCGATGACGCGGTTTCTCGGCTTCATGAGCGTCTCCCCTTGTCCCCGCCGGCAGAGAAGTCCGGAGGGGACCAGGGGAGACGCCTTTGTGTCCAATGACGATATATGTCAGCATTCAATAGCGGAAGCGATATCATCGCTGCTCATGGACCTGGTGAAGCATCTGCGCTACTTCACCGTCGTCGCCGAGGAACTGCACTTCGGCAACGCCGCGATCCGGCTCGGCATGGCCCAGCCGCCGCTCAGCCAGCGCATCCGCCGCCTGGAGGAGGAACTGGGCGTCCGGCTCTTCGACCGCTCCAGCCGCCAGGTCCGGCTGACCGAGGCGGGACGGGCGCTCCTGGCAGAGGCAAGGGAGATCGTCGACCGGGTCGACCGGCTCCGTGCCCTCGCGGAGCGGGGGGAGGGCGAGGTCCTGCGGGTCGGAGTCCCGCCCGACCTGGGCTCGGCGGTGATCGCCGCCCTGATCGACGGTTTCCGGGAGGCGGGCGGAGAGGAGCCGGACCTCCGGGTGCGGCTGGCCCCCGCCGAGATGTGGAGCACCGACCAGGTCGCCGGACTCGCCGCCGGCACCCTCGACGTGGGCGTGCTCCGGCACCCGGTCGCGGCCCCGGGGCTGAGCTTCGGCCCGGTGCTCGTGCAGCGCCCGGGCGTCCTGCTGGCCGAGCCGGACCCGCTCGCGGGACGGTCGTCGGTGCACCTGGCCGACCTGGCCGGCCGCCGGCTCGTCCTGTTCCCCGGAGAGCCCGGGCTGCAGGAGGAGACCCTCGCCGAGTGCCGCCGTCACGGGTTCGTCCCGGAGGAGGTGCACGAGGCGCAGACTCTCGGGCTGGTCATCGCCGGGACCGCCATCGCCTTCGGGCCCCGCGTGGAGCTGCCCGGCCTGCGCTGGCGGCCGCTGCTGGGGGAGCCGCTGGCCTGGCGGATCTCGACCGCCTGGCGGGGGGAGGCGGGACCGGCCGCCGCGGTCTTCGGGGCGGTGGCCGTACGAGTGCTCAAGGAGAATGCCGGGATGACGGACGACGGTGCGGCGCCGGTGCGGCGGGTGCGGACGCGCCCCGCCTCGGGATTCCTGGCGTGACGGGCGTGACGGGCATGGCGGACATGACAGGTGCGACGGGAACGGCGGGCGAGGAGGGCGCGGCGGACTTCGACGGACTGTTCCGCGCGGCGGGCGTCACCGGTTTCCTGCACGCCGTGGACCTGGACACCGGTGCCGAGATCGCCTATGGGGCGGACCGGGCCGTGGTCACGGCTTCGGTGTTCAAGGTGGCGCTGCTGGTGGAGTTCTTCCGGCAGGCGGACCGGGGGGAGCTGGATCCGGCCGAGCGGGTCAGGATCGTGGCGGACGCCCACACCCCCGGGCCCACCGGGGTGTCGGCCATGGCCGACGACGTGACGATCTCCCTGCGTGACCTGGCCTACCTGATGATCGCGGTGAGCGACAACACCGCCGCCGACACCCTGATCGGCCGGGTCGGCCTGGCGGCGGTCAACACCATGCTCGCCTCTTTCGGCCTGGTCGGCACGTGGCTGGAGCACGACTGCGCCGGGCTGTTCGCGAGCATCGTGGAGGACGCCGGTCAGGAGGACATGCCGACCGATCCGGCGGTGGTCGCCCGGCTGCGCGTGCTCGACCCGGCCCGCACCAACCGCAGCACGCCGCGTGAGACGACCCGGCTGCTCGGCATGATCTGGCGGGACGAGGCGGCCTCGCCGGAGTCCTGCGCGTCGATGCGCCGCCTGCTGGGCCTGCAGGTCTGGCCGCACCGGCTCGCCTCGGGCTTCCCGTACGACGACGTCGCCGTCAGCGGGAAGACCGGCACGCTGCCGACGCTCCGCAACGAGGCCGGGGTGGTGGAGTACCCCGACGGGGGCCGCTACGCCGTGGCGGTCTTCACCCGCTCGTACGGCACCGCGCAGAACCAGCCGCGCGCCGACGCGGTGATCGGCACCGCGGCCCGGGTCGCGGTGGAGCGGTTGCGCTCCTGAGACCGGGGTCCGGGCCGGTGGTGGAGCGGCCGCGCTCCCGGGGCGGCCCGGTTCGCGGCGGAGTGACTGCGCTCCCGGGGCGGCGCGAGAGCCGGCGGTCCGCTCCGCCGCCGGGCGGTGTGCGCGGCCCACATGCCGTGCGGCGGGGGTGTGTGGGTCCGGGGGATGACATCCGGACGGGGTGCGGGAAGGATGGGAGCATGGTCAAGGAAGGTGCGCTGCTCTGGGAACCCACCCCGGACGTCACGAAGAACGCCAAGGTCACCGCATACATGGAGTGGCTCGGCCGGCCGGTCGACTACCAGGCGCTCTGGCGGTGGTCGGTGGAGGCTCCGGAGGAGTTCTGGACGTCGGTCTGGGACTACTTCGGCGTGGTGGGGGAGCGTGGTGACGGGCCCGTCATATCAGGGACGATGCCCGGGGCCGAATGGTTCACAGGATCGGCGCTGAACTACGCGGAGAACGCGCTGCGCCGCGCCCAGGCGGAGCCCGACCGGCTCGCGGTGGTCTTCCGCGACGAGTCGGGCGGACGGCGCACGCTCACGCTGGGCGAACTGGCCGGCGAGGTCGCCCGGGTCCGCACCGGGCTCGCGGCCCTGGGGGTCGGCCGGGGCGACCGGGTCGCCGCCTACGCCCCCAACGTGCCCGAGACGCTCGTCGCCTTCCTCGCCACCGCCTCCCTGGGGGCGATCTGGTCCTCCTGCTCCCCGGACTTCGGCGCGCCCAGCGTGATCGACCGCTTCACCCAGATCGAGCCCAAGGTGCTCCTGGCGGCGGACGGCTACGACTACAACGGCAGGCACTTCGACCGGTCCGGCGTGGCCGGTGACATCGCCGCGCGGCTCCCCACGCTCGCCGCCCTGGTGCGCCTGCCCGCGCCGGGGGCGGGCCGTACGGCGGACGCGGGCACGGCGGCCACGGAGGAGGCCGGCCGTACGGCGGGCGCGGGAGACGCGACCGGCACGGCCGGCGCGGCGGGCGGTGCGGCGGGCGGCGGCGGAGCCCCGGACGGCCCCGCGACCGTGCTGACCTGGGAGGAGCTGCGCTCGGCCGACGGCCCCCTGGCCTTCGAGCGGGTCCCCTTCGGCCACCCGCTCTGGATCGTCTACTCCTCGGGCACCACCGGCCTGCCCAAACCGATCGTGCACGGCCACGGCGGCGTGGTCCTGGAGCACCTCAAGGCGCTCTCCTTCCACCAGGACCTCGGCCCCGACGACGTCTTCTTCTGGTACACCACGACCGGCTGGATGATGTGGAACTACCTCGTCGGCGGCCTGCTGGTCGGCTCGGCCGTGCTGCTCTACGACGGCTCGGCCACCCACCCGGAGACCGGAGCCCTGTGGCGGCTGGCCGCCGAGGAGGGCGTCACCTACTTCGGGACCGGCGCGCCGTACATCACCGCCTCGATGAAGGCCGGGCTGGAGCCGGGCGGGCTGGAGCGGCTGCGCGGCCTCGGCTCGACCGGTTCGCCGCTCCCGCCCGAGGGCTTCGCCTGGGTGCACGACACGCTCCCGGAGGTGCAGCTCGGCTCGTTCTCCGGCGGCACCGACGTGTGCACCGGTTTCGTCGGCGCGGTCCCCCTGCTCCCGGTCCGCGCGGGCGTCATCCCGTGCCGGTGCCTGGGCGCGAAGGTGGAGTCGTTCGACCCGTCGGGGAAGCCGGTGGTCGGGGAGGTGGGCGAGCTGGTGCTGACCGTGCCGATGCCGTCCATGCCGGTCATGTTCTGGAACGACCCCGACGGCTCGCGCTACCGGGAGAGCTACTTCGACGACTACCCCGGCGTCTGGCGGCACGGCGACTGGATCAAGATCCTGCCCGACGGCGGCTGCGTCATCTACGGCCGCTCCGACTCGACCCTGAACCGGGGCGGCGTGCGGATGGGCACCAGCGAGTTCTACCGGGTGGTGGAGCGCTTCGAGGAGATCGCCGACAGCCTGGTCATCGACACCGGCCAGCTCGGCCAGGAGGGGCGCCTGCTGCTCTACGTCACCATGGCCGAGGGCGCGGAGCTCACCGGCGACCTGGTGGCCCGCCTCCGTACGGCCCTGCGGACCGAGCTCTCCCCGCGCCACGTCCCCGACGAGATCACCGAGGTGCCCGGCATCCCGCGCACGCTGAGCGGCAAGAAGCTGGAGGTCCCGATCCGCAAGATCCTCCTCGGCGTCCCGCCCGAGCAGGCCGCCAACCTCGACGCCATGGCCAACCCGGAGGTGCTCTTCGCCTTCACTCCCGAATCCTGAGACGGGCGCATATCACTGGAGTACAGTCCACTGGTCTGTACTCCAGTGATATGCGGGGCATCCATGGCCGAGAAACCGGACCACGTCTTCGGTCGCGAGTGGGAGTGGGAGTCCCTGGCCTCCTTCGCCGCGGGCACGCAGGCCGAGGTGGCGTTCGGCGTGGTCAGCGGACGGCGCAGACAGGGCAAGACGTTCCTGCTCAAGGCGCTGGCCGAGCAGACGGGCGGCTTCTACTTCGAGGCGACCGAGGGGACGAGCATCGAACTGCTCCGGCTCTTCGGCATGGCCCTGGCGAGATACTCGGGATCGCCGGTGGGTTATCCCTTCGCGGACTGGCGGGACGCGCTGGCGTTCTTCTTCTCCATTCCGAAGGACCGGCCGCTCCCGCTGATCATCGACGAGTTCCCCTACCTGATGAAGGCCGAGCCCGCGCTGCCGTCCATCCTCAAGCAGGAGATCGACCTGCGCGGGCGGACCCACCGGGGAAGCAGCCTCGCCCGGGTGCTGATCTGCGGTTCCGCGCTCTCCGTGATGGGGAAGATCCTGTCGGGTCAGGCTCCGCTGCGGGGGCGCGCCCGGCTGGAGCTGCTCGTCCAGCCGCTGGGCTTCCGTGAGGCCGCGGAGTTCTGGGGGATCTCCGACCCCCGGCTGGCCGCACTGGTGCACGCGATCGTGGGCGGGACGCCCGCCTATCGGGACGAGTTCACGGCCGGCGACCTCCCCGCCTCGCTGGAGGACTTCGACGGCTGGGTGGCCCGCACGGTCCTCAACCGCCGCACCTCCCTCTTCCGCGAGGGACGCTACCTGCTGGCCGAGGAGGCGGACATCCGGGACCCGGCGCTCTACCAATCGGTCCTGGCCGCGGTCGCCGAGGGGAACGGCACGTGGGGCGGGATCGCGGGTCACATCGGCTACAAGTCATCCGACATCGCCCATCCGATCAACGTGCTGGAGGACTGCGGGCTCCTGGTGAAGGAGAAGGACGCGTTCAAGTCCGCCTCGCAGTACAGGATCACCGAACCGCTGATCTCCTTCTACCAGGCCGTCATGCGCCCCGAATGGACCGATCTGGGGCTGGGTCACGCGCAGGAGGTGTGGGAGCGGTCCCGGCAGCGCTTCCTCTCCAAGGTCATGGGGCCGCACTTCGAGGCTCTCTGCCGGGAGTTCGCGACCCGCCACGCGCGCGAGGTCTTCGAGGGCGGGGTGGGCGAGGTCGCGGCGGGCACCGTCGTGGACCCGTCCACCAGGAAGCAGATCCAGGTGGACGTCGCCGTCCTCGGCCCCGACTACCCGAACGAGGCCCGCGCGGTGCGTTCCCTGGGAGAGGCGAAGTGGGACAAGGTCATGGGGGTCAGGCACCTGCAGCGCCTGCGGCGGGCCCGTGACCTGCTCGCCGCCAAGGGCTACGACACCTCCCGCACCGTCCTGGCCTGCTACAGCGGAGCCGGCTTCGACTCCGCCCTCACCTCGGCCGCCCAGGGGGACGACCGCGTGCTCCTCGTGGACCTGCCCGCGCTGTACGGCTGAGGCCGGGGCGGGCGGCAGCCGCGACAAGGCGTGATATATGCATTCAGCGATGTGTTATCTAATAATTACACTGAGTATCTCCTTATGAGACGTTTAAAAATGGCGAATCGGGCGGGCCGGTAAGGCGTCGGTCTGTTAGCGTGCTGCCGCACCTGATGGCCGCTTCCGTCCGGCGTCCCCGGCCGGAAGCGGAGTGGATCCGTCCGCGTCCGGCCACCGGCCCTCCGGCATGCCCGCCGTGCGGGGTGCGGGGCGGGCGCCGAGCCGTACAGGAGAACCTCTTCGTGCCCTTCCCCCGAGCGACGACGCGTCCGACGCACCGCCTCCGCCGGAGCTCCGCGCTCCTGGCCGCGACCGCGGCCCTCCTCGGCGCCGTGCTCTCCGCCGGTACGGCGGGCGCCGCCGCGGCCCCCGCGCCGGTCCTCCCGCCGGTGAACGCCAAGGCCGACTACCAGCTCGGCGGCGGGTACACCCCGCCCGCCGGGACGCGGATCGTCTCGCGCGACCGGACCGAGGCCCCGGCCGCCGGTCTCTACAACATCTGCTACGTCAACGGCTTCCAGACCCAGCCGGACGAGACCGCCTGGTGGAAGCGGACCCACGACGACCTCCTGCTCAAGGATGCGGGCGGCGCCCACGTCGAGGACGAGGAGTGGGGCGAGCTGCTGCTCGACGTCCGGACCCCGGCCAAGCGCGCCGCCCTCGCCGGGATCGTCGGCGGCTGGATCGCCGGCTGCGCGGACAAGGGCTACGACGCCGTCGAGATCGACAACCTGGACACCTTCTCCCGCTCGGGCGGGCTGGTGAAGCAGGAGCACGCGCTGGCGTTCGCCGGGCTGCTCATCGAGGCCGCCCATGCCGAGGGCCTGGCGATCGCGCAGAAGAACTCGGCCGAGATCGCCGGGGCGGGCCGGAAAGCGGGCTTCGACTTCGCGGTGGCCGAGGAGTGCGGCCGTTACGACGAGTGCGGGACCTACGTGGGCGAGTACGGCTCCAACGTGATCGTCATCGAGTATCGCCGGGCGGACTTCACGAAGACCTGCAAGCGGTTCGGCTCGCGCCTGTCGGTGATGCTGCGCGACGTGCCGCTGCGCAGGGCCGGCCAGCGCAACTACGTCTACGACGCCTGCTGATCCGGCGTCCTGCCGCCGGGACGTCCGCCGGGCCGGTCGCTCCGCCGCCGGGCCGTGCCTTCGTCCCGGCGGTCTTCTCATGCCCCCGTTCTCACCGCTCCGTCCGGGCCGCGGTGCCGGCTCCGAAGAAGGGGAGGCACGGTCCGAGGCCGTGGATCCCGAATCCCGGCGGGGTGGTCCAGTCGTCGCGGGACAGGCGGAACCGCCGCGACTCGGCGGCCTCGCCCCGGCGGTTCAGGACCTCGAAGCCGTCGTCGCGGTAGCCGAGCTTGCGGGAGACCGCGGCCGAGGCGTGGTTGTCGGCGAACGCGCCGGAGAGCGCGTAGCGGGCGCCCAGCCCGTCGAAGGCCAGGTGGAGTACGGCGGTGCGCATCTCGGTGCCGATCCCCTGCCCGTGGAAGCGCCGCCCCAGCCAGGATCCGGTGGAGACCTGGCGGGTGACCGCGAAGTCGGTGCCCGCGATCTCCTGGGTCCCGAGGACCTGTCCCTCACGGACGACGACGAAGGAGCAGCCCCACTTCTCCGGCGACCAGGCCGACCATTGGCCGAACTGCCACCGGAGCGTGCTGAGGGCGCGCGCGGCGGGCTCCGCGTCGGTCCAGGGGACGGCGAACGGCATCTCCTGCGGGTCGTGCACGCCCTCGGCGGCCAGATCGGCGAGTGCGTCGAGGTCGTCGAGGGACGGGAGCCGCAGTTCGAGGCGGGGGGTGGTCACCCGGAGCCGGAAGACGGGAAAGCGCCGCATGCCTGCCGATCCTGCCCGCGCCGTCAAGGAGAATCCACCGGATTTCCCGGAGCTGCCTTCGATCCTCCAGCGGCACCTCGACAGACGGTGGCATGTCGACCGGGAGCCGTGTTTCGCGCGGGTCCTGCTCTGCGGCTCCGCGATGTCGGTGATGGGGCGCCTCCTCGCCGGCCAGGCGCCGCTCCGGGGGCGCGCGGGCCTCGAACTGGTCGTCAAGCCGCTGCGCTACCGCTCCGCCGCCGCGTTCTGGGGGGCGGACGATCCAGGACTCGCGGCGCTCCTGCACGCGGTGGTGGGCGGCACACCCGCCTACGGCCGCCAGTTCGTGCGCAACGACACCCCGGGCGGGCCGGCCGACTTCGACGACTGGGTCTGCCGTACGGCCCTCAACCCGCAGACGCCGCTTTTCCGGGAGGCGCGCCATCTCCTCGCGGAAGAGGTGGAAGCGCGTGACCCCGGGCTCTACCACTCCGTCCTCGGTGCGATCGCGGCCGGTAACGCCACCAACGGCGGGATCGCCGCTTACGTCGGCCGGAAATCTGCGGAGATCGCCCATCCGCTCCACGTGCTGGAGGACTGCCAACTGATCGTCAAGGATCACGATCTCATCCAGCGGAAGAAGCCCGTCTACCGTATCGCCGAGCCCCTCATCACCTTCTACCAGGCGGTGATGCGGCCCCGCTGGGCGGCGCTCGAACTGGGGGAGGCCGAACGTGTGTGGCGAGGGTCGAAGCCGCGTTTTCTCTCCCAGGTCGTCGGCCCGGATTTCGAGCAGATCTGCCGCGACTGGGCGATCCTGGCGGACGACTTCTTCGGCGAGCCGCCGGGCGAGGTCGGATCGGCCCTCCTGGTCGACCATTCGAAGAGGGAGAATAACAAGATCCAGCTTGACGTCGTGGTGATGACGCCCGCGCTTCTCGAGGAGCGGCAACGAGTGCTCTCGCTGGGCGAGGTCAAGTGGGACGAGGTTATGGGGCTTGGGCATCTGGAGAGGCTCCGCCGGGCCAGGGAGCTGCTCATCGCTCAGGGGCACCGGGCCGAGGACGCCGTGCTCGCCTGCTACAGCGGCGCGGGTTTCGACGAGGACCTCCGCGCAGAAGCGCACAGGGATCGGCGGGTCCTTCTCGTGGACCTGCCGATCCTGTACGGCTGACGCGCTCGAACCCTCCGTCCACCGGTGATCCGGTGTGAGGCGGTGGACGGTGCCCGGGTCAGCCGGTGGCGGACTGGCGGGCGGCCATGACCTCGTTCACGTGGCTCTCGGCCCAGTCGGCGACGGCCTGGATGGGGGCGTGCAGCGACTGCCCGAGCGGGGTGAGCTCGTACTCCACGCGCGGCGGGACCTCGGCGAAGACGTGCCGGGTCAGCAGGCCGTCGCGGGCCATCGCCCGCAGGGTCTGGGTGAGGACCTTGGGCGTGACGCCGCCGATCGCGTCGCGCAGCTCGGTGAACCGCCGCGGGCCGCCGCGCAGGCTCAGCACGACCGGCACGGTCGTCGGGGGCGCGGGCAGCCTGGCGGCGGCTCCGGGCGTCCGGCTCGTCGACACCCCGGACTTCCCCGCCGTCTACAAGGGCGAGGCGCTGGCCCAGGCCGAGCTGCTGGAGCTGGTCCGCGCCCAGGCCGGGGACCTGGACTGGACCTACGTCTCACCCGCGATCGTGATCGAGCCGGGCGAGCGCACCGGCTCCTACCGCCGGGGCGGCGACCAGGTGCTCGCCGACGCCGACGGCCGGAGCCTCATCAGCGCCGAGGACTACGCCGTGGCCCTGGTGGACGAACTGGAGACCGGCCAGGCCGTCGGCCGCCGCATCACCGTCGCCTACTGAGCCGCCCCTACTGAGTCGCCGCTGGGCCGCTCCTGCTGGGCCGTCCCCTCCGGTGACGCCGGCAACCCGGGGGCGGGGGCCTGCGGGACACGCCGGCCCGTCCGGGACATTCCTCCCGGGCGGGCCGGACAACGGTTCAGGCGGGCCGGGACCGCGGGCGGATTGACTCCGGCACATGCTGAAAAATCCTGACTCGTTCCGCCGGGTGGTCGCCGGGACCGCCCTGCTCGGCTGGCCGGTGCTGCTCTTCCTGGCCTTCCTGACCTCGCCCCCGGGCGCCGAGCACGATCCCGGGATCTTCCGGGAGAACCCGGGGGCGGTGCAGGTAAGCGCCCTGCTCTACCTCTGGGCGGCGCTCGCCTTCATCCCCGTCGTCCTGGGCCTGGCCCACCTGCTCAAGCACCGCGCCCCCCGGACCGGCGGCATCGGCGCGGCGCTCGGGCTGGTCGGCGCCGGGCACGCGCTGACCCTGTTCACCACCGACTTCTACGACCTGGCGCTCGCCCAGACCCTGCCCGCCGCGCAGGCCGAGCAGGTGACCGCGCGCGCGGGCGAACTGCCCGGATTCCTGTACGGCATGCTGCTGCCCGCGTTCCTCGCCCACGTCGGGCTGCTCACGCTCCTCATCGGGCTGGCCGCGACGAGGTACGCGCCCTGGTGGGTGCCGGTCGCGGCGCTCGTCGGCACGGTCGTGCCGTTCGCGACCATGGACCGACCGCCCGCCGTGCAGTCCGTCGGCGCGCTGTTCCACCTGGCGGCCTACGGCTGGATCGGGCTCCGCGTGCTGCGCGCGCCCCAGGCGGAGTGGGACCGGCCGGAGCTCACAGCCCGGCCTCCCGTGCCCGCATGATCGCCTGGGCCCGGTCGGCCACCTGGAGCTTGGCGAAGACCGCCGAGACGTGATTGCGCACGGTCTTCTGGCTCAGCCCGAGCCGGGCCGCGATCTGCGGGTTGGTGAGGTGCTCGGCCACCAGGGCGAGGATCTCCCGCTCCCGGGGGGTCAGCCCGGGCAGCGCCGGTTCGCTCCGCTCACGCTCGGCGAAGTAGGCCGTCATCCGGGCGGCGATGGCGGGGCTGAAGATCGCCTCGCCCTCGGCCGCCGCCTGCACCGACCGGACCAGCTCCGCCTTGCGGGCGCCCTTGAGGACGTAGCCGCGGGCCCCGGCCCGCATGGCGGCGAACACCGAGTCGTCGTCGTCCGACATGCTGAGCACGACCACCCGGACGTGCGGGTGGTCGCGGGTCAGCCGCTCGGTCGCGGCGACCCCGCCCATGCCGGGCATCGTCAGGTCCATGAGGACCACGTCCGGCTGCGCCCGCCCGACCAGGGCCAGCGCCTGCTCACCGCTCGCGGCCTCGTCGGCGACCTCGATCCCCTCGGCGGCCGAGAGCAGGGCCCGCAGCCCGCCCCGGAATCCGGCGTGATCGTCGACCAGCAGGATCCGGATCACCGCCGCCTCCCTTCCTCCCGGGCGGGGAGCACGACCCTGACCCGGGTCCCGCCCTCCGGCCGCTCCTCGACCGTGCACGATCCTCCCAGCTCCTCGGCCCGTTCCCGCATCGAGGCGAGCCCGACGCCCTCCCGCCCCCCGCTCTCCGGCCCGCCGTCCGCATGCCCGGCGCCTTCTCGCCCGGCTTCCCGCCACGCCTCAGGCGCGGCGCCCGCCGCCGTACCCGATCCCGGTACGGCGGGCCGCACGCCGCCGCCGTCGTCGAGGACCTCCAGCACGAGGGCGTCCCCGGCCACCGCGATCCGCAGTTCCGCGCCGGTCGCGCCCGCGTGCCGGCCGACGTTGGCCAGCGCCTCGGCCGCGACGCGGTAGGCCGCGACCTCGGTGGCGGCGGGCAGCGGCGGGATCGCGTCCGGGGCGTCGACGGTGACCCGCAGACCGGGCGGCTGCCGGGCGGCATGGGCGTGCAGCGCGCCGAGCAGGCCCAGCGAGTCGAGCGCGGGCGGGCGCAGCCCGTCCACGAGCGTGCGCACGTCGGCCGTCGCCGCCTCGGCGTCGCGGACGAGGCCGGCCAGCAGGTCCCGGGCCCGCTCGTCGGCGACCAGGTCGTGCGCGGCCTCCGCCCTCATGGTGAGCGCGGCCAGTGTGGGGCCGAGCCCGTCGTGCAGGTCGCGCCGGAGGCGGCGGCGTTCCTCCTCCCGGGCCATCACCAGCCGCTCCCGGGAGCGCCGCAGATCGGCGGAGAGCCGAACGGCGTGCGCGGCCATCGCCACCTGCCGGGCCAGATCGGACAGGACCCGCAGGTCACGCGGGCCGAAACCGCTCTCACCCGGCCGCGGGGACAGGACGAGATCACCGACCCGTGCGCCGTCGTAGGTCAGCGGCAGCCGTACCGCGCCGCCCGGTACACCCTCCCCCGCGGATGTCCAGGCGTGGCGCTCGCCGTCGGCCGTCTCCACCGCCGCGTACGGCAGGCGCAGGGCCTCGGCCACCGAGCGTGCGACCCCGGGCAGCACCGCGTCCGGCTCCCCGCTGGCCTCCAGGCGGCGGCCCAGGCGGGTGAGCGCCGCGTAGGGGTCGTCCCGCTCGCCGTACATCAGCAGGTTGACCCAGCTCTGCAGGCGCTGCCGGAGCGGAGCGAAGGCGAGGGCCACCAGGCCGGCGGCCAGCACGGAGGCCGGCAGGTCCGCCGAGGGAAGGACCGCGCCGAGATATCCGACCACCAGGACGTAGCCGCCGGTCACGCAGCCCGACAGCAGCGCGTAGACCAGAGTCCTGTTGATCACCAGGTCGATGTCGAACAGCCGGTGGCGCAGGATCGCGATGCAGATCGCGACGGGGATGAGCACCGTGGCCAGCGCGCCGACCAGCTCCCAGGCCGAGTGGACCGGCGGGTAGAGGTGCCCGGGGTCGTCGTCGGTCAGTCCCGCGGCCAGCCGCGCGTGAGCGGCCAGCAGACTGAGCGCGACCGCGTAGGCCAGCCACTTGACCTGGGCGCGCTCCCGGCCGGTGCTGCGCAGCGCCCGCACCAGCAGGTCGATCCCCCCGGCGGCGAAGACCATCGCCAGCAGGGCCACCAGCGCCGTCTCCATGACCTGGGCGGGCCCGGCCATCGCCGCGACCCCGAGCGGGTTCGGCACCCCGGGACCGGGGCCGACCTGCTCGTTCGTTCCGGGGCGTAGGGCGTTCACCACCGCGCCCGCCACCGTCACGGCGCCCACCGTCCGCACGAACGGCCGCCATCGGGACGAGGACGGCGCACCGCCGGGGAAGAAGAGGGGGACCAGGGCGAGGGAGAAGTTGGCCGGGATCCACAGCCAGGTCTGCGGCCAGGCCATGGCCTCGGCGAGGGGCGAAGGACCCGCACCGGGTGAAGCGGCCGGCCGGGTGAGCACGCCGTAGACGGCGTACTCGCCGCAGGATTCCAGGAGCGCGAAGCAGAGCGCGCTGAGCGAGAGCAACCGGCCCACCGGGTGCCCCGGCCGGTGCGCCCCGATCAGTCCGCCCGCCAGCGCGCACGCCACGTTGAGCAGCAGATGGCTCTGGGTGATCGGCTCGTGGCCGTTGAGCCGGGCCAGGACCGCGGCGCACGCGATCAGGGCCAGCGTCAGGGCGCAGGCCGCCCACGCGATGCGCGCCGCTGTGATCACTGCTCCTCCGGGTCCGGTCGGGCACACCGTACCCGCGCCCGGGCCCGGAAGGGACGGGACGGTGTCCCGGGACACGGCCCGCGCAGGGTGAAGACCGTGACCTCGCGGGCGGGGTGGGTCCGGAAGCCGAAGGAGACCGCCACCCCGAGGTTGCCGCCGCCCCCGCCGCGCGAGGCCCACAGCAGGTCGGGGTCGTGGTCCGCGTCGCAGTCCAGCACCCGGCCGTCGGCCGTGACGATCCGCACCGACTCCATACCCGCATCCGGCGGGCGAAGTTCACGCACTCGGCCACGTCGGACGGGTTCGCGCAGTAGGCGACGCCCGCCGGCCGCACCCCGTCGTAGGCGGGGTTGAACAGGCGGCGGGCGGCGTCGTAGGCGCCGTCGCCGGGCCGGACGAGCCTGCCGTCCAGCCCGCGGCCCAGCGCCTTCCAGTCCGACGGGCCGGGGCCGGAACGGGCGGGCGGCCCGGCACCGGTGGCGAGGGCGGCCAGGCCGCCGATCCGGAGGAATGCCCGCCGGTCCGGAGCGTGCTCCATGGTCTTCCCCCCGAGGGTCCCGTGTCGTCCGCTGGTGAGACGCCCGCCGGACCCGCCCGGTTCGTCACGATAACGTCACTCCCCGGTGAGCGGACGGAGCCGCACGGGGGCCGTACCGAGGCCGTACGGCGGTACCGGCGCCGCACGGGGCCATGCCGAGGCCGTACGGCGGTGCCGGCGCCGTACGGGGTCATGCGGAGCCGTACGGGGTCATGCGGAGCCGTACGGGACCGGGGCGGGGCCTCAGCCGATGTACTCGCGGGGCCGGGCCGGCCGCGCGGAGACCCCGGAGAGCATCGAGCGCGCCCGCACGGCGGCGACCAGGCCGCGGGTGACCCGGCGGGCCGCGAACTGCGTGCCGTGCACGAACCTCATGACCGGGCCGAACGTGCCGGCCGCGGCCAGCCCCACGGCGAACAGGCCGCTGACCGAGGTCTCGAAGTCCTTCGTCAGCAGGGGAGAGGTCCCGGTGCGCCGGATGGCGTAGCGGAGGTTGCCGTCGAGGACGTCCATCCGCTCCACGTCCACCAGGTAACCGGTGGCGGCGATCACGTGCTCGGTGCGGACGGTCCTGATGCTCCCGTTCTCGTCGCGGAGCGTCAGGCTCACGTCGTCGCCGTGGACCGCGCCCGCGAGCGTCTGCCCCAGCACCACGGGGACGTGCCCGTCGAACCGCTTGCGCAGCCACCACGCCCCGGCCGGGCCCAGGGTCGTGCGGACGATGCGGTGGCGGGTGGCGACGGGCAGGTGGCGCACGCTGCCGGGCAGCTCGGACCAGATCCACGAGCGCCAGCCGGTGCCCAGGCCGGAGACCGGGGACAGCAGCCGCCGCAGCGCCGAGGCGCGGGTCTCCGGCACGTTGTTCCAGAGCAGGGTGTTCACCCGGGCCACCACCCGGGGCCGGGCTCCGGCCTCCAGTAGCAGGGTCGCCGTCTCCAGGGCGGACTGCCCGGCGCCGACCACCGTGACGTCGCGGCCCGCGAACACCGACAGGTCGTGGTGCTCGGAGCTGTGCGTGCAGATCTCCGAAGGCAGGCCGGAGAGCACGGCGGGGCGGTGGGCGAAGGGCAGGAAGCCCAGCGCCAGGACCACGGTCCGGGTCATCACCGTCTCCCCGGTCGACAGCTCGACGGCGAAGAGCCTCCCCTGGGGGCGGATCTCGGTCACGGAGGAGGGGTCGAGGGCCTCCCCGACGGTCCGGGCCCGGAACCACTTGCCGTAGTCGACGAACGTCTCCACGGGCACGGGCTCGCCGTAGGCGCACGACAGGCCCCGGGGGCGGCAGTAGGCGTCCAGGCCGTAGCTCCGGTGCGGGTCGGCGAGGTTCGACGCGGCCGGCTCCGACTTGAGCAGCATCCCCCGGGGCATGTGCCGCTCCCAGGACTCCATGGGGCGGCCGTAGACGCGCACGTCCAGCCCGGCCGCGACGGCATGGGCGCCGACGGAGAGCCCGTAGGGGCCCGCACCGACGACGGCGACGTCGATTACCGGCGTGCGCATGCTTTCTCCTTGCTCATTTAAAATCCCCCGTAAAGGAATCGACCCGCGGCTGATCCCTCGTTATCCGAATGCTTCGAAAATTCTAACGCGGTGCCGCGGGAAGGCTCCGGCGGCGGCGGGCGAGGCGGTTAAAGCCTCGTTTCATTGTCTGTCTCGCCATGGTCAGGAAAGGGAGGGGGTCGTCGCCGGCGAACCAGGCGAACTCGTCGGCCTCGCGCAGCGACCGGAGCCAGCCGGCACAGGTCAGCCGGTGCGCGCGCCGGTCGTGGAGGGCGGGGAACGCGTCGTAGTTCTCGACCAGGTACGTACGGCCGTGCACGGGACGGCCCGGGGGCGGCGGTGCGCCGGTGAGGTCGAGGTGGAGCACGCGGACGAGGTCGAGGCCCCGCTCGTCGGTGAACAGCCGGAACTGCGCGCCCAGCCGGGGGTTGAAGTCCAGCAGGTGGTAGGCGTCCGCGGCGGCGTCGTACCGGAAGTCCAGGTCCAGGACGCCCCGGTAGCCCAGCCCGGAGGCGAGCGAGCGCGCCGCGGCCTCGACGCGGGGGTTGGGCAGCCACCGGCCGAGCGTGGTCAGGCCGGCGCGGGGCGGGTAGGCCCGCTCCTTGCGGCCGGCGCCGCCGAACAGGCAGGAGGAATCGTCGCCGAAGTAGCCGTGGAAGAACCAGTCGGAGCCCGCGGTGCCGGGCACGAACCGCTGGAAGAGCAGGTCGCCGCCGGGTCCGCCGGTCCGCGCCGCCAGCCGTGCGGCCTCCTGCGCGGTGCGGACCTGCGTCGTGCTGCGCAGTCCGGAGCCGGGGGGCAGCAGCCAGGGTCTGGCCCACTTGGCCATCAGCGGCAGGCCCAGCCTGCGGACGGCGGCCGCCGCGTCGCCTGCGGTCGCGATCACGTGCGTCTCCGGGTGGGAGACGCCCAGCCCGGCGCAGAGCGCGGACAGGGAGGCCTTGTCCGCCAGGCGGCGGGGCAGGCCGGGGACCTGCCCGGGCAGCAGGAAGAGGGGGGTCAGGGCGGCGGCGTGCTCGGCGGCGAAGACGGCTCCCGCGTCGTCCATCGGGATGAGGACCGCGCGGCGCCCGATGACCGAGGCGATCGCCTCCAGCGCGGAGGTCAGCGCCTGCGGGGTCCTCGGACCGTCCGGCCAGACGTGCGTCCGGACGAGGTGGCGCGAGCGGGAGGCCGGGGCGTGCCGCCCTTCGAGGACGGCGTGCACCTCCACCCCGGCGCGGCCCAGGGAGCGGACGGCCGCCAGTGTGCCGTGGTGGAGGACGTTGTCGTCCAGCCGGAGCACCAGGGCCGGGACGGCCGGGTCCAATCGGACCGCGCAGGGCCGGTCGACGTGCGGCAGGCCGCTCTCCACCGGCTCGATCGTGCTCATGAATACGCCCGCCACATGAATTGATTAATCTGGACCCGTCGTCGTCCGCCGCTCACTATATAAGCTTTCCGCGGATAACGGTGAACCGCGGGAGGCGTTTCCTGGATATGTGCAACTAATATCGGAACCCCTCCGGTAACCGGCTTCGAACATGGCTTTCACGGAAAAATCCGGACGTTGTGCGCATTCATTCGGCGGCCGTGCGGATCCCCGCCGGGCGGCGGGGGCCGAGCCCGGCGGGCGGCGGCCACCGGGAGGCGGTGTCGGGGCGGCGGGATGTCGGGGCGGCGGGATGTCGGGGCGGCGGGATGTCGGGGCGGCGGGATGTCGGGGGCGGCCGGGCGATGAGGACGGGGCGCGGGAGACGGGCGAAGGCGCTCGGCTGGGGGATGCTCGCCGTGCTCGCGGTCTCGGGACCGCCGTGGGAGACGCCCTCGACCGACGGTGCCGGCGGTGCCGGCGGCGGGCGGGCCGTACGGCCCGCGGCGGCGGTCCCGTTCGGGGTGTTCCTCGCCTCCGACGCGCGCGGCACCGAGCGGCTGCCCCGGTTCGAGGCCTGGCTCGGCGGCCCCCGGGCGACCGTCGGCCGGACGTACCTGCCGGGGGAGAACTGGACCGCCCTGCGGGGGCCGGACTTCATCCTGGACCCCTGGACCCGCTGGCGCGCCGCCGCGCCGGGGCGCGTGCTGGCGGTCAACGTCCCCATGGTCGCGCCCAACGAGGGGCGGCTGCCCGACACCGAGGTCGCCGGGCTGCTGCGCGCGGGCGCGAAGGGGGCCTTCGACCCCGTCTTCCGGCGGCTGGCGGCCCGGCTGGTGGCGGCACGGGCCGCCGACACGATCGTCGTGCTGGGCTGGGAGATGAACGGGACGACCTACTCCAGCCGCTGCGCGCCCGACCCCGCGGCCTGGAAGGCCTACTGGCGGCGGATCGTCGCGGTGATGCGGGCGGTGAAGGGCCAGGGCTTCCGGTTCGACTTCGCGCCGAGCCGGGGCCGGGACGCCATCCCGTGGACGGAGTGCTACCCCGGCGACGACGTGGTCGACATCATCGGCATGGACAGCTACGACCAGGCCCCCGGCGGGACCTTCGACGACTACCTCGACCAGCCGTACGGCATGCGCCACCACGCGCGGTTCGCGGCGGCGCGCGGCAAACCGATCTCGTTCCCGGAGTGGGGGCTGTTCCGCCGGGGCGACCGCCCCGAGTACGTGCGGGGGATGCTGGAGTGGATCCGCACCCACGACGTGGCCTACCACTCGATCTCCGACTACTGCCCGCACGGGGTCTGGCAGTGCCGGGACAACCCCCGCTCGGCTCAGGTGTTCCGCGAGTCGATGGGCTCGCCCGGCCGGCCGGGCGGCGGGACCGGGTCCCCGGCGGCTCCCGCGCCGCCCTGACGTCCGCCGCCGTCGTCCCCGCCGCGCTCGTCCCCGGCGGCTCCCGCGCCGCGCCGGCGCCCACCGCCGTCGTCCCCGCAGCCCCCGTCGTCCCCGCAGCCCCCGTCGCCCTCGTCCCACCGGGAGGCCGGGACGCTCCCGATCGGCGCCCCGGCGGCGGTTCCGGCCGAGTCCACCCGCACGTCCCGGATGACGCGCCAGGTCAGCGCCGCCAGCCGGTCCAGCACCGGCCGGACGCCGAAGTCCGCGGCCCGGGAGACCGCGGCCTCCCCCTCCTGGTGGGCGAGCACCGGATGGCGGAGCCGGAGGGCGACCGCCTCGGCCAGGGCCCCGGCGTCCTCCGGCGGGACGAGGGCGCCGACCCGGGGGGTGACCACCTCGGACAGGCCGGGGACGTCGGCGGCGACCAGCGGGCGGCCGCTCGCGAGCGCCTCCAGCGCGGTCAGCGGCAGACCCTCCCAGCGGGAGGGGAGGACGACCACGTCGGCCGCCGCGTACCAGGGGCGGACGTCGGCGACGGCGCCGGCGAACATCACGCCGGGCCCGGCCGCCGCACCCAGGGCGGACCGGAGGTCGCCGTCCCCGACGACCGCCAGCCGGGCGTCCGGGCAGACCCGGATGACCCGCTCCCACACGCCGACCAGCAGGTCCTGGCCCTTCTGCCGGGTGACCCGGCCGACGCAGACCGCCAGCGGCACGTGCTCGGGCAGGCCGAGCAGCCGCCGGGCCGCCGCCCTGCCGTCGGGACCGGCCGGACGGAACCGGTCGAGGTCGACCCCGTTGCGGACCACGGTGAGGTTCCCCCGCAGCCCCCGCTCCCGGGCGAGCGCGGCCTCGCCCTCGCCCACGCACACCAGCAGGCCCGCCCAGCGGGCGGCGGTCCGCTCCCACGCCAGGGCCGCCCGCGCCGCGGCGCCCCGGGCGGCCAGCCACGACCAGCCGTGCGGCTGGAACAGCGTGGGGATCCGGCCGCGGAGCACGGCCCGGCCCGCCAGCCCGGCCTTGGCGGAGTGCAGGTGGACGGCGTGCGGGGCGAACCCGTCGATCAGCCGGCGGAGCCGCCGCGCCTCGCCGGGGACGCCGATCCCCGGCGACCTGGACGCCTCCCAGCGCAGCCACTGGACGCCGAGTGCGGCCAGCTCGTCCGGCAGGCGCCCGGAGCCCGGGCAGGCGACGGCCACGTTCCAGCCCCGCCGCGCCTGGTCGGCGGCGAGGGCGGCGACGTAGCCCGCCACGCCGCCGTCCACGGGCCGGCTGACGTGGAGCACGGAGGGGGCCAGCGCCGCGGGCCAGCCCCGTCGGGAGGCGGTCATGCCCGGACCTCCCCCAGGGCCGCCCGGCGTTCGGCCGGTCGCACCCGCACCGTCACCTTCCGGGTGACGGGCCGGGCCGGGGCCGTACGGGTCCGGCCGCAGGCGGCCGAGGACCGGACCGGGACCGTGAGGCAGACGAGGGCGCCGACCAGGACGCCGCCGGTCGCGCCGAGCGCGGCGCCGACCGCGGGCGGCGGAGACGAGGGGGAGGCCGGCGGGAGGGCCTTGGTGAAGCGGACGAGGCGGACACGGGTGTTGACCGCCTGGTAGTTCGCATACGTGATCAGGGCGGTCGCCACGGCGTTGGCCCGGTCCGCGGCCTGCCGAGGACCGGGCGCGGAGGCGCTCAGCCCGACCAGGGGGGCGTCCGGCGAGGCCGACGCCTGCACCGCGCGCCGCAGCCGCTCGACGGAGGACTCCGGGGAGGCGGCACCGCCCGGAGCGGAGGACTCCGGTGGGCCGCCGGGATCCGGGGAGGTCCCCGGCGGAAGGAGGCCGGGGTCCGGAACGGAGGACGGCGGGGAGACGGCGCCGTCCAGGGCGAGGGTGAGGATCTCCGGCTGGGTGGCGACGCGGGCGTAGGTCTGCGCGAAGTTCACCGCCTGGGCGGTGTCGCTCCGGTCGGCGGGGACCGCGACCACGTACGCGTCGGCGGTGTAGACGGGCTCCTTCAGCAGGGAGAAGGCCAGCCCGGCCAGCGTTCCCACGAGCACGGCCGCCCCCAGCGGCCACCAGCGTCGCAGCAGGCCGGTCCGGGCCGGCGCCGGATCTCTCATCGGTACTCCTTTTCGGCGTCGTACATCGTGGCGGGAAGCACCCCGGCCGGCACGGCGGAGGGGACGTCCTCCAGGACGCGCTCGTACAGCGCCTCGGCCCGCGCGGCGTGCCGCCGGGCGTCGTAGTGGGAGACGTCCTCGAGGAGGCGCTCGTACAGCGCCTCGGTCCGTGCGGCGTGCCGCCGGATGTCGTAGTGGGAGACGGCACGCGGCGGCGGCAGCCGTACCGGTCCTGCGGCGGCCAGCGTGCGCAGCCTGGCGCGGAGGCGGCGGGGGTCGGGGGGCACGCGCCGCGCCCCGGGGGCGGCGTCCGGCGGCAGCTCCTCCAGCGCGGGGCAGACGGAGTAGAGGACGGGCAGCCCCGCCGCCAGGCCCTCGACGGCGGCCAGCCCGAACGTCTCCTCCACCGACGGGGCGGCGAGCACGTCCATGGCCGACAGCAGCGCGGGCACCTCCGTCGACTCGCCGGTGAACACCACCCGCTCCCCGATCCCCAGCGCGCGGGCGCGCTCGGTGAGCGCCCCGCGGGCGGACCCCTCGCCGACCAGCAGCAGGACGCTCCCGTCCAGGCCCGCCAGGGCCTCCAGCAGGACGTCGAAGCGCTTGCCGGGCTCCAGCCGCCCCACGCCGCCCACGACGTGCGCGTCCGGCGGGATGCCCAGGCGGGCCCGTGCCTCGTGCCTGAGGTAGGGGTCGTAGTGGAAGGCCTGGCTGTCGATCCCGTTGGGGATCACCTCGATCCGGGAGCGCGGCACCCCCCACCGGGCGAGCCGGTCGGCCACGGTCCCGGAGACGGCGACGGTCACGTCGCCGAGCGCCTCGGTGATCCGGTACAGCGCGCGCACCCCCCGGGTCACGCGGCGCCCCTCGACCCGGTCCTCGCCCAGGGAGTGCTCGGTCGAGACGATCGCGGGCACGTCCGCCAGGCGCGCCGCCAGCCGTCCGTACACGCAGGCCCGGTACAGGTGGGTGTGCACCACGTCGTAGCGCCCGGCGCGCATCAGCCGGGCCAGCCGCCGTACGGCGCGCAGGTCGCGGTTGCCCCGCATGCCCAGGCAGTGCACGGGCACGCCGGTGGCGGCGATGGCCTCGGCGACGGCCCCGGGGTTGGTCAGCGTGACGACCTCGCACTCGGCGTCCAGGTGCGGCAGCAGGGTCCGCAGCTGCTGCTCGGCCCCTCCGGTGGCCAGGCCGGTGATGACGTGCAGGACTCTCGTCCGCTGCCCTCCCCTCATCGGTTCCACCCCCAGCGCAGGCCGTGGCGGAGGTGCTTGGCGCGCAGCCGCAGCGGCCCGTCGCGGTCGCCGACGTAGGTCCGCGCGAGCGCGTGCCGCCCGCTGAACTCGGAGGGCCGGACGGCGCAGGCGTAGGAGTAGCCGGCCGAGCGGACCGCGTCCACCTCCCGGGCGCCCGCGTGGCCGTACGGGTAGGCGAACCCGGAGATCTCGCGGTCGAGCACGTCCTCCAGGACCGCCCGGCTCTCCTTGAGCTCCATCTCCAGTTCGGCGTCGGAGGCGCCGGTCAGGGACACGTGGTGGACGGAGTGCGAGGCGACCTCCATGCCCGCGCCGGCCACCCGGCGCAGGTCCGCCGCGGTCATCAGCGCCTTGCGCGGGCAGTCCCGGTCCCACACGTTGTGCCCGCCGAGCAGTCCGGCGACCGCGAACACGGTCGCGGTGAAGCCGTGCCGCAGCAGGACGGGGACCGCCTCGGCCGCGAAGTCGGCGTACCCGTCGTCGAAGGTCAGCCCGACCATCCGGCCGGCCTGGCCGGACGCCTCGGCGACCAGCAGCTCCCGCACCGAGACCCCGCGCAGGCCGCGCCGCCGGAGCCAGTCCATCTGGCCGGCGAACCGCCGCGGGGAGACGGTGACGAGCAGCGGGTCGCTGCCGTACCTGTCCACCGAGTGGTACATCAGGACGTACGGCATGGCCGCTCTGCCGGTCACGTCCGCCTCGTTCCTGGCATGGAGCCGATCATTCGCGTGATCTCCTTGGATCCGGTGAGTACTGCTACGACGGTGAACACGAGCGCGACCGCGGTCGCGCCGAGGGCCAGGGCGGCGGGGGCCGGCAGGCCGCCGAGGAGGGGGCGCAGGAGCAGCCCGGCGGCGCCCGCCGCCGCGGCGGCGAGGACGGGCCGGCCGAGGGCCGCCGCGACGGCCCGCACCGGCAGGGCCGGCTCCGCGTTGCGCAGGCCCAGCAGGAGCGCCGCCGCGGTGAGCGTGATGCCCGCCGCGTTGGCCGCGGCGATCCCCGCGGTCCCCCGGGCGGGCGCGGCGGCGACGGCCAGGACGGCCAGGGCGGCCGTGGCGGCCAGGCCCGCGGCCATGGCGGCCGCGGGATACCAGGGCGGGCGCCCGGAGCAGAAGAACACCCGGGAGACGGCCCCGACGACCGTCTGGCCGAGCAGCCCCAGCGAGTAGACGCGCATGATCTGCGCGGTCGCCTCCGTGTCCGCCGCGGTGAACTCGCCCTGCTCCAGCAGGAGCGCGACGATCTCCGGGGAGAACGCGACGAGGAAGGCGGAGGCGGCCAGCACGATCGTGCCGGACAGTCCGAGGTCGCCGGTGATCCGGCGGCGGGCCGCGGGCAGGTCCCCGGCGGTGATGGAGCGCACGAGCGCGGGGAACGAGACCGTGACGACGATGAGCGAGAGCACCATCGGCACCTGGGCGATCTTCTGCGCGTAGTTCAGGTGCGAGATGGAGCCGGCCGGGAGCGAGGAGGCGAGGAACCGCTCCACGTAGACCTGGCCCTGGCGCAGGAGGGTGAAGGCGGCGATCGGCGCGAACGCGCCCAGGGAGACCAGCGCCGCGGCCGACGGCCCGCGGGGCGGCCCGACGTGCCGCAGGAAGGCGGGCGTCTGCACGGCCACCATGAGCAGGCCGCCGAGCGCCACCCCGAGCGCCGCGCCGGTCACCCCCAGCCGGTCGTGGAAGGCGGCGATGCACGCGATGATGCCCGCGTTGTAGGCGACGTAGATCGCTGCCGGCGGGCCGAACACCCGGTGCGCGCGCAGGGCCGCGCTCAGGTACCCCGCCAGCCCGAACAGCAGCACCGCGACCGAGGTGATCCGCGTGCACCGTACGGCCAGGTGCGGGTCGGCGAAGCCGGGGGCCAGCGCCTCGACGAGCAGCGGCGCCCCGAGGAAGGTGGCGGCGGTCACCGCGACGAGGGCGGTGAGGACGTGCGGCAGCGTGGCGGAGACCACCCGCCGGATGTCCTCGCTCCGCTCCACGGCCCGGCTGAAGAGCGGGACCAGCAGGAACGCCATCGCGCCCTCGATGAGCAGCGGCGCCGCCGTCTCCGGCACGGTCCAGGCCAGCAGGAAGGCGTCCGTGCGGTGGGTCGCGCCGAAGAGGCGGGCGAGGAGGAGGTCGCGGGTGAACCCGAGGAGGGAGCCGAGCGCGACGAGCACCGCCGTGACGGAGGCGGCGCGCAGGAGCGGGGAGCCGCCTGGCCTCCGGCCGGGTGCGCGGCGCGCCGGAGGCCCGGCGGGCCGGGCCTCCCCCGCGGGCTCCGCGGTGCGGGTGCTCTCCGTGGTGCGGGTGCTCTCCGTGGTGCGGGCGTTCTCCGCGGTGCGGGTGCTCTCCACCGTCCCGGCCGTCCGGGGCGGCCGGTTCGGCTGGGCCGTCCGGGTCATCGGCACCGTCCAGGGCCCGCCGGGAAGGCCGCCGCGGGCGCTCCCGCGGCGGCCCAACGCAGGGCGAGGCCCAGCATCACGGACATGACCAGCGTCGGCGCGCCGCCGATGTCGGAGTAGGCGAAGTCGACGAGCTGCCAGGTCAGGAAGCCCGCCGCGACCAGCCCCAGGGCGCGGTCCGGGGGGAACGGCCCGGAGCGCGGGTACGGCGGGCGGGCCGCACTGCGGACAGCGCAGGCGGCGCAGGCAGCGTGGACGCAGTGGACGTCGTGAGCGCCGTGGACGCAGTGGACGTCATGGACGCCACGGGTCCGGCGGACGCGCCGGACCGACCAGACCGCCAGGGATCCCAGCAGCAGGCAGAAGGCCGCGATCCCGGCCAGTCCCTGCTCGCTCAGCACGAGGAGGTACATGTTGTGCGGGGACAGCAGCGGCTGCCGCCGGAAACCGCTCACCGGGTCGGCGGTGTCGCTGCCCGACGACAGGCCGAGGGGCGCGTGGGCGTCGCGGAAGGCCGGGAACCCTCGCGGTCCCGCCCCCGTGAGGGGATGGTCCCGCCAGATCCCCGCGGCGGTCCGCCACAGGTCGTAGCGGTCGCTCACCGACCGGTCCGGCTGCGTGACCGACGAGCCGATCGAGGTCAGCCGCCGCCCGACCGTCTCCGCTCCGGCCGAACCCGCCGGGCCCCCCGGTCCCACCGCCGACCCGGCGACGAGCAGGGCGGCGGCCGCGGCGAGCAGCCCGGCGCCCGCCGCGGTCCGGCGGCCGGACAGCGCCGCCATGACCGCCGCGGCGCACGCCGTCGCCAGCCACGCGCCCCGGCTCAGTGACAGGGCCAGCGGGGGCAGCAGCAGCGCGGCGCCCAGGAGGGCCGTCGCCCGGGGCCGCCCGCGCAGGGCCAGGCCGAGGCCGAGCAGGACGACCAGCCCGTGGCTGACGACCGTCGCCATGCCCATCACGTCCTGGGCGCCGAAGGTGCCGACCGCCCGGACGTTCTCGCCCGCGTACGAGGCGCCGGTGCCGGTGAGGGCCTGCAGGCAGCCGACCGCTCCCTGGACCAGGGCGGCGCAGACGACCGCCCCGCCGGTCAGCCGGAGGGCCGCCCGGTCCCGCAGGGCCACCGCGACGGCCAGCGGGACCAGCACGAACACCTGCAGGTACCGGACCAGGCCGGGAAGGCTCGCCAGGACGTCGTGCGACGCGGCGGTGGCCGCGCAGGCGGCGGCCACCGGCGGGACGAGCACCAGGACGCGCACCGGCAGCCGCCGTCCTCCGGTCAGGAGGCTCGCCGCGGCCGCCGCGACCAGCACGACCGACGCGAGGTCGGCCGGCGTCACGTGGAAGGCGGAGGCCAGGTCGTCGCGCCGGTCGGGCACGCACACGCAGAGCACGACCGCCGCGGCGAGGACGGCGGGGCCGCGCCGCACCGCGATCCCGGCGGCGCGCCGTACCGCGCCCGCCGCGCCGTCCGCGCTCACCGCGCCGTCCGCGCTCACCGCACCGTCCGCGCCCGCCGCACCGTCCGCGCCCGCCGCACCGTCCGCGCTCACCGCACCGACCACCGGTGGGCCCGCGGCGGTGTGCGGACCGGGGGCGCCGTGCGGACCGGGGGCGCGGTGCGGGCCCGCCTCCCTAGCCTCCACTGGGCCGGAGCACGGATCCGACGGTGCGGATGATGATCTTGATGTCGGACCGGAGGGTCCAGCCGTCGATGTAGTGGTTGTCAAGGCGGGCACGGTCCTCGATGGAGGTGTCCCCCCGCAGGCCGTGGACCTGCGCCCACCCGGTGATCCCGGCGGGGACGCGGTGGCGGCTCTCGTAGTGCGGCAGGGAGCGGGAGAACTGGTCGACGAAGAAGGGGCGCTCGGGCCGGGGGCCGACGATGCTCATGTCGCCCCGCAGCACGTTCCAGAGCTGGGGCAGCTCGTCCAGCGAGGTCCTGCGCAGCAGCCGGCCGACCCGGCCGACGCGCTCGTCGCCGGCGATGCTCCAGCGCGTCTCGGACTCGCGGGGGCCGGAGG
Organism: Planomonospora antibiotica; assembly: GCF_014647955.1. NCBI lineage: Bacteria > Bacillati > Actinomycetota > Actinomycetes > Streptosporangiales > Streptosporangiaceae > Planomonospora > Planomonospora antibiotica. Next base: position 180,819 of record NZ_BMQE01000003.1, on the reverse strand, counting down.
GGTGGAGCGTGCGCAGCTTGAGCATCTCGAAGCGGCGGCCGCCCAGCCCGACCCGGCTCTGCCGGAACAGCACGCCGGGCCCGCCCTCGCAGCGCACCGCCAGGGCGCACAGGGCGAGCAGCGGAGCGGTGACCACCAGGCCGGTGAGGGCGAGGGCGACGTCCAGGAGCCGCTTCAGCGGCCAGGACGGCCGCGTCTGGGGGACGGGGCGCATCCGCAGCAGGGGGAAGCCCCGGACGTGGTCGTGCGGGGGCAGGAAGTCGGTGAGCAGGCCTCCCGGCTCCGGCGCGAGGAAGACCTCGCAGCCGAAGTCCCTGGCGATGCGGGCCAGCACGGGGGTGTCCGCCCCGGGGGCGGGGTCCGAGGCGACGATCACCGCGCGGACGCGGTGCTCCCGCAGTGCCGCGGCGAACCGCTCGGGCCGGTCGGACGCCTGCCCCGACGCCCGGGCAGGCGCCTGCCCCCACAGCCGGCCCGGCGCCTGCTCCGCCGCGCGTCCCGCTCCCGGCCCGTCGTCGACGAAGCCGATGGGCGCCAGCCCGTGCTCCGGATGGTCGAGCAGGACCGAGGCGAGCCGCCGGGCGTGCCGCCCGGTGCCGAGCACGATCGTGGGCCGCGCGCCGCGGCGCGACCGCCGGCCCCGCCGGGTGGGGAGCCGGTACCGCATGGTGTCCGGGGCGCCGGTACCGCTCTCCGGGCCGGTGGGAGGCCGTACGGCCGGTCCGGACGGGGAGGCCGCCCCGCCCCCGCCGGTCCCGGCCGCCCCGCCGGACAGGTGGTCATCCCTGGTGGTCGCGGACATCGGTGCCTCCGTATTCGAATTGTCTTTCCGCGACCGGCCTGAATTCAGTCAAGCTTCCCCCAACTCGGCGGTTCCATTTTGACACCGCGAATATCGCGCCGATCTCGCGGAAGGCCTGCCGGTGATTTCCGGAATGCCTCGACCGCAATGGATGCAGGTCTTCTCCGAATGCGAGAACCTCGGCCCCTGCGAGCTTCTCGATGCTACTGACGGAAGCGGCGCCGATCTCGCATCTGACCACGCGTTTGCCGGTCGGCTGCGGCAAGTTTCCAATGGGCTGGTTTTCGCGCCGACATATCGGATGGCGGGGACGGTATATCGGGCGGACCGGGGAGCGGAGAACGCGCGGGGACGGCCGGCGCTCTGATTCCGCCCGCCCCGCCGGGGAGCCGGCGGCGGGGCGGCGAAGCGGTGGCGGCCGGGTGACGGTGACCGGTCGTCACGTTGACGTTTCGCAACTTTTCGGGTGGTATCAGGAACGGTGCCGCGCACCGGTCGACGATGACCGGCGCGGATGGTCACCGCCGTGCCCGTGGACCGAGCATCATTTCCCCTTGTACGGGCACCTGTACGGCGCCGCGGATCTGGTGTAGATCCGGTCAAAAATGAGCAATACCCCTCACAAAGGAGTGAGAGCGACATGCCGCTCGAAGAGGCCAAAGACGAGCTGCTGAGGAGTGCCGCCGCGAGCTGTGCGCACACACCCGGCGGCGACTGCGGGAGCGCCGAGGAGGCGCTCGCCTTCCTGCGGCTCTACTACCGGCACGTCGCGCCGGAGGACCTGCTGGACCGCGACCCGGTCAACGTGTACGGCCCCGCGACGGCCCACCGCCAGCTCGCCGAGCGGCGCCCCCAGGGCCGGGCCCTGGTGCGGGCCTACACGCCGAACCTGGAGGAGCACGGCTGGGACCCCGGCCGCTCGGTCGTCGAGGTGGTCACCGACGACATGTCCTTCCTGGTCGACTCGGTGACGATGGAGCTGAACCGCCACGACATCGGCACCCACCTGATCATCCACCCGCAGATGCGGGTGCGCAGGGACATGACGGGCAGGCTCCTCGGCTCCGGCGAGGAGGACGTCACCGGGCAGATGCTCGTCGAGTCCTGGATGCACTTCGAGATCGACCGGCAGACCGACCCCGCCGTGCTCCGGCGGCTCGAGACCGACCTGCAGCGGGTCCTGTCGGACGTGCGCTACGCCGTCGAGGACTTCCCGAAGATGCGGGCGCTGGCCGTGCGGACCGCCGAGGACGTCTCGGTGAACCCGCCGCCGCTCGACCCCGCCGGGGTCGAGGACAGCCTGGAGCTGATGCGCTGGCTCGCGGACGGGCACTTCACCTTCCTCGGCTACCGCGAGTACCGCCTGGAGCGCGGCGAGCAGGGCGACGAGCTGCACGCGGTGCCCGGGACCGGGCTGGGCATCCTCCGGCACGACAAGGCGGGCTCGGGCAGCTTCGCCGCGCTCCCGCCCGAGCTGAGGGCCAAGGCCCGCGAGAAGCAGCACATGCTGATCGTCACCAAGGCCAACAGCCGCGCCACCGTGCACCGTCCGGCCTACCTGGACTACGTCGGCGTCAAGCTCTTCGACGCGGCGGGGGAGGTCGTCGGCGAGCGCCGGTTCCTCGGCCTGTTCACCCACGCGGCCTACAACGAGTCGGTCGCCCGCATCCCGGTGCTCCGCCGCAAGCTGGCCGAGATCCTCGACCTGGCCGGGTTCTCCGCCGAGAGCCACGACGGCAAGGACCTCATCGAGATCCTGGAGACCTACCCCCGCGACGAGCTCTTCCAGACGTCGGTGCAGCAGCTCCTGCCGATCGCGCTCGGCGTGCTCCGGCTCCGCGAGCGCAAGCAGGTCAAGGTCTTCCTGCGCCCGGACGACTACGGCCGCTACGTCTCCTGCCTGATCTACCTGCCGCGCGACCGCTACACCACCAAGATCCGCATCAGGATGCAGGAGATCCTCCTCAAGGCGCTCGGCGGCGCCTCCCTCGACTACAGCGCGATGATCGGCGAGTCGGCCCTCGCCCGGCTGCACGTCGTCGTCCGCGGGGAGCGGGGCCGGGCGCTGGGGGCCGACTCCGTCGACGTGGGGGAGCTGGAGGCCGTGCTGGCCGCCGCCACCCGCTCCTGGGAGGACGACCTGGCCGCGGCCATCACCGACCTGAGCTCGGAGGCCGAGGCGCCCCGCCTCGTCCGCCGCTACGCCTCGGCCTTCCCCGAGGGCTACAAGGCGGACTTCCCGCCCCGGATGGCGGTGGCGGACCTGCGCCGGCTGGAGGCCCTGGCGGCGTCGTCGGGGACCTCGACGGCCTCGGGCGCGCCGGAGCCGTCCGACGCGATCGGGATGAACCTCTACGAGCCGTACGACGCGCCCGAGGGCGAGCGCCGGTTCAAGCTCTACCGGATCGGCCGGCCGATCTCCCTGTCGCAGGTGCTCCCGCTGCTCCAGCGGATGGGCGTCGAGGTGGTCGACGAGCGGCCCTACGAGATCGACCTCGACAACGACCCGGCGACGAAGGACGCCTGGATCTACGACTTCGGCCTGCGCTACACCCCCTCGCCGGAGGTGGACCGGGACGTCTTCAAGCGGCTCTTCCAGGACGCGTTCGACGCGCTGTGGCGGGGCCGGGTGGAGAGCGACGGCTTCAACGCGCTCGTCCTGACCGCGGGCCTCACCTGGGAGCAGGCCGAGATCCTGCGGGTCTACGCCAAGTACCTGCGCCAGGCCGGGACCGCCTTCAGCCAGGACTACATCGAGCGCGTGCTGCAGGGCAACGTACGGCTCGCCCGCCTGCTGGTCGGCCTGTTCGAGGCCCGGCTCGACCCGGCCCGCCCGGAGGAGGCCCGCCAGGACCTGGCCGCCGCGCTGCACGAGGAGATCCTCGGCGCGCTGGACGACGTCGCCTCCCTGGACGAGGACCGGATCCTCCGGGCCTACCTGGAGATGATCCAGGCCACGCTGCGGACCAACTACTTCCAGCGGGTGGACGGGGAGCGCAAGCCGTACATCGCGGTGAAGCTCGACTCGCCCTCGATCGGCGTGCTGCCGCTGCCCCGGCCGAAGATCGAGGTCTTCGTCTACTCGCCCCGGGTCGAGGGCGTGCACCTGCGCTTCGGGAAGGTCGCCCGCGGCGGCCTGCGCTGGTCGGACCGGATGGAGGACTTCCGCACCGAGGTCCTGGGCCTGGTCAAGGCGCAGATGGTGAAGAACACCGTGATCGTGCCCACCGGCTCCAAGGGCGGCTTCGTGGTCAAGAACCCGCCGAAGTCCGGCCGGCGGGAGGACCTGCAGGCCGAGGGCGTCGCCTGCTACCGGATGTTCATCTCCGGCCTGCTCGACCTCACCGACAACCTCGTCGACGGCCAGGTGGCCCCGCCCGCCGACACGGTCCGGCACGACGGCGACGACACCTACCTGGTGGTGGCCGCCGACAAGGGCACCGCGACCTTCTCCGACATCGCCAACGGGGTCGCCAAGGAGTACGGCTTCTGGCTGGGCGACGCCTTCGCCTCCGGCGGCTCGGTCGGCTACGACCACAAGGGCATGGGCATCACCGCCCGCGGCGCCTGGGAGTCGGTGAAGTACCACTTCCGCACCCTCGGCGTGGACGTGCAGGCCGCCGACTTCACCGTCGTCGGCATCGGCGACATGTCGGGCGACGTGTTCGGCAACGGCATGCTGCTCTCCCAGCACATCCGGCTGGTCGCCGCCTTCGACCACCGGCACGTCTTCATCGACCCGCACCCCGACGCCGCCCGCGGCTTCGCCGAGCGCTCCCGGCTGTTCGCGCTGCCGCGCAGCTCGTGGGAGGACTACTCGCCCGAGCTGATCTCCGCGGGCGGCGGCGTCTGGCCGCGCACGGCCAAGTCGATCCCGATCTCGCCGCAGGCGCGCGCCGCGCTCGGCATCCCCGACGGGATCGCCGCCATGGCGCCCAACGACCTGATCGGCGCGATCCTCAAGGCCCCGGTGGACCTGCTGTGGAACGGCGGCATCGGGACCTACGTCAAGGCGTCGTCGGAGTCGCACGCCGACGTCGGCGACAAGGCCAACGACGGCCTGCGGATCGACGCCGCCGAGCTGCGCTGCAAGGTGGTCGGCGAGGGCGGCAACCTGGGCCTGACCCAGCTCGCCCGGATCGAGTACGCCCTGGGCGGCGGGCTGGTCAACACCGACTTCATCGACAACTCCGCGGGCGTGGACACCTCCGACCACGAGGTGAACATCAAGATCCTGCTGGACCGGGTGGTCCGCGACGGCGAGCTCACCGACAAGCAGCGCAACCAGCTCTTCCTCGACATGACCGACGAGGTCGCCGAACTGGTCCTGCGCGACAACTACGACCAGAACGTGGTGCTGGCCGCGGCCCGCGCGCAGGCGCCGGAGATGCTGCACATCCACGCGCGCTACCTGCGCCGGCTGGAGCGGGACGGGCTGGTCAGCCGGGAGCTGGAGTTCCTGCCGTCGGACAAGGCGCTCGCCGAGCGGCGCCAGGCCGGGCTCGGCCTGACCGCGCCGGAGTTCTCCGTGCTGCTGGCCTACACCAAGCTGGTGGTGGACGCCCAGATCCTCGGCTCCGACCTGCCCGACGACCCCTACCTGGCGTCCTGGCTGGTCTCCTACTTCCCGTCGGCGCTGCGGACGCGGTTCCGCCCCTTCATGGACGACCACCCGCTCCGCAGGGAGATCATCACCACCTGCGTGGTGAACGACCTGGTCAACTCCAGCGGCACCACTTTCATGTTCCGGGTGGGCGAGGAGAGCGGCGCGTCCGCCCCGGACATCGCCCGCGCCTACCTCGTCACCCGGGAGGTCTTCGACCTGCCGAGCCTCTGGCGGGCGGTCGAGGAGCTGGAGAACAAGGTGGACGTCTCCACCCAGCTCGCGATGGAGCTGGAGGCGCGCAAGCTGTGCGAGCGCGGCACCCGCTGGCTGCTCGGCAACCGCCGCCCGCCGCTGGACCTGGCCTCCACGGTGGGCTACTTCACCAAGGGCATGAACGGCCTGCTCCCGCACCTGCCCAAGCTGCTGACCGGCTCCGACCTGGCGGCGTTCGAGGACCGCAGGGACTCCTTCATCGCCCGCGGGGTCCCCGACGACCTGGCCGAGCGGGTCGCCGCGATGGTCCCGGCCTACTCCACCTTCGACCTGGTGGAGATCGCCACGAGCACCGGCCGCCCGGTGGACGAGGCCGCCGAGGTCTACTTCGACCTCGCCGACCGGCTCCGCCTGGCCGGGCTCCGGGAGCGCGTCATCGCGCTGCCCAGGGACGACCGGTGGAACTCCATGGCGCGCGCCGCGCTCCGCGACGACCTCTACGCCGCGCACGCCGCGCTCACCCGGGGCGTGCTGATGGGCAGCGAGTCCGGGCTGTCGCCCGAGGAGAGGCTCGCCCGCTGGAGCGAGGTGAACTCGGCCGCGGTCGCCCGGGCCCGGCAGACGCTCTCGGAGATCTGGGAGAGCGACGACTTCGACCTGGCGACGCTCTCGGTGGCGCTGCGCGCGGTCCGGACGCTGGTCGCCTCCACCGGCCTGCCGCACGCGGAGGCCTGAGCCCCCGCCCGGTCCCCGGGGAGCGGACACCCCGGGGACCGGGCGGGCCGGGCCCGCGCGTGCCGGTCCCCCGGGCCGCCGCGTCCCCGAGGGACCGGCGGGGACGTCAGGACACGAAGACCTTGGTGATGCCGCCGAGGTAGCCGACCACCCTGGCCGGCTCGCCGCTCTCCTTCGCCGGGACCACGCTCACGTACTGCTGCGTCTCCACGGTGCGCAGCTCCTTGCGGGCGTAGGGCTCGGTGGTCAGCCCCCGCGCCTGCCGGGGGACCGCGATGTACGGCGCGCAGGGATCGACCTTGATCGTCCTGGTCGTCGTCCTGACCAGGGAGTACATCACCAGGGCCCCGCCGTCCCCGGTGCGCAGCGCGTGGACCGGGTAGCCGGCCGCGGCGAAGATCGAGTCGTAGCCGAGGCAGCCGTCCCGCTTCTCCTCCGTGCGCGCGGCGGCGATCTCGGCCGCGTGGGCGGTGGTGTGCGGGCCCTCGGCGATCAGCCCGGCGGAGAACCCCGCCGCCCCCTCCTCGGCCGTGGTCGCGTGGAGCGGCGCCATCAGCCGGGGGCTGATCGCCACGGTCATGTCGTCCTCGGCCAGGGCGGTGGCGTACCCCTCGGCGTCCAGGGCGACCTCGGGGAGCGCGTCGTCCAGCAGCGACAGGGAGCTGACCTGCCAGTCGTCCGCGCCCTGCCGTACCACCGTCAGCACGGCGGGGCGGGCGCGCCCGGCGGCGTCCCGGCGGTCCACCACGGCGGCGAACCAGACGGGCCCCCGCGCCAGGCGGGGGACCAGCAGCCGCGGCTCGCCCCAGGTGTAGCGGGGCGGGTCCCCGCCCTCGGCCTCCGCGCTGTCGTAGGCGGCCTGGGCGAGCGCCAGGTGCCCGTCGCGCGCCTGCTTGAGCAGGTGGTGCCGGTCGGCCAGCAGACGCGGCGCGGCCGAACCGAGGACCTCGTCGGCGGAGAGGATGTCCCGCAGCGCCCGGCCCGCCTCCTCCAGCGTGACCTGCGGGCGCACGGAGGGCGTCGGCGCGGGGGCGGTGCCGCCGGCCGAGGCGCTCGGGGAGGGGGCGGCGTCGCCGGACCCGGAGCAGGCCGCCGCGGACGCCACGGCCAGGGCCAGGGCCAGTGCGAGCACCCCTCGTCGCCCGTGTCCCCGCACGCCAACCTCCCGATGGTCCCCGTCGCGGCGCCCATGCTATGGCCTGTCCGGTCGTGAGGGCTCGTGCCGTGCACAACCGTGCCGTACACAACGGGGTGCGGTGGTCGCGTACCCTTTACAGACGTGGCAGTCATCGATCCGGCAGAAGAGATCAACGAGCTTACCGGCACGCTGAGAAGCATCCAGGACGTGCTGGACCTCGACGCGATGCGCAAGCAGATCGAGGAGCTGGAGGAGCAGGCCGCCGCGCCCGACCTGTGGAACGACCAGGAGCGGGCCCAGAAGGTCACCAGCAAGCTGTCCTACATGCAGGGCGAGGTCAACAGGATCGAGTCCCTGGGGCGGCGCCTGGAGGACCTGGTGGTGCTCTACGAGCTCGCCGCGGCCGAGGACGACGCCGACACCCTGGAGGAGGCCGGCCGCGAGCTGGAGTCCCTCAGGGGCGACATCGGCGCCCTGGAGGTCCGCACCCTGCTCTCGGGCGAGTACGACGCGCGCGAGGCGGTCGTCACCATCCAGTCCCAGGCCGGCGGCGTGGACGCCGCCGACTGGGCGCAGATGCTCCAGCGGATGTACCTCCGCTGGGCCGAGCGCAAGGGCTACCCGACGGAGGTCTACGAGACCTCCTACGCCGAGGAGGCCGGGATCAAGTCGACGACCTTCACGGTCAAGGCGCCCTACGCCTACGGCACGCTCCGCGGCGAGCACGGCACCCACCGGCTGGTCCGGATCAGCCCGTTCGACAACCAGGGCCGCAGGCAGACCTCCTTCGCGGGCGTGGACGTGGTCCCCGTCGTCGAGACGACCGACCACATCGACATCAACGAGGACGACCTGCGGGTCGACGTCTACCGCTCCTCGGGCCCCGGCGGGCAGGGCGTCAACACCACCGACTCCGCGGTGCGCCTGACCCACCTGCCCACCGGCATCGTGGTCTCCTGCCAGAACGAGCGCTCCCAGCTGCAGAACAAGGCGACCGCCATGGCCGTCCTGCAGTCCAAGCTGCTGGAGCGCAAGCGGCAGGAGGAGGCGGCGGCGCTCAACGAGATCCGGGGCGAGTCCACCACCTCGTGGGGCACCCAGATCCGCAACTACGTGCTGCACCCGTACCAGATCGTGAAGGACCTGCGGACGGGCACCGAGGCGGGCAACCCGGGCTCGGTGCTCGACGGGGACATCGACGGGTTCATCGAGTCGGAGATCCGCTGGCTGCGCCGCCAGGAGGCGGGCACCGACGCCTAGACCGGGTCCGGGCGGTCCCGGCGGGCCGGGAGGCCCCCGGGCGCTCAGCCCTTCGCCAGGTGCTCCAGCACCAGGGTCAGGAAGAAGAGCACGATCAGCGCCAGCGAGACCATCGCCGGGGTCATCCCGCCCAGGCCCGCCTGGTGCATCCGGTCGCGGTTGGCCCGGCACAGAGGGCAGCGGCCCTCGGCGACGGGATGGGCGCACCGCGCGCAGACCAGGTCGTCACAGCTCATGGGGTCCTCCCCTTCGGAGTCGGAACCACTTTATGCGGTCGTTACCGGGCGCCGAATCGTTTTGTTTCCGTTATGGACCTTCCATGCCGGTCTTCCCCCTAGACTGGGCTCCGGCCAACCGGAACGTCGACCCAGGTAAAGATCGGCGCCCCCCGGCCGGCGAGAGGCGGAAAGTGGACCTCTGCCACTACCGCGACCGTCCTAACCCCTAGACTGGCATGCCGTGATGCGCCCGTGATCCATTTTGATAATGTCACCAAGGTCTACGCGAACCAGAACCGCCCCGCGTTGGACCACGTCAGCGTCGACGTCGACAAGGGTGAGTTCGTGTTCCTCGTCGGCCCCTCGGGGTCCGGGAAGTCGACTTTCCTCCGACTGATCCTGAAGGAGGAGCGCCCCAACTCCGGGGCGATCCACGTCGCCGGGAAGGACCTCGCCCGGCTGTCGAACTTCAAGGTCCCGCACCTGCGCCGCCGGATCGGCTGCGTCTTCCAGGACTTCCGGCTCCTGCCGAACAAGAACGTGTACGAGAACGTCGCGTTCGCGCTGGAGGTCATCGGCAAGCCGCGGCGGTTCATCCGCAAGGTCGTGCCCGAGGTCGTCGAGCTCGTCGGCCTGGAGGGCAAGGCCCACCGGATGCCCGACGAGCTGTCCGGCGGCGAGCAGCAGCGGGTCGCGATGGCCCGCGCGTTCGTCAACCGGCCGATGATCCTCCTGGCCGACGAGCCGACCGGGAACATCGACCCGGCGACGAGCATCGGCATCATGAAGGTCCTCGACCGGATCAACCGGACGGGCACCACGGTCGTCATGGCCACGCACGACGCGGCCATCGTCGACTCCATGCGCAAACGCGTGGTGGAACTGGAGGACGGCAAGATCGTCCGTGACCAGTCGCGTGGCGTGTACGGCCAGGCGTACTGAGTCCCAGGACGTCCCGGAACCCGGAAAGCGACAGCGACAGGAAGAGCATGCGGGCAAACTTCATCTTCTCCGAGGTCTGGATCGGCCTCCGCCGCAACCTCACGATGACCATCGCGGTCATCGTGACCGTGGCGATCGGCATGGCGCTGCTGGGCGTCGGTCTGATGATCAACTCCCAGATCTCCGGCATGAAGGACTCCTGGTTCGACAAGGTCGAGGTCTCGGTCTTCCTGTGCAAGAAGAACGACCCCTTCCCCCAGTGCAAGGGCAGCGGCGGCGTCGACGCGCAGGAGCAGGCGGCGCTGAAGGCGACGATCGAGGCCATGCCGCAGGTCGAGCGCGTCGAGTTCGAGGACGCCGCCAAGGCCTACGAGAACTTCAAGGCGCAGAACGCCAGCAACAACGTGCTGATCTCGGCGATCCAGGTCGAGGACATGCCCGAGTCCTTCCGGGTCAAGCTCAAGAACCCCGAGGAGTACGGCGCGGTGATCGAGGGGCTGCAGGGCGCCCCCGGGGTCTCCAACGTGATCAACCAGAAGGAGATCCTGGAGAAGTTCTTCGGCCTGCTGGAGAAGCTCCGCTGGGCGGCGCTGACGATCGCGATCACCCTGGTCTTCGCGGCCGCCCTGCTGATCGGCAACACCGTCCGGCTGTCGGCCTACAACCGCCGCCGTGAGACGGGCATCATGCGGCTGGTCGGCGCCTCGAACCTCTACATCCAGCTCCCGTTCGTCATGGAGGGCGTCATCGCCGGCCTGATCGGCGGCGTGATCGCGGCGGTCCTGCTGATCGTCAGCAAGGTGTTCCTCTTCGACAGCGTGCAGCTCTACCTCGGCGGGACCGCCCAGCTCTCCTGGGAGACCGTCGCCTCGGCGATCAGCCTCACGATGATCATCGGCGTGCTCATCTGTGTCTTCGCCTCCTTCGTCACGCTCCGCCGTTACCTCCGTGTGTAAGGCATCCCGGTAGGCTCCAGGCATGCCACGTGAGACCGGGCGGAAGGTCATCGCCCAGAACAAGCGTGCCCGGCACGACTACCACATCGAGGACACCTACGAGGCCGGCCTCGTGCTGCAGGGCACCGAAGTGAAGTCGCTGCGACTGGGCCGCGCCTCCCTCGTCGACGGATACGCCACCGTCAAGGACGGCGAGGCGTGGCTGATCAACATCCACATCCCGGAGTACACCATGGGGACGTGGACCAACCACGCGGCGCGGCGCACCCGCAAGCTGCTGCTGCACCGCAAGGAGATCGACAAGCTGGTCGCCAAGACGAAGGAGGGCGGCCTGACCCTGGTCCCGCTCTCCCTCTACTTCAAGGACGGCCGGGCCAAGGTCGAGCTGGGTCTCGCGCGCGGCAAGAAGGACTGGGACAAGCGGCAGACGCTGGCCGAGAAGCAGGCCAAGCGGGAGATGGCCCGCGCGGTCAGGCACCGGAACCGGTGACCGTGACGGGGAGGGCTCGCAGGGCCGTGACGGCGGCGCTCACGCTGGCGGTGACGGCCCCCATGCTGTCCGGGTGCTTCGAGGAGCCGTCGGCCCACGACGCGGTCCGCGACTTCCTGGTCGGCTGGCAGACCGGCGACTACGCGATGGCCGCCCGCCGTACCGACGGCGACGAGAAGAAGGTGCGCCAGGCGCTGGAGGACGTCCGGATCCAGCTCGACGCGGCCTCCTTCCGCTTCGGGCTCAAGGGGGTCCGCCGGACCGGGGACGAGGCCGAGGCGGCCTTCGAGGCCGAGGTGGACCTGGGGGAGAACAACCCCCTGTGGGAGTACGACGGCAGGCTCCCGCTCCGCCTGGTGGACGGCCGGTGGAAGGTGCGCTGGTCGCCGGCCGTGCTCCACCCCGAGCTGCGCGAGGGCCAGCGTTTCGCGGTGGACACCGATCCGGAGGACCGCCAGCCGATCGTGGACCGCAACAACGACCCGCTGCAGCAGCCCGCCAACCTGCACGTGGCCAGCGTCACCCCGGCCAGGCTGCAGGACGCGGCCGGGCTCTGCGAGCGGCTGGCCGAGGTGACCGGCTTCCCCCAGGACCGGTTGCTCAGCCGGATCCGCTCGGCCCCGCCCAGCGAGGAGCTGCCGCTGGTCACCTTCGGCCGGCTCCGCTTCGCCCAGCTCCGCTCGGAGCTGGAGGCCATCGAGGGCCTGAAGTTCTCCGTGCGCGAGGCGTCCGTCGCGCCGGACGCGCCCACGCAGATCGTCGGCACCGTCACCGCGGTCACGCCGGAGACCGAGCAGCAGCTCGGCGGCCCGCAGCGCGCCGGGGACACCGTCGGCAGGAGCGGGCTGCAGAAGGCCTACCAGGAGCACCTGACCGGCTCGACGGAGACCAGCGTCATCACCGTGGACCTCAAGACGCTGGAGCCCGTCGCCGAGCTCGCCAAGTGGCGGCCCGGCCGTACGGCCTCGCCGGTGCGCACCACGCTCGACCGGAAGACCCAGACCGCCGCCGACACCGCGCTGGCCGCGACCGGCCCGGGCATGCTGGTCGCGGTCCAGGGTTCGACCGGCGAGGTGCTGGCCGTGGGGAGCACCAAGGAGTACCACCAGGAGAAGCACGCCTTCGCCGGGGAGTTCCCCGCGGGGACCGCGTTCTCCGTCATGGCCGTGGAGGGGCTGCTCAAGTCCCGGGTCGACCTGGAGCAGAAACTCGACTGCCCCGCCGAGCGGACCGTGGGCGGGATCCGCTTCCGGCAGGCTGGCGCGCCCGCCGGCGGCACCCCGACGATCCAGGCCAGCTTCGCCGGCGGGTGCGTCACGGCCCTGGCCTCGCTCGCCCGCAGGGTGGACGGCACCGCGCTGACGGCCGCCGCCGCGAAGTTCGGCATCGGCGTGCCGTGGACGCTCCCGCTGAAGTCCTTCAGCGGGAAGGTGCAGCCGCTGAAGAGCGACGCGGCCACGGCCAGGGCCCTGGCCGGGCAGAACGTCTCGGTCAGCCCGCTGTCCATGGCGCTGGTCGCGGGGGCGATGGCCTCCGGCACCTGGCATCCGCCGGTCCTGGTCAAGGAGCCGGCGACGCAGGACCCGTCCGACGAGACCGAGGCGCCCCGGCCGGTCCCCCCGATCGACCTCGACGAGGAGACGGCCGCCACCCTCCGCTCCCTCATGCGCGCCGGCGTGACCTCGGGGTCCGCCCGCGCGGCCGCGGCGCCGGGTGACCCGGTCCACGGCGTCACCGCCGCCGCGTCCGCCGACGGCAAGCAGCTGTCGTGGTTCGTCGGCTGGCAGGGGGACGTGGCCGTGGCGGCGCTCGTGCAGAGCTCGGACTCCACGGCCGGGGCGGTCGCCGCCGGCCGGTTCTTCCGGAACCTGCGCGCCGGGATGTGAGCCCCGACCGGGATGCGGGTCCCGACCGGGATGCGGGCCGAGGGAGAACCGGGAAGAAGATTCGTCACCGCGAGCAACCATCCGGGGCTCCGCGTGCGTCCTCCCCAGTGACTGAGCACCGCTCGGGGGGTTGCGGACTCAGTCGCCGTGATGAGATCAGGGCTTCGTCTCGGGGGAGGCCCTGCCGTCATGACCGGCTCGACCCTGCCGGTCGGCCCCGGGGGCGCGTGCGACACGCCGCGCCTCCGGGGCCTCGCCGTTCCCCCGTCCTGGAGGGACGCGGTGGGAATGCGGCGGGTGCGGGAGGCGTTGTACCCGACGGCTTCCGAAGACGTCCCGGACGAAGGTCCGTCCGGCCGGAGGGAATCCGGTTGGCGCGGACGGTGTTGTAACCGGTATCTTCGGATGGTCCGCCCCTCCTCGTGGGGAGCGGGTTGACAACTCAACAGGGGGGTGACTGGTTTCGACTTTGGCTTTGCAAGTCAGGAGAAGCGGGTCGAGGACTGCGGACATAACCTCGTTAATCCTGTGACCGCGACGAATAAGTGCCAATAAGACGCACTCCGAAGTCAAGAGCCAGGGCAACCTGGCCCTCGCCGCCTAAGCAGCGAGTGGCTTCTGTCGGCCCGGGAGCGCCTCCGGCCCGGAGCCGGCATCGCTAGGAGGCTCAACCGCGAGACCCGGCCACGGGGTCGAGCGGGAAATCTAACAGTGGCTGAGCCCGTCGGCGTCTTGCCTGCGTGATCGCCGGGGCTGAGAAAAGCACAGCAGGCTGCACCCGGAGAAGCCCTGTCTTGGAGTTGAAGGACGCGGGTTCGATTCCCGCCACCTCCACCCCCGCTCCGCATTCGAAACGTGCGGAGCAGATCGCCGAAGGGCGGTCGGCCGGCGACCTCGCCGACCGGCCGCCCTTCGGCTTTCCCGGACGCGGTACGGCTGCGCACCGCCGTCTCTCCGCAGGCCGGGCGATGTGGCATCCCGTCACGCGGGTTCACTTCTCGGGCGGGTCACGGGAACCACGGTGAGGAGATGGTCGAGGCCTTTGAAATCTCCAGGATTGCAGGTGTAGAGCGGCAACCGGTTCGCGATGGCGACGCAGGCGATCATCAGGTCCGCGGTCCGAGGGCGAGGTTTGCGGCCCGAGGCGACGACGGAGATCCAGAGCTGGCCGTACTCGCGGGCGGCGGTGTCGTCGAACGGCAGAGGATCGAACTCGGCTTCGGCACCCTGCAGGATCTTCATCCGCTGGGCGAGTTCCTGTGGTCCGTCGGCCACCAGCACCCCGACGGAGAGCTCCGCCGTCGTTATCGCACTGATCATCATCTCGTCGGGCAGTTCGTCGGGGTCGATGTCCGCCCGCAGGATGAGGATGTTGGTGTCGAGCAGTCCCAGCGGATGGGTCACCGCTGCTCCTCGGAGAACTCGCTCCTGCCGTAGGCGCGATCGTAGGGGTCGTAGAGGTCGTCGTTGACGTGACGGTCCATGTCCGCGCGGAACTTCCGGTCGTCGAGGCGCGGCATGCCCCGTGACATGGCGGCGAACTCGGCGCGGGAGACGGCGCGTCGCCGTCGGCGGATGGGAACCAGGTCGCCGATGTGATGACCGTTCCGGGTCACGGCGAACCGCTCGCCGCGTTCAAGGGCGTCCATGATCTCCGCTGAACGATTACGCAGGTCGCGCTGCGATATCTCAGATGCGCTGCTGGGTTCCGGCATGCTCATGCACCGACTCTACGCCTTATGTGCTACATGGTGCTATCAGGTGGCACTCTTTTTCGGGAGTGGGGGTGGGGCGGAGGAACACTCCATGCGCCGTCGCCGCGTCCGCGTGACCGTGCGCTTCTCGGACCGGAACGCTGAGAGGCGTGGTGGCGCGGCCGGTGGCCTCGTAGAGGGCGGCGGAACGAAACCGGACGCCCGACGGAAGCCGGAGGTGCGGGGGCGGTGATCGGCCGGGGGTGCGCCGGCTCTAGGGTGCGAGGCGGAGGGCCGGGACGCGCCGTTCCCGCCGGATCCGGAAGGGGCCGCAGGATGACCAAGACAGCGACGAACTGGGCGGGCAACATCGCCTTCCGCGCCGGACGGGTCCACCGCCCGTCCTCCGTCCCGGAACTGCGGGCCCTGGTCGCGCGGAGCGCGCGGATCCGCGCCCTGGGCACGGGGCACTCGTTCAACGACATCGCCGACTCGCCCGGCGACCTGGTCTCGCTCGCCGGCCTGCCGCCCGAGGTGGAGACGGACGCCGGGACCGGGACGGTGCGGGTCGCCGCGAGCGTGCGCTACGCCGAGCTGGGCCGCCGCCTGCACGAGGCGGGGTACGCCCTGCCCAACCTCGCCTCCCTGCCGCACATCTCCGTCGCCGGCTCCTGCGCCACGGCGACCCACGGCTCCGGCGACGCCAACGGCAACCTCGCCACGGCGGTCTCCGCGCTCGAGCTGGTCACCGCGGACGGCGATCTCGTGACCCTCTCCCAGGACGTGGACGGCGACCGGTTCCGCGGGGCGGTCGTGGGCCTGGGCGCCCTGGGCGTGGTCGTCGCGATGACGCTGGACGTCGTGCCCGCCTTCGGCGTGCGGCAGTACGTCTACGAGGGACTGCCGTTCGAGGCGCTGGACGACCACTTCGACGCGATCGTCTCCGGCGCGTACAGCGTGAGCCTGTTCACCCGCTGGAGCGGCCCGCTGGTCGACCAGGTGTGGGTCAAGCACCGGATCGCCCCGGAAGACGCGCGAGCCGGGGAAGACCTGCCCGACCTGTACGGCGCGCGGCCCGCGGACGGCCCGCGCCACCCCGTGCCCGGCATGTCCGCCGTCCACTGCACCGAGCAGCTGGGCGTGCCGGGACCGTGGTTCGAGCGCCTGCCGCACTTCCGGCCGGACTTCACCCCGAGCAGCGGGGAGGAGCTGCAGTCGGAGTACCTGCTGCCCCGGCGGCACGCCGTCGCGGCACTGCGCGCGCTGGACCGGGTCCGCGACCGGATCGCCCCGGTCCTGCAGGTCTCGGAGATCCGCACCGTCGCCGCCGACGAGCTGTGGATGAGCCCGTCCTACCGGCGGGACACGGTCGCGGTGCACTTCACCTGGGTCAAGGACACCCCTGCGGTGCTCCCGGTGATCGGGCTGCTGGAGGAGGTCCTGGAGCCCTTCGAGGCCAGGCCCCACTGGGGGAAGCTCTTCGCCACCCCGCCCGCCGTCCTGCGGTCCCGCTACGAGCGGCTGCCGGACTTCCTGAACCTGGTGCGCGGGTACGACCCGGCCGGGAAGTTCTCCGGCGACTTCCTGGAGCGGCACCTCCTGCGGGACCGCTGAGACGGCCTCGCCGGGCCCGGCGGTACGGGAGGCACCGGCGGGCCCGGTGCCGTGGTGCTCCGCGGGGCCGTGGAAGGCACAGGAAGGCCCGTGCCGTGGCGGCCGCCGGGCGTGTCCGGAAGCCGCAGGATCACACTGGTTTACTGATGACCATGATGAATCTTCGCGACAAGGCCGACCTTTTCCACTCGCTGCACACTCGGGACGGCCGCCCGCTGGTCCTCGCCAACGCCTGGGACGTCGCCAGCGCCCTGCTCGTGGAGGAGGCGGGTGCGGAGGCGGTCGCCACCACCAGCGCCGGGGTGGCGTGGAGCCTCGGCGCCCCCGACGGCGACCGGCTCGACCGGGACCGCGCCCTCGACCTCGTCGCGCGGATCGCCGCCGCGGTGCGGGTGCCCGTCACCGCCGACATCGAGAGCGGGTTCGGCGAGACGCCCGAGGCGCTCGCCGAGACCGTCCGAGGCGTGATCGAGGCGGGCGCGGTGGGGGTCAACATCGAGGACACGGTCCGGGACGGGGTCGCCCCGGTGCTGCGGCCGGCCGGGGAGCAGGCCGCCCGGATCGCCGCGGCCCGCGCGGCGGCCGACGCCGCGGGCGTGCCCTTCTACATCAACGCCCGGGTGGACGTCTATCTGCGCGGCGCCGGAGAGCCGGAGGCACGCCTGGCGGAGACGCTGGAGCGCGCCGCCGCCTACCGGGACGCCGGGGCCAGCGGGATCTTCGTCATCGGCGCGCCCGACTCCGGCACGATCGCCGCCCTGGTCAAGGGGGTGGGCCTGCCGCTGAACGTCCCCTGCGGACCGGGCGCGCCGCCCGTCGGAGAGCTGGCCGCCCTCGGCGTCGCGCGGGTCAGCGCGGGCGCGGACCTCGCCGCGGCCGCCTACGGCCTCGCCCGGCGGGCGGCGCGGGAGCTGTACGAGGAGGGCACCTGCACGGCGCTGGCCGGAGGGGTCGAGTTCGGCGAGCTCAACGGCCTCCTGGCCCGCCGGGAGGGCTGAGGCTCCGCTGTCCTCCTGCTCCGCTGTCCTCCTGCTTCGGCGGCGGTGGCTCCGGGACCGGCACCCTCCCGGTCGGCAGGCACGGGTGAGGGGTCATTCCTCGGAGAGCTCGCCCAGGGTGACGGCGACGGTCGGGGTGGAGCCGTCGGGGCGCAGGAGTCCCACCTTCGCCTCGTCACCCGGCTTGAGGGTGGCGAGCACCTCGGAGAGCGCCTGCGTGGTCGGGGTCTCGGTGCCGTTGACCGAGACGATCACGTCGCCCGGCTCGATGCCGGCCCGCTCGGCGCCGCCGCCCTCGGTCACCCGCATGACGCCGACGCCCACCGCGCCGCCCCGGCCGCCGACCACGGTCTGCACCGAGACGCCGAGCGCGGCCCGGCGGGTGTTGACGACCTTGCCGCCCTTGATGATCTGACCGGCGATGTCGGTCACGGTGTTGGACGGGATCGCGAAGCCGATGCCCGGGGCCGCGCCGCCGCCGAGTTCGGGGTTGGTGGCGGCGAGGGTGGGGATGCCGATGACCTCGCCCGCCAGGTTGACCAGGGCGCCGCCGCTGTTGCCCGGGTTGATCGCGGCGGAGGTCTGGACGGCGTTGGTGATCGTGGCGCCGGGCGAGCCCTGCGTCTGGGGTTCGCTGACCGTGCGGCCCAGCGCGGAGACGATGCCGTTGGTCACGCTGCCGGACAGGCCGAGCGGGTTGCCCATCGCCAGCACGATCTGGCCGACCCGGAGTTTCCCGGAGTCGCCGAACTTCGCCGGGGTGAGACCGGTGGGGTCGTCCACCTTGATCACGGCCAGGTCGCCGAGTTCGAAGGCCTCGACCAGCCGGGCGGGCCGGGGGGCGCCGCCGCTGGCCAGGGTGACCTCGAACTGCTCGGCCTCACCGATCACGTGGGCGTTGGTGACGATGTGGCCCGCGGTGTCGTAGACGACACCTGAGCCCAGCCCGGTCCTCGTGTTGATCTGCACGATGGACGGGAGCACGTCGCCGATGACCTTCTCGTAGGCGGCCTCCAGTGCCGCGGGCTCGCCCCCGGGGGCGGCGGGGGAAACGGGGGAGGCGGTGGCGGCTGGGTTTGCGGGGCTTCCGGCGGGCCGGGCGCCGATGTCCGCGCTGCAGCCGCCGAGCGTCACCGCGACGGCGGCGAGCAGTGCGAGATGCGCGAGTCTCTCCATGCGGGCTTACCTTCCCGGACCATGGGAAAAGATTACGATCCCGTCGCCGGTCGGGCCGCGGTCCCGTCGCCGGTCGGGCCGCGGTCCCGTCGCCCGTCGGGCGGGGAGACCCGGAAGGCCCGGAGGGCCGGTCAGGACGACAGGTACGCCTCGCGCACGCCGGTGCGGCTGAGCTTGCCGGTGGGCGTGCGGGGGAGCCGCTCGCGATACTCGATCAGCCGCGGGTGCTTGAGCCTGGCGAGCCGGCCGGCGCAGTGGGCCAGCAGGCCGGCGGTCAGGTCCGGGCCGGGCTCGGCGCCGGGCGCGGGCTGGACGAGGGCGACGACCTTGTGCCCCCACTCCGGGTCCGGCACGCCGATCACCGCGACGTCCGCCACCGCGGGGTGCTCCAGGAGCACCGCCTCCACCTCGGCGGGGTAGATGTTCACCCCGCCCGAGATGATCAGGTCGGTCCGCCGGTCGCAGAGGAACAGGTAACCGTCGGAGTCGAGGTAGCCGATGTCGCCGGCGGTGTAGAGGCGGCCGAGCATCGACGAGGCGGTCTTGGCCGGGTCCCGGTGGTACTCGAACCGGTTGATGCCGCCGATGTA
The DNA here is from genome assembly GCF_014647955.1 of Planomonospora antibiotica. Classification (NCBI taxonomy): domain Bacteria; kingdom Bacillati; phylum Actinomycetota; class Actinomycetes; order Streptosporangiales; family Streptosporangiaceae; genus Planomonospora; species Planomonospora antibiotica. The sequence continues at coordinate 161,501 of NZ_BMQE01000003.1, read as the reverse complement.
GACGAGGCCGGGTTCTCCGGGGGGCAGCTCCTCGCCGTCCTCGCCGACGATGGAGAACCGCATGCCCTCGACCGCCCGGCCGACCGTGCCCGGCCTGGCCAGCCACTCCGCGGAGGAGACCATGGTGACCGCGGCGGCCTCGGTCGAGCCGTAGTACTCCCAGAGCACCGGGCCGAGCCAGTCGATCATCGCCTGCTTGGTGGCGGGCGGGCAGGGGGCGGCCCCGTGGTAGAGGTGCGTCAGGGACGACAGGTCGTACTTCCCCCGGACCTCGGCGGGCAGGGCCAGGAGCCGGTGGAACATGGTCGGCACCATGAACGTGTTCGTCACCCGGTGCCGCTCGACCAGCTCCAGGACCTCCTCGGCGTCGAACCGCTCCGTCAGCACGAGCGAGTGGCCGTACTGCAGCGCCATCATGGCCTGGCCGTACGGGGCGGAGTGGTAGAGCTGCGACAGGACCAGGTGGACGCCGTCGGGCGGCAGCCGGAAGTGGCGCCAGCTCTTGCGGACCAGGATGGGGAAGAGCTCCTCGGGGGTGACCTCGATCAGCCGCTTGCGCACGCCCTTGGGCCTGCCGGTGGTGCCCGAGGTGTAGAGCATCATCGACCCGGCCCGGCGCTCGGCGGGCGGGGTGGCGGGACGATCGGCGGCGAGCGCGGCGACCTCCTCGTAGCCGCCGGGTACGGCGTCGGCGTGCCGCTCGCAGCCGACCACGACGCGGGCCGCGCAGTCGGTGATGATGTAGCCGATCTCCTCGGCGGTGTAGTGCCAGTTCACCGGGACGAGGTAGGCGCCGATCTGGTAGGTCGCGAGCATCATCGTGATCGCGTCGACGCCGTTGGGCAGGACCGTCACCACGGTGTCGCCGGGGGTGACGCCGCGGGCGAGCAGCCCGTGGGAGACGCGGTTGACCCGGTCGTGCAGGTCGCCGTACGTCACCGGCGCGGCGTCGCGGCCGGGAGCGGTGCTTCCCAGGACGGCGGCGCGGGCGGGGTCGGCGGCGGCGATCTCGTAGAAGCCCCTCATGAGCGCGACCATACAGAACTAGATTCTGGTGTTGGAAGAGGGGGTGGCCGCCTCCGGTGAGGCGTGTGCTCGCGGCACAAGCGTGGCCGGAAACGGTGTGTCGGCCACCCAGCCGACGTAATCTGGCGGCCATGGCGGACGCTGACGGCACCTCCTCCGGACGCCCTCGGGACAGGCGGATTCCGTCCTACGAGGCGCCCACCACGCCCATGCCCGTCGTCCGCCCGGACGGGGACCCGGTCGTCACCCCGCGCGTGCCCCGGCGGCCGCGGGAGAGGGCGGACGTCCAGGTGTCCGGTCCCGGCCGGTCGGGACCGGATCCCGCCGGACCCGCGAAGGCCGCGTCCGGTGGTGGCGAATCCGGTGACGCGAGTGGTTCCGGTGACGGCGCCCGGCGGTTCCGCGTCGGGGCTCCGCCCGGCGGACGGGTCCTCCGGCGCGGGCTGTGGGCGCGGATCGCCGACATCCCGATCAGGCTGGTCTACAGCGCCGGGGCCGCCGTCGTGACGGTCCTGGCGATCCTCTCGGTCTTCGCCCTGTTCTCCGGCGACGAGCCCGCAGACCCGGTGCCGCTGCGCCGGCCCGTCCCGGGCGCGGCGCCGACGGCCGCGTCCGCCCCGCCGAGCGCGTCCCCCGCGACGGTCCCGCCGAGGCTCCCGGTCCCGCCGAGGTCCAAGCCCCTGGCGGCGCTGCCCGGCAGGGCGAGCCCGGTGGTCGGCGCGGTCGTCGACCAGGAGAGCGGGATCACCTACGTCAGGCTGGGGCAGCCGTGGGCGGACGGGCCGGTGCCGCCGTTCACCGCGGGCCGGCGGGTGGGCGGGGCGCGCCTGCCGCGCACGATGGCCGTCTCGCTCCCGCTGCCCGGCAGGACGCCGTGGACCGGGCCGCGGACCGACGCCGGTTTCCGCGCCGCGGCGCTGGGCGCGGTGCGGTGGGCCCTGCGCAACCACTATCCGCCGGGCGCCCGGGTCGAGTGGACCGCCTCGCAGCGGCCCGCCGCGGGCCGGGGCTGGGTGCTCGGCTACCGCGTCGACTACGAGCTCGGCGGCGCCCGGCGCAGCTCGCAGGCGGCGCTCGCGCTGCTGGAGACCCGCCGGGCCGAGCCGGCCGTGCTCCTGGTGACCGTACCCGACGGTCGCAAGCGGCTGTGGGCGGACATCGCGCCTCTGGTGAGGAGCGCCCGCGCGTTGTGATGGAAGCACCTTCTAGAATATGGTTCTGCTACTGAACCGTTTCTGGAGGCTGTCATGGCGATCGGGTTGAGTGAGGAGCACGAGGCGCTCCACGAGTCGGTGCGCGGCTGGGCCGAGCGGAACATCCCGTCCGAGGTCGTACGGGCCGCCATCGCGGCCGAGAGCGAGGCGCGTCCCGCCTTCTGGTCCGGCCTGGCCGACCAGGGCCTGCTGGGACTGCACATCCCCGAGGAGCACGGCGGCAGCGGGTACGGCCTGCTGGAGACGGCCGTGGCGGTCGAGGCCCTGGGCGAGCGGGTCGCCCCCGGCCCCTACGTCCCGACGGTGCTCGCCAGCGCCGCGATCCTCGCCGCCGAGGGCAAGGCCGCCGCCGAGCTGCTGCCCGGCCTCGCCGACGGCACGCTGACCGGCGCGGTCGCGCTGCGGGGCTCGATCTCCGGCGGGCAGGGCGCGGACGGCGCGCTGACCGTCGGCGGCACCGCCGAGTTCGTCCTCGGCGGGGCGCTCGCCGACGTCCTGGTGCTCCCGGTGCACACCGACCGGGGCGAGGTGTGGGTGGCGGTGGACGCCTCCGCGGCGACCGTGACGCCGGTCGGGTCCCTGGACCTCACCCGCGGCGTGGCCACGGTCGAGCTCGACGACGTCGCCGTGCCCGCCGACCGGGTGCTGGACGGGCTGAAGGGCTCGGCCGTCCTGAACCTGGCCGCGATCCTGCTGGGCGCCGAGGCCGCGGGCGTCGCGTCGTGGTGCGTGACCTCCGCCGCCGAGTACGCCAAGGTACGGGTGCAGTTCGGCCGTCCGATCGGCCAGTTCCAGGGCGTGAAGCACAAGGCCTCCCGGATGCTCGTCGCACTGGAGCAGGCCCGCGCCACCGTCTGGGACGCCGCCCGCGCGGCCGCGGGCACGGAACGGCGGGCGGACGCGGCGAGCGGAGCGGGTGCGACCACGGGCGCGGGCGACGAGCCGGCCTACGCCGCCGCGATCGCGGGCGTGACCGCCCCCGACGCCGCCGTGCAGTGCGCCAAGGACGCCGTCCAGATCTTCGGCGGCATCGGCTACACCTACGAGCACGACGTCCACCTCTACTACCGCCGCGCGCTCACCCTGCGCGCCCTGCTCGGCCCGAGCTCGGAGTGGGCCGAGTCGGTCGCCGAGCTCGCGCTGAACGGCGTCTCCCGCGAGATGGAGATCGAGCTCCCCGAGGACGCGGCCGCGCTGCGCGAGTCGATCCGCGCCGAGATCGTCGAGATCGCGCGGCTGGAGGGCAGGGAGCAGAAGCGGGCGCTGGCCGACGGCGGGTTCGTCATGCCGCACCTGCCCCGGCCGTGGGGGCGCGGCGCGAGCCCGCTGGAGCAGGTGCTGATCTTCCAGGAGCTCAGGGCCGCCAGGGTCAAGCTCCCGCAGATGATCATCGGCGCCTGGGTGGTGCCGTCGATCGCCGCGTACGGCACGCGCGAGCAGCAGGAGCGCTTCCTGCCCAAGACGCTCGCCGGAGAGATGATCTGGTGCCAGCTCTTCTCCGAGCCGGGCGCCGGGTCCGACCTGGCCGCGCTGCAGATGAAGGCGGAGAAGGTCGAGGGCGGCTGGAGGCTCAACGGCCAGAAGATCTGGACGTCGGTGGCGCACTTCGCCGAGTGGGGCATCTGCATCGCCCGCAACTCCTCCGAGGGCTCCAAGCACGAGGGCATCACCTACTTCCTGGTCGACATGAAGGCGCCCGGCGTCACCGTCCGGCCGCTCACCGAGATGACCGGTGAGAACCTGTTCAACGAGGTCTTCCTCGACGACGTCTTCGTCCCGGACGACCTGGTCGTCGGTGAGGTCGGCGAGGGCTGGAAGGTCGCCCGCAACACCCTGTCCAACGAGCGGGTCTCGCTCTCGTCGGGTTCGGGCGGCACCGGCGCCTCCGTCCCCGACCTGCTCGGCCTGGCCGGGCGGCTGGGCCGGGAGCTGAACCCGGCCGAGCGGCAGGAGCTGGCCCGGGTGGTCTGCGAGGGGCACTCGATCAACGCCCTCAGCCTGCGGGTGACGATGAAGCAGCTCGCCGGGGCCGAGCCGGGCGCCGACGCCTCGGTCCGCAAGCTGCTGTCGACCTCGCACGCGCAGCACGTCTCGGAGTGCGCGGTGGGGCTGCTGGGCGCCTCGGCGGCGCTGGCGGCCGACGTCAAGCTCGGCGACCCGGGCTTCTGGAACCGGGCCGTGCTCGCGACCCGCGCCATGACGATCTACGGCGGCACCACGGAGGTGCAGCTGAACATCATCGCCGAGCGCATGCTCGGCCTGCCCCGCGATCCGGAGCCGGGCAAGTAGCCCCACCGCCGCGGCCACCGCCACCACCCCGCCGGACACCACCGCCACCGCCGGACACCGCATCGTCGCCGGCCCCGGTACCACCACCGGGGCCGGTGATGCCCGGTGGCGGTGGCCGCGGTCGTGCCTGTGGTGGCGGCACGGAGGTTCCCGGGGCTGCCGTAGGGTCTGGCGATATGCGGACAGATCGGGCTAAAGCGGTGGCGCCCGCACTGCTCGGGCTGCTGCTCGGGCTGCTGGCGCTGGGGCCCGCCCTCGGCCCGGGGTTCGTGCTCCGCTACGACATGGTGTTCGTCCCGGATCCGCCGCTCGTCCTTCCGGGGCAGGGCTTCCCCCGGGCCGTACCCAGCGACCTGGTGGTCGCGCTGCTGTCGGCGGTGCTGCCCGAGCAGGCGGTGCAGAAGGCGCTCCTGCTCGGGATCTTCGTGCTGGCCGCGTCGGGGGCGGCGGCGCTCGTGCCCTCCGGGCGGCTCGGGCCGCGCCTGGCCGCCGCGGCCTTCTACGCCTGGAACGCCTATCTCGCCCAGCGGCTGCTGCTCGGCCAGTGGGCGCTGCTGCTGGGCGTGGCCGGGCTGCCCTGGGCGGTGCGGGCGGTGGTGCTCGGCGGGCGGCTGCGGCTCGCGGCCGCCCTGCTCCCCGCGGCCGTCGGAGGTTTCCAGGCCATGCTGGTCTCGGCTCTGACCGTCCTCGCCACCGCCGTGGCGCTGCCCGGCGGGGTGGCCGCCCCGGGGCGCGGTGGCCGCGCAGCGGGCGGTCCGCCGTCCCCGCGGCCGCTGCCCGGAGCGATGGCGCGGGCCCGCAGGGCGGGGGAGGCGGCGCTCGTCCTGGGCGTGCTGAGCCTGCCGTGGCTGGTGCCCGCACTGCTCAGCGGGGCCACGACCGATCCCGCCGGGGTGGACGCGTTCGCGGCCCGCGCGGACGGCCCGCTCGGCGTGGTGGGCAGCCTGCTCGGGCTGGGCGGGATCTGGAACGCGCACGCGGTGGTGCCCGGCCAGGAGTCCTGGTGGTCGGCGGGCGTGCGGCTGGTGCTGGCCGGGGTCGCCGTCTGGGGCTTCGTACGGCTCCGCGGTGACGGACCGCCGATCTCCGCCGCCGGAGTGCCCGCGTCCGGGCCGGGAGAGCCTCCGGCCGGGAGCCCCCCCTCCGGATCGGCGGGCCGCGGGGCTCCGCCGTACCGGGCGGGGCTGGCCGGGGCGGCGGTGGCCGGGCTGGGCGTCGCCTGCCTGGGGGCCTTCGCGCCCGGGGTGCTGAAGGCGCTGGTCGGCTGGTGGCCGGGGTTCGGGCCGCTCCGCGACGGGCAGCTCCACCTGGCCCCGTTCGCCCTGCTGCAGGCCCTCGGCCTGGCGTCGGCCGTACGGCTGCTCGCCTCCCGGGCCGCCGCCGTCGTCGCGGTGGCGGTGCCGGTGCTGGTGCTGCCCACCTTCGCGCTGGGGGCGTTCGGCCGGCTGGAGGCCGCCGGCTATCCGGAGGAGTGGCGGCGGGTCCAGGCGATCGTGAACGCCGACCCGGCTCCGGGAGCGCTGCTCTCGCTGCCCTGGGGGGCGCACCGGGCCTTCGCCTGGAACGGCGGGCGGGTGGTCCTGGATCCGGCGACCAAGCTGTTCGCGCGGCGGGTGGTCTGGAACGACGAGCTGCTGGTGGGACTGCCCGGCGGCGGCCGGATCCGGGTGGCGGCGGAGGACCCGCTGGCCGTCCGGGTCGCGGCGGTGCTGCGCGGTGACCCGGAGCGACGGGCCTCGGCCCTGGCGGGGCTCGGGGTGCGATATGTTCTCGAACACTCTTCCGAGAACGTGTTCCAGGACGGCGTGACCGTCTTCCGAGGTCGGGAGCTCAATCTCCTCCGCCTCGACTACCCGTCCTGACCTGGGACTATGCGGACCCTCAGGGCATACCGGAGGGTAACTTGCTTTGTCACGGTTTTACTAAGCCTATGGCTTATGAGATGAATCACGTTCTACTCTCGGCACACTGTCCGAATCTGTGAGGGAGAGCCCAGTGATACGCGTGCTCGCAGCACTGGCCGTCGGAGCGGTCCTTGCGGTCGGTGCCTCCGTGGCAGTAGTCAACGTGGCCGCGCCCACGCCGGAGCCGCCCAACAGGCCGTTGTACAACTACGGCGACAAGTGAACTCGGGGGCCGTCCGGCGGCCCCCGAGGGCACCTCTTCACCGGCCAGGCGGGGCCGGACATCGGTGATCAGCATGGGGCCTGACCTCGTCATGCCCTGATCAGCTAGGGGCGTGGCTTCGCCATGCCCTGATCCGGCCGTGCGCGCAGCACGCAGTGGAGGAGAGATCGTGGTCCTATCCCGTGGGAAGGCGGCCGCCGCGCCGCGCACATCGGCCGTGCCGTCCTCACCGCCCGCGCCGACAGCGCCGCTCGCACCGTCCTCACCGCCCGCGCCGACAGCGCCGCTCGCACCGTCCTCACCGCCCGCGCCGTACCCGCCGGCCGCGCCGCGGCCCCGGCTGAGTCTCGAGGCCGGGAGGCGGGAGGCCGGGGACGAGGCGGGGGAGGCCGCCGCGGGCCCGCTGGACGGCGTCAGGGTGGCGGTGCTGAACTTCCGGGAGCCGCGGCAGTCGGTGGCGGGCGGCGCGGAGGAGTACGCCTGGCAGGTCAGCCGCCACCTGGCCGCCCAGGGCGCGACGGTGCACTTCGCCACCAGCCGGGAGCCCGGCCAGGCCGGGAGCGAGCAGCTCGACGGCATCACGCTGCACCGGATGGGCAACCGTTACCTGGTCTACCTGCTCGTCCCGCTCTGGCTGCTGCTGCGCCGCCGCTCCTTCGACGTGGTCATCGACTCGATGAACGGCATCCCGTTCTTCTCCCCGCTCGTCGTGCGCCGCCGCACCTCGGTCATCTGCCTGGTGCACCACGTCCACGACCGGCAGTTCTACGCGTTCTTCCCCGCCTGGCTGGCCAGGATCGGCTGCTTCATCGAGGGGCCGGTGGCCCGCCTGCTCTACCGTCGCCGGATGACGGTGACCGTCTCGGAGTCCTCCCGGGACGACCTGCGCACCCGGCTGCGCTGGACGGCCCCGATCCAGGTCGTGCCCAACGGCGGTCCGGCGGTCCGGCCCGTCACGCGGCTGGCCGTCCCGGGCGATCCGGCCGTGGTCTACCTGGGCCGGCTGGTCGGCCAAAAGCGCGTCGAGCGCGTGGTCGGCCTCGCCGCCGAACTCGGGGAGCGCCGTCCCGGCCTGCACGTGCACGTCGTCGGGCGGGGGCCGGAGTCCGGCGCACTGGCCGCGTTCGCCGCCGAGCGGGGCGTCGCCGACCGCGTCCACCTGCACGGCTTCCTCTCCGAGCCGGACAAGAACGCCGTGCTGAGCTCGGCCCTGCTGAACGTGACGGCCTCGGAGTTCGAGGGCTGGGGCCTGACGGTGATCGAGGCGGCGGCCTTCGGCGTGCCCACGGTCGCCTACGACGTCGCGGGTCTGCGCGACTCGGTCCGCGACGGGGAGACCGGCTGGCTGGTCCGGGACGGGGAGACGCTGGCCGCCGCGGTCGAGCGGGCGATCGGCGAGCTGTCCGACCCGGCGCGGCGGGCGGAGATCCAGCGGGCGTGCCGGGCCTGGGCAGGGGAGTTCACCTGGGGGCGGACTGGCGCTACGATGACCAGACTTATCACCACAGATCTCTGTATATCTGACCGTCGACGCCGGTCCGCGGGCGCGGGCCGCCCGTCGGCCGGAGCCCCGACCTCCGTCTCGCCGTAAGTGAGACCGACCCTGCGTGAGCCCCGCGGTGACCTCCCGATGACCCCTGACAGCACGGCCGCCGCCTCCGTCCGGATGCGGCACCGGCTGCGCCTGCTGGCGGGCTGCCTGCTGCTGGGTGCCGTCGCGTTCAACACCTCGCCCGGCCGGATCATCTCCGAGACCAAGCTCGACATGGCGCTCAACCCGCTGGGCTTCCTGTCGAGGGCGGTGCACCTGTGGGACGGGGCCTTCTTCGGCCACCTGCAGAACCAGGCGCACGGCTACTTCTTCCCGATGGGCCCGTTCTACGCCCTCTTCGAGGCGCTGGACATGCCGCCGTGGAACATCCAGCGCCTGTGGATGACCGCGGTGCTGTGCGCCGCCTTCCTCGGCGTGGAACGGCTGGCCCGGGCGATGGGCATCGGCACGCCCGCGACCCGGATCCTGGCCGGCCTCGCCTACGCGCTGGCCCCGCACGCCGTCACGCTGATCGGGATCAACTCCTCGGAGTTCCAGCCGAGCGCCGTACTGCCGTGGATCATGCTGCCGCTGGTGCGCGCCGCCTCGGGGGACGTGAGCCCGCGCCGGGCGGCGGCCCTGTCGGCGCTGGCGTTCCTGTTCGCCGGCGGGGTCAACGCGGTGGCCGAGCTGGCCGTGCTGGCCGTCCCGCTGCTGTACCTGCTCACCCGCCGCGGGGGGCCGCGCAGGCGCAGGCTGCTGGCCTGGTGGCTCGCGTGCGTCGGCGCGGTGTCGATGTGGTGGCTGGTCCCGCTGCTGGTGATGGGGCAGTACATCTTCTCCTTCCTGCCCTTCATCGAGACGGCCTCCGCGACCACCGGCGTCACCTCGCTGCTCAACATCCTGCGCGGCACCTCGGGCTGGATCTCGTTCCTGGCGGTGGACGGCAACGCCTGGCTGCCCGCAGCCTTCGAGCAGGCCACCGCGCCCTGGCTGATCGCGGCCACCGCGCTCGCCGCCGGGCTCGGCGTCGCGGGGATCACCGCCCGGGGCACTCCGGAGCGGTCGTTCCTCACCGTCACCGCGCTGGCGGGGATCGCGATCCTCTCCTTCGGACACGCGGACGCGCTGGTCCACCCCTGGACCGAGGAGGTGCGGGCGCTGCTGGACGGCCCGCTCGCGCCCTTCCGCAACCTGCACAAGTTCGACGCCCTGGTACGGCTTCCGCTCGCGCTCGGCCTGGCCGCGCTCCCGCTGGCCGTCCCCGCCCGCCTGCGCGACCCCGCCCTCCTCCTCGCCTCGGGAACGCTCGCCCTGACCGTCGCACCCGTCGCCTTCGCGGGCGTCACCCCCGCCGGGGCGTTCAGCGAGATCCCCGCCTACTGGCGGGACGCCGCCGCCTGGCTCAACAAGCACACCGGGGACGGGATGGTGCTCGCCGCTCCCGGCTCGCGCCGGGGCGAGTACGTGTGGGGGCGTCCGATGGACGAGCCCGTGCAGTCGCTGCTGACCGTGCGCTGGGCCACCCACACGAACGTGCCCTGGGGATCGCCCGGCCTGGCCCGGCTGCTCCAGGCGGTCGACGAGCGCTTCGCCACGGGCGAGGGCTCGCCCGGCCTGACCTCCGCGCTGCGCCGGATCGGCGTCACCTACCTGCTCGTCCGCAACGACCTCGCCCGGGAGACGCTCGGTACCGCCTGGCCCGCGCGGGTCCACGAGACCATCGCCGAGTCCGGCGGCCTGGAACGGGTCGCCGCCTTCGGGCCGGAGATCGGGAACGCCTCCGGTTCCACCGCCTCCGGCTGGTTCGACCAGCCGTACCCCGCCCTGGAGGTCTACGCGGTGCCCGACCCGGCGCCACGGGCCGCCACCGTGCCCCGCGAGGGCGCGCTCCGGGCGACCGGAGCGCCGGAGGCCGCGCTCGCCCTGGCGGAGGAGGGACTGCTCACCGACGACCGCCCCCTGCTGCTGGGCGACGACCCGGGGGCGGGCACCGTGCCGCCGGGCGACACGGTGGCGACCGACACGCTGCGCCGCCGAGAGATCGTCTTCGGCGACGTGCGCCGGATCGGCACGGCGACGCTCACCGAGGAGCAGCCCCTGCGGCGGGGGACGGTCTCCGACCTGACGGATCCGGCGTGGCAGGGCGCCACCGCATCGGCCGCCTACTCCGGCATCGAGGACGTGCTCGCCTCCTCCGCGGAGTCGGACGTCACCGCCGTGGGAGAACGGCGCGATCCGGGACGGCAGCCGTACGCGGCGATCGACGGCGACCTCCGGACGAGCTGGCGCTCCGACGGGTGGGACGGCGCGGTCGGGCAGTGGCTGGAGGTGCGCCTCGTCGAGGACATGGAGATACCGCGGATCACGGTGGCGTTCGAGCAGTCGGTCGGACCACCGGTGGCGGAGATCGCCGTGGAGACGGCCGCAGGGACGCGCCGGGTCCCGGTGCGCCAGACGGCCGGCCCCCAGCCCGTCGTGCCGCCGGCCGGCCGGAGCTCCTGGCTGAGGATCCGGGTGACCCGGCTGGCGCACGACCCGAAGACCACCTTCGGCAACCGGGTCGGGATCGCCGAGGTGGCCGTCCCAGGGGTGAGGGCGGGCCGCAGGATCGTGGTCCCGCCGGCGGCCGGGCAGGACCCCGGCGCGGTCCTGCTCACCCGGCAGGGCGACGCGCCGGCCTGCATGCGGGGTTCCAGCACGTGGACCTGCTCGCCGCATCTGGAGATCCTGGGCGAGGACGGCTTCGGGTTCGACCGCGGGTTCACCGTCCGGGCGGGCGGGTCGCGGGTCGTCACCGGGCGGACCGTGCTGACCGATCCCGTCGCGGCCCGGCGGCTCACCGGCCTGCCCGGCGTCTTCCCGAAGGTGACCGCCTCCTCCACGGTCACCGACCACCCGGCGGTGCTCGGCCGCTCGGCCATGGACGGCGACCTGGGCACCCTCTGGTACGCCCACGGCGCCGACCGCGAACCGGCCCTGACCGTCGAACTCGGCAGGGAGACGACGGTCTCGCAGCTCCGGGTGCTCCTGCCGGACTCCTACCTGGGGCGGCCGCCGGTCAAGGTGACCGTGCAGGGAGGAGGGCGGACCGTGCAGGGCTGGATCGACTCCGACGACCTGGTCGCCTTCGCCCCGTTGCGCACCGACCGGCTGGTGATCCGGTTCTCGGCCTCCGCCGCGCGGCCGATCGAGGTGGCGGAGATCGCGATCCCGGGGGTCGCGCCCCTGGGATCACTGGACTCCTTCCCCCTCCGCCTGCCCTGCGGCGCCGGTCCGGCGCTCACCGTGAACGGCAACCCGGTGGCCACCGAGATCGTGGCGGGCACCCTGGGCGACGTGGTGAACGGCCGACCGCTCGGTTACCGCTCCTGCGAGCCGGTCGAGCTGGCGGCCGGGCCGGTACGGGTGGCCGCCGGCTCCGCCGACGCGTTCCGGATCGAGTCGATGCTCCTGCGCCCGTCCGCCGCCGCGCCGGAGAAGGCCGCCGGGACGGACGCGGTCCCGGTCAGCACCGAGGTCTGGGGACCGGGGGAGCGGCGCGTGCGCGTCTCCGCCGCCGAACCGTCCTATCTGGTGATCAACGAGAACTTCAACCGGGGGTGGCAGGCCCACCTGGACGGCGAGCCGCTCACCCCGGTCCGGCTGGACGGCTGGCGGCAGGCGTGGGAGGTGCCCCCCGGAGGGGGGATCGTGACCATGCGGTACGGACCTGACGCGGTCTACCGGGCGACGCTGTTCGGCGGGCTGGCCCTGGTGCTCCTGGTGGCCGCGGCGGCCTGCGTGCCCGCTCGCCGTACCGCGCGGCACCCGGCGGGTACGGGGCCCGCCGCCGTCCGCGCCGCCTGGATCTGGCCGCTCGCTCCGCTCGCGGGACTGTGGACCGGCGGCTTCGCCGGAGCCGCCGTCGTGTGCGCGGCGCTGGTCCTCCACGCCTGGCTGGGGACGGTGGCCGGGGCCCGGCACGCGCGCGGCGGACCGCTGCCCGGCATCGCGGGCGCGGTGACGGAGCCGTGGGCGTCCGCGATCCCGCTCGGCCTGGCCGGGGCGGTGCTGGCCGCCGGCAGGGCATCCGGTGGCGCCGCGGGAGCCGGGACCGCCGAACTCGTCGCGCAGGCGCTCTGCCTCGTCACGGTCGCCCTGCTGATGGCGGCGGCCGCCGTCCGCCGGAGCGCGCGGCCGGAGGCGCCGGACCCGGGACCGCCCGCCGTCGTGCGCCGGCCGGAGAAGCAGGCGGTGGACGCGTGACCTCGCGGCCGATCCCCTGGACGGCGGTGCTGGCCGCCGGCGCCTTCCTCGTCACCCTCGCGGCGCTGATGCGCTTCCACGTCTACGAGAGCGCCCTGCTCCTGCCGCGGGAGCAGGACAGGACCTACCGCCTGGCCACGGCGGACGGCGCCTACTTCGACCCGGGGACGCTCACCTCCCGGACGGGGGTCGTGCTCGTGGCGAAGGTGACGCTGAAGGGCGACACCACCGCGGGGGACGAGCGGACCGGGGTGTGGACGGAGTTCACCTCGATCGAGACCGGCGAGGGCCGGCGGATCGACTACCACGAGCGCCGGTCCGCCTTCGACCGCAGGACGGCGGCGGCGGTCGACTGCTGCGGGGGGTACGTCGACTCCGACGCCGGGGCGCGGCAGTCGGGGCTGGCGTTCCGGCTCCCCTTCCGCGCGGAGCCGCGTTCCTACCCGATGTACGACACGGTGCTGCGCCGGGCGGTCCCCCTGCGCTTCGAGCGGGAGGAGGACGTCCAGGGGGTGCGGACCTACCGCTACAGCTACACCGCGGGACCGGTCGAGGTCGAGGCGAGGGCCGGCGAGTTCCCGGGCCGGGCCATGGGCCTGCCGGGCCGGCGCGCGGTCGGCGTCTCCCGCTACGCCGAGGTGGCGCGGACGCTCTGGGTCGAGCCGGAGAGCGGCCTGACGGTGAAGGCCGAGGAGAGCCACCGGCAGGCCCTGCGCACGGTCGACGGGGCCGAGCGCAGGCTGGGCCTCCAGGCCCGGCTGACCATGGTCCCCGAGGACGTCGCGGCCCGGGCCGCGGAGGCGCGGGCCTTCGCCCGCCGGGTCCTCCTCGTCCGGGACGTGCTGCCGGCCGGGTTCCTCGTCGGAGGAGCCGCGCTGGGACTGCTCGCCGTACGGCTGCGCCGGCCGAGGCCTCCCGCGGAGCGGGAGGCACCCAGAACCGAGATGGAGACCGTGTGAGCGGTGGGACGGGCGCGCCGGTCGCGTTCGAGGTACGGCTGCCCCGGTGGGCCGGGCACCCCGCGGTCAGGCGGCACGCCGTGCCCGCCGCGGGACTGCTGCTGACGGCTCTGGTCACGGCCCTGAAGGCCGTCGCCCTGGGCGGCTCCTACTTCTTCGAGGACGACCTGGTGTTCGTGGCCCTCGCCGCGGAGGCGCCCTTGGACCGGGACTTCCTCACCCGGGTGCACATCGGGCACCTGATGCCCGGCGGGTACGCCCTGGTGTGGGTGATCACGAAGATCCACGCCCACGACTGGGCGCTGGCGTCGGCCATGATCCTGGTGCTCCACGCGGGCGCGGGGCTGGCCTTCCTCCGGTTGCTGCTGCTGCTGTTCGGCCGCCGCTGGATGGTGCTCGTCCCGCTGGTCGTGGCGCTCCTGGCCCCGGCGACGGTCCAGACGGTCACCTGGATGGCGGCGGCGGTCAACATCGTCCCGCTGCAGATCGCCCTCTGCCTGGCCCTGTGCTCCATGGTGCGGCTGGCGCGCGGCGGAGGGGCCCGGCACGGGGCGGCGACCCTCGCCTGGACCCTGGCGGGCCTGGTCTTCTTCGAGAAGGCCGTGGTCATCCCGGCCGTGCTCTTCGCGGTGACGGCCTGGTTCCTGGTCGACGGCGGCTGGGCGGCGGGCATGGGAGAGGCGCTGCGCCGCTTCCGGTGGCTCTGGGCGGGGCATCTCGCCCTGCTCGGCGGCTACAGCGCGTTCTACCTGTCGCTGCTGCAGGCGTCGGGCTCGACCGGGCTCGGGCCGCCCGAGCCGTCGGTGGCGGCCGACTACGCGCTGTGGTTCCTCGTCCAGACCGCTCCTCTGCTGGTCACCGGCGCTCCGGTCGGCTGGGCCGCGGGTGAGCCGATCGGGCCCGTCGTGGCCCCGTCGTTCGTCACGGTGGTCCTCGCCTGGGCGGTCCTCGCCGCGGTGGTCGCGGTGACGGTCCGCCACCGGCGGCGGGCCTGGCGGGCCTGGGTGCTCGCCGCCGGGTTCGTGGTGGCCGCCGACGGGCTGATCACCCTGCTGGCCCGGGCGAGATTCCACCCCGAGCACGCCTTCGAGAGCCGGTACATCGCCGACTCGGTCCCGGTCACGGCCCTGTGCCTGGCGCTGGCCCTCATCCCGCTGCGCGGGGAGGGCAGGCCGTGGCGGCTTCCGCCGTTCGCCGGGCACCAGGCGGTCGCCGCGGCCGCCGCGCTCTGCTACGCGGTCTCCGCCACCGTCTCGGCCGCCGGCTTCGTCGACCTGGTCCGGGAGGAGATCCCCCGCGGCTACTTCGCGAACGCCCGTACGGAGACGGCACGCCTGGAGGCCGGTGTCCAGATCTACCCGACCCTGGTCCCGGAGGAGGTCCTGTTCCCCTGGCACGGTGCGGACAGCCGGCTCAGTTCCTTCCTGGTGCCGCCCGCGCTGGCGGAGCCGGACCGGGAGAGGGTCCGCAGACCCGGCCCGGCCCACCGGGGCGTCACCTTCGACGAGCGGGGGCGGCTGCGCCCGGTCAGGATATTCGGCGGGATCGCCGTGCCGGAGGACCGGGACGGCGGGCGGCGCCGCTGCTTCCCGCTGGGAGCCGACCGCACGCTCACCGTCGGCCTGCGCGCGGAGTACCCCGGGCACGTCGCGAGGATCGACTACGAGACGCGCGGGCCCGTCGGCGTCACGGTGCACGCCGGTGCGGTGGCCACCCGGTTCCTGCTGCTCCCCGAGCACCGGCAGGCGTTCTTCCCCCTGCCCGTGCACCGGGAGGATCTGCGGATCACGGTGGATCGGGAGGGCGCCGCGCCGTGCCTGCGGGCCGTCGCGGTCGGGGCGGCGCTGCCGGAGGAGGTCAGCGGCGGCGCAGGATGAGCAGGAGGTTCCAGCTCACGATCTCGCGCAGCCCCGGCACGCGGACGACCGGCGTGGCCCACCCGGGGTGGTAGCGCGGCAGGGCGTCCAGGACTCGGACGTCCGGCTGCCGCCGCGCCCATCGCAGGGCGGCGCCCACCGAGACGGGGTAGAGGCCGGCGCCGTACACGTTCTTGGGCGGGCGGCCGTACCGGCGGGTGTAGCGGGCGGCGGCGCGGTGGCCGCCGAGGTAGTGCCACGGGGAGGTCTCGTGGCCGCCCCACGGGGAGAGCCAGTTGGTGAAGGACAGGTAGACCACCCCGCCCGGCCTGGTGACGCGGACCATCTCGTCGGCCATCCGCCACGGGTCCGGCACGTGCTCCAGCACGTTGGAGGAGAAGCAGACGTCCACCGAGCCGGTCGCGAGCGGGATGTCCAGGGCGCTGCCGAGCACCGCGCCCTCCGGGGCCGCACCCTGCCGGGCCATCATCTCCCCGGCGTCGCAGTCCACGCACACGGGCCGGGCGCCCGAGGCCCGCAGCACGTCGGTGAAGTAACCGGGGCCGCCGCCGATGTCCGCGACGAGCGCGCCGTCCAGGTCGGTGTAGGACGCCAGCTGGGCGACGGTGTCCCGGGCGAGCATGCCGTAGAAGAAGTCCGGGTCGCTCTGCTCCCTGCGGAAGGCGCGGAGCAGCCGGACCGACCGGCCGAGGGTGGCCCGGAACGGTGCCTGCGGAGTCTGCAATGCTGCTCCTCACCGCGGTGAACGAATCGGGTGCGCCGGAGCATAACAGCATGTATTGCCGGTGTCCTGACAGGACCATAGGGTGCTTGCGCGCCGTGGGACGAAGGAGGACGCAGGTGGGGGTCACGCAGACCGAGCGACCGCAGCCGCCGACGCTGCGGATCACCTTGCCCGGCTGGGCCGCGGGGCTGCGCGAGCCGGTGCTGCTGGGGGCGGTCTCGCTCATCGCGATCTCGCTCGTGCTGCGCGCGCTGATCCTGAAGGACTCCTATTTCGTGGAGGACGACCTGCTCTTCGTGGGCAACGCCTACGAGAGCGGTCTGACCCCCGATTTCGTGACGCGCGTCCACAAGGGCCACTTCATGCCCGGCGCCCTCGCGCTGACCTGGGTGCTCTCGCGGATCGCGCCGTACGACTGGCTGCTGGTGGCCACCGTCACCTTCCTCGCCCAGGGGCTGCTCGGCGTGCTGGCGCTGCGGTTGCTGCGGTCGCTGTTCGGCACCCGCCCGGCGGTGCTGCTGCCGCTGGCGGTGCTGCTGCTCTGCCCGCTGACGGTGCCGCCGCTCGGCTGGTGGGCGTCCGCGCTCAACGCGGTCCCGCTCCAGCTCGCGATGGTGCTCGCGCTGACCGCGCAGGTGCGTTTCGCGCGGGGCGAGGGAGCCCGGTACGGCCGGCACGCGATGGCCTGGACCGTGATGGGCATGGCCTTCAGCACCAAGGGCGTCTTCGTCGCCTTCCTGCTCTTCGCCGTGACCACCGCGTTCCTGCGCGACCGGGAGGCCGGCTGGATCCGGTCCATGCTCGCCGAGCTCGGGCGGCACCGCCGCCTGTGGGGCGCGTACGCGGTGCTGCTGGCCGCCTACACCGCGCTCTACCTCGCCCGCCGGGACACCGCACCGGGGGAGGGCGCGTCGACGCCCAGACTCGACGTCGCGGTGGACCTGGTCGGGCTCATGCTGGGCCGTACCTTCCCCAGCGGGGCGGTCGGCGGCCCGTTCACCTGGAGCCCGGTCACCCCGGCCGGGGGGATGGCGGGTCCGTCGGACGTCGTGGTCGCGGTCTCCTGGCTGGTGCTGGCCGCCCTGGTGGCGGTCACGGTCGCCTACCGGCGGCGGGCGCTGCGGGTGTGGGTGATCCTGGCGGGCTATCTGGTGCTCGCCGACGCGGTCCCCACGGTCATCGCCCGGGGCGGCCACGTGGCGCTGGTCGGAGCGGAGGCCCGCTACGTGGCGGACGCCGTGGTCGTGTTCGCGGTCGGCCTGGGACTGGCGCTGCTGCCGCTGAGGGGGGAGACGGACGCGTACCGCCGTCCGCTGCCCGGCAGGTCCGCGCTGTCCCTGGCGGCCGGGCTGGCCGCCGGGGCCTATCTGGTGGCGTCGGTGGTCTCGACCGAGGCGTACCGGGCGACGCTCAGCGGCGACCGGGTCCGGGCCTATCTGGAGACCGTCGCCGCGGAGCTCGCCCGGGTGCCGGACGACGTCGTGATCTATCCGGCACCGGTGCCCGACGACATCGTGCTGCCGCTGAACGGGGACCGGCGGCTCAGCGACCGCCTGCTCGCCCCGCTGGCCCGTCCCGCGATCCGGACCAGGATGGCCCATCCCGAGCCCAGCCACGAGGCCGTGGTCTTCGGGAAGGACGGGCGGCTGGCGAGGATGAGCATCTTCGGCTTCTTCCGGACCCCGGCACAGGGGGAGGGCTGCCTGCGCTCGGTGGACGGCGCCGTGGTCCTGCCCGAGGCGGTCTCGGAGAACCGGCGGGGCTTCGCGGGCGCGCTGTCCTACGCCGCCGACCGGCCGCTCTCGGCGACCGTCGAGATCGGCGGGGAGCAGATCGTGCTCAACCTCAGGCGGACGCCGGGTGACCGCGTCCACTTCCCGGTGAGCGGGTCCGGCCGGGGGATGCGGGTGGTGATGGACGATCCGGCCGCGCAGGTCTGCGTGACCGGCGTGGCGCTGGGCGTCCCGAAGGCCGAGGGCGAGTAGCCCTCCCTCAACGCCTCACCAGGGCGTTCAGCCGCTGGGAGGGCCGCTCCACGAGCAGGTAGGTCAGCGTGGCCAGGCCCACCGTGAGGGCGGTGACGGGCACCAGGTTGGCGAGCAGGTCGCCGGTGAAGGGCTGCTGCCCGGTGAACCCGTACCACGCGTAGATCGCCACGAACTGCCAGAGGAAGACGCCGTAGGAGATGCGGCCGAGGAAGCGCATCACCGGATTGCCCAGCAGGCGCCTGACGGGGGAGTCGCCCGGAGGCAGCAGCGCGGCCGGGGCGAGCAGGCAGAAGGCGACGACGGTGTAGAGGACCAGTTCGGACAGGCCCGACCAGACGCCCTCGACGCCGAGGAACCGGTCACCGGTCACCGGAGAGGCCGCGACGGCGTAGGCGAGGGCCGCGACCAGCCACCAGGAGCCGGGGGAGGCGGCGACCCCCCGGCTGAAGCGCCCGGCCGGGCCGTCCGGCCGGGCCTGCGCCCAGGCCAGGGCGACGGCCAGCGCCATGCCCGCGGTGAAGTAGACGGCCGAACGGGGCGGCCAGATGGACAGCTGCGGCCGGTACTGCGGGTAGTGGGTCAGCAGCGTCCAGACGAAGGACGTCGCCGCCAGTGCGCCCAGGCAGGCCAGGAGCCGCCGTGCCCGCCGGTCGGCGTCGGCGGACCCGCGCCGGGCGAACGCCGCCGCTCCGGCCGCGATCAGGGGCAGCGCGACGTAGAACGCCGCCTCCACCGACAGGCTCCACATCTGCGCCAGGCCCTTGGGGCCCAGACCGTGCCACCACGGCTCGGCGCTGTAGTTCTGGTTCAAGGTGAGGAGCTTGAACCAGCTCCATGCGTCGGTCAGGTGATCACGTGACCACAGGAGGAGGGCGGCCGCGACCACCAGCCAGTAGGCGGGCAGGATGCGCACGGCCCGCCGCCAGAGATAGGCGCGGGTGCGCGGGGCCGGCCGCCCGCCCAGCGCCGCGGCGGCGAAGGGGCGGTAGAGCAGCAGACCCGAGAGCGCGAAGAAGATCGGCACGGCCACGTCGCCGCGCGACAGCAGCGCCCCGGTGAACCCCTCCCGCAGCGCGGCGCCGGTCTCGTTCGCCACGTGGTAGACGAGCACGGTGAACGAGGCCACCGCGCGCACCCCGTCGAGGGCGTCCAGACGGCCGCCGGCGCCGGCCGCCTCCTGGCGGACGACGGGGCCGACGGCGGGGCGGACGGGGGGCACCGACCTAGAACTTGTTTCGGTCACTTTTCCGCATCCCTGGTGACGTGGGTGATCGGCGTCACTAACATACTGGCCAGTAGCTCGTGATTTAAGTACATTTCACCCCCCATGACCACCTGCCCATCCAGGGACCCCCCAGGAGGATCAATGCGCCGAATAGTCGGGATCGTTCTCTTAGCCCTGGGAGCTTTTCTCATCGTCCTGGCACCGCTGGTGCGGTTCCAGGTGGCCGGCAGCCTGGTCGCCGCGCCCGCCGCGCAGTACGGGATCAGCAAGCTGGAGGCCGAGGGCGCGCAGTACTTCAGCGCCAGGGACCTCAAGGTCATGACCGCCCAGCTGGGCGTCACGGTCACCACCCGCGGCGACGTGAGCCAGGCCAAGGGCGACACGGTCGTCTGGGACGAGTTCACCGCGGTCAACGACGTGACGAACAGCAACCCCAACATCACGATCACCGAGCGGCGCAGCGCCTTCAACAAGTACACCGGCGAGGGCGTCACCTGCTGCTCGGTGAACATCGACGACAGGCCGGTCACGATGGAGGGCCAGATCTACAAGTGGCCCTTCGACGTGGAGCAGAAGACCTACAAGGTCTTCAACTCCGTCGCGGGCAGGGCGTTCGACGCCAGGTTCGTCGGCGAGGAGCAGGTCAACGGCCTGACCGCCTACAAGTTCGAGCAGGACGTGCCGGAGACCAAGACCGAGACGCGCAGCGTGCCCGCCTCCGTCATGGGCGTCACCGACGTCACCGGCGACGTCCAGGTGGACCGGGTCTACAAGGGCAGGAACACGTTCTGGATCGAGCCGGTGACCGGCTCGCCGGTCAAGCAGGAGCAGCGGCGCGACGAGGTGCTGCGCACCCAGGACGGCGCGCACAGCGTCACCGCCCTCGCCGCCACGATCCGGATGACCCCCGAGACGGTCAACGACCTGGTGTCCAACGCCACCGAGAGCAAGAACCAGATCTCCATGATCAAGGTGACGATCCCGCTGATCCTGCTCCTGCTGGGGCTGGTCCTGCTGGTCACCGGGTTCTTCGTGGCGCGCGGCGCAGACGGCAAGGCGTGACCGGCGAGGAGAGAACGGCCGTGCGGCCGCCGGCGGACCCGCCGGCGGCCGTCCGCGCGCACCGGGGGTTCTCCCCGGTCGCGCTGCTGCGGGCCTGCCGCCCGCGCCAGTGGCTGAAGAACGCGCTGGTCTTCGCCGCCCCCGCGGCGGCCGGGGTGCTGGGCACCGCCGCGGGACTGCGGGGCGCGCTGGTCGCCTTCGCAGCCTTCTGCCTGGCCGCCAGCGGCGCCTACCTCCTCAACGACGCCGCCGACGTCGAGGCCGACCGGCGCCACCCCCGCAAGCGCTTCCGCCCGGTCGCCGCGGGCCTGGTCCCGGTCGCGCTCGCCCGGGCCGCCGGGATCCTGCTGGTGCTGCTGGCCCCGGCGGTCGCCGCGCTGCCCGGCGACTGGCGGCTGCCCGCGGTCGTGGCCGGCTATCTGGCGCTGACGTTCTCCTACACCTTCTGGCTCAAGCACCAGCCCGTGGTCGACCTGGTCGCGGTCGCGGGGTGCCACGTCATCCGGGCCTTCGCCGGCGCGATCGCGGTGGACGTGCCGGTGACGAGCTGGTTCCTGGTGGTGGTCTCGCTCGGCTCGCTGCAGCTCGTGGCGGGCAAGCGCGAGGCCGAGGTGCGCGCCGCGGCGGAGAACGCCACCGGGAACGCCACCCGGGCCATCCTCGCCGCCTACACCCCCTCCTACCTCGCGCAGGTCCGCACCATGTCGTCGGGCGCGATGATCGTCACCTACTGCCTGTGGGCGCTGAACGACCACCCCGGCGGGCCGTTCTACGCGATGAGCATCGTGCCCTTCGTGCTCATCGTGCTGCGGCACAATCTCCTGGTGGACCGGGGCATCGGGGAGGAGCCGGAGGAGCTCGCCCTGCGCGACCGGCCCATCCAGCTGTTCATCGCGGCCCTCGTGGCCCTCCTGACGATCGGTATATACCTGACATGAGCTCCGCCGCGCCGCCCGGGACGACCTTCCTGACCGGCTGGGGCCGCACCTCGCCGACGCCCGCGCGGCTGGTCCGGCCCACCACCGCCGAGCAGGTCGCCGAGACCGTGCGCCGGGCGCCGGAGCGGGGCGTCGCCGCCCGGGGGCTCGGCCGCGCGTACGGCGACGCCGCCCAGAACGCCGGCGGGCTGGTCGTCGACTGCACCGCGCTGACCTCCTGGTCCCTGGACGAGGCCACCGGCCTGGTCACCGCCGGTGCCGGGCTGAGCCTGCACGACCTGATGGCGGCCCTGGTGCCCCGCGGCTGGTTCGTCCCGGTGACCCCCGGCACCCGGCACGTGACGGTCGGCGGGGCCGTCGCGGCCGACGTGCACGGCAAGAACCACCACGTGGACTCCTCCTTCGGCGCGCACCTGCGCTCGCTGACCCTGGTCACCGCCGGCGGCGGGATCCGGAGGCTGACCCCGGCCGACGACCTGTTCTGGGCCACGGTCGGCGGGATGGGCCTGACCGGGGTGGTCGTCGAGGCCGTCTTCCGGTGCGTGCCGATCGAGACCTCCCGGGTCCGGGTGGACACCGAGCGGACCCGGGACCTGGACCACACGCTGGAGACGATGGCCGCCACCGACGACCGCTACCGCTACACGGTCGCCTGGATCGACCTGCTCGCCCGGGGCGGCCGGATGGGCCGCAGCGTGCTCACCCGCGGCGACCACGCCGCGCGCGAGGAGCTGCCGCGCGGCGCCGACCCGCTGGAGTTCGCCCCCCGCTCCCTGGTCAAGGCCCCGCCGTGGGCGCCGGACGGCCTGCTGAACCCGCTGACCGTCCGGGCCTTCAACGAGGCCTGGTACCTCAAGTCCCGGCCCGGGACCTCCGTCCAGGGCCTGGCGCCGTTCTTCCACCCGCTGGACTTCGTGGACGGCTGGAACCGCATGTACGGCCCGCGCGGCTTCGTGCAGTACCAGTTCGCGGTGCCGTTCGGCCAGGAGGCGACGCTGCGGCGGATCGTCGCGCGGCTCTCGGCCGAGGGCGTGGTCTCGTTCCTGACGGTGCTCAAGCGCTTCGGCCCCGGCACGCCGGGGATGCTCTCGTTCCCGATGCCCGGCTGGACCCTGGCGCTGGACATCCCCGCCGGGCAGCGCGGCCTGGCCGGGCTGCTGCGCACCTTCGACGCGCAGGTGGCCGAGGCCGGGGGGCGGATCTACCTGGCGAAGGACTCCCGGATGACGGCCGCGACGATGGCCGCGACGTACCCCCGGCTCGCCGAGTGGCGTAAGGTCCGCGACGAGGCGGACCCCGGCGGGGTGTTCCGCACCGATCTGGCCAGGAGGCTCGGACTGTGAGGCCGGGTGCGGATCCCGGTCCCCGGCGGCCGGGCGTGGAGAGGGGAACGGTCTCGTGAGGAACGCGCTGGGTTCGGTGGACACGGTGCTGCTGCTGGGCGGCCGGAGCGAGATCGGGCTGGCGATCGTCGAGCGGCTGGTCCGCGACGGCGCCCGCCGGGTCGTGCTCGCCGCCCGCGGTGCGGCCGGCGGCGAGCCGCCGGTGATCGGGGACGCGGAGGTCCACCTGCTGGACTTCGACGCCTCCCGCCCCGAGACGCACGGCGAGGTGATCGAGGCCGCCGCGAAGCTGGTCGGCGACCTGGACGTGGTGATCCCCGCGTTCGGCGTGCTGGGCCGCCAGGCGGACTACGACGCCGACCCGGTGGCCGCCGCCGAGGCGGTCGCGGTCAACTACGGCGGGCACGTGTCGGCCGGGCTGTACGCCGCCCGGCGGCTGCGCGAGCAGGGCCACGGCACGCTCGTGGTGCTCTCCTCGGTGGCCGGGATCCGGGTGCGCCGGGCCAACTTCGTGTACGGCTCGGCCAAGGCGGGCCTGGACGGGTTCGCGCAGGGGCTCGGCGACGCGCTGCACGGCTCGGGGGCCCGGGTGATGGTGGTCCGGCCGGGCTTCGTGGTGGGGCGGATGACCGAGGGCATGACCCCCGCGCCGCTGTCCTCCACCCCGGGCCAGGTCGCCGACGCGGTGGTGGCGGGCCTGCGGTCGGGGGCCGAGATCGTGTGGGTGCCGGGCGCGCTGCGGCTGATGTTCGCGGTGCTGCGGGTGCTGCCGCGGGCGGTCTGGCGCAGAATGCCACGCTGAAACCTGTTCTGGTCGTTATCGCCATTCAGTACGGCTGAAATTTTTACCGGAAGATTCTGCACTAGAACACGTTGCAGTTACCGGCTCGCCGGTCGTACCGTGGGCGCATGCGGACACGTGTCACGGACATGCTCGGGATCGAGTTCCCGATCTTCGCGTTCAGCCACTGCCGGGACGTCGTCGCCGCGGTCAGCCGCGCCGGCGGGATGGGCGTGCTCGGCGCCCTCTACTTCACCCCGGAAGAGCTCGAGATGGAGCTCAAGTGGATCGACGACCACGTCGACGGCAGGCCGTACGGCGTCGACGTGGTCATGCCCGCCTCCTACGCGGGGGCCGACCTCGGCGTCGACTCCCCCGAGGACCTGGTGGGGCGCCTGGCCGGGATGATCCCCGAAGGCCACCGGAGGTTCGTCGACGACCTGCTGGCCGCGCACGACGTGCCGCCGCTGGCGGAGGGGAGCGACGCGGGCCGGGTCCTGCTCGGCTGGACCGACGCCACCGCCCGGCCGCAGGTCGAGGTCGCGCTCCGGCACCCCATCGCGCTGCTGGCCAACGCGCTCGGCCCGCCCCCCGCCGACATCGTCGAGCTCGCCCACGCCCGCGGGGTCAAGGTCGCGGCGCTCGCCTCCACCCCCCGGCACGCGGTCAAGCAGGTCGAGGTCGGCGTGGACATCGTCGTCGCCCAGGGCACCGAGGCCGGAGGGCACACCGGTGAGATCTCCACGATGGTGCTCGTCCCGCAGGTCGTGGACGCGGTGGACGTGCCCGTGCTGGCCGCCGGGGGCATCGGCGACGGCCGCCAGATGGCGGCGGGCATGGCCCTCGGCGCCGAGGGCGTGTGGACCGGGTCCATCTGGCTGACCGTGGAGGAGGCCGACACCCCCGAACTGGCCCGGCGGCGCATCCTTTCGGCCACCTCCCGCGACACGGTCCGCTCCCGCTCGTGGACCGGCAAGCCCGCCCGGCTGCTGAGGAACGAGTGGACCGAGGCCTGGGAGTCGGCCGAGTCCCCCGGCACGCTCCCGATGCCGCTGCAGTTCATGCTGGTCTCCGACGCGCTGCGCCGGATCGGCCGCTCCGACGCCGCGGAGCTGGCCACCTTCCCGGCCGGCCAGATCATCGGGACCATGAACCAGGTGAGGTCGGCGCGCGACGTGGTCTTCGGCATGGTCGAGCAGTACGTCGAGGCCATGGACCGCCTGGAGGGCCTGACACGGGACTGACCTCCGGTGCCGCGTCCCGGCGGGTCACCCGGGCGGGGGAGGCCGGATCATCCGTACGGCGGGCGCGACCAGGCGGAACGCGCACTACCGTTGCCTGCGCGCGGCCCGGAGTCGTCCGGGCCGTGAGTGAGCGCGGAGGAGAACGCGGTGAAGTGGATGTCGTGGCTCGGGGCCGGGCTGCTGGTGGTCGGCCTGGTCGCCGCGGGGCTGAGCGCGTTCGCGTTCTCCCGGGCCGGTGAGACCGCGGCGCGGATCGACGCGAGCCTCCAGGCGGCGGAGGACCTGCTCCGCGAGGCCGAGTCCGTCAAGGAGAGCGACCCGGCCCGCTACGAGCAGCTGACGGGCGAGGCCGGGCAGCGCGCCCAGTTCGCCCAGTTCGACCAGGAGGAGTACGACTCCCAGACGCAGGGCGCGCAGCTCCTGTCCGCCGGCGCGGTCGCCGGTCTCGCCGGAGGCGCCGGGCTGCTCGTCATCGGCCGCCGCAGGGCTCGCGTGTGACGAGCCTGCCGGGGCGTGGGCCGTCCGCCGTGGACGGGCGTGACGGTCGCCGGAGAGGCGCCGCACCGGACGCGGGCGCCCGGAAGGTCAGTGGGCGCCGGCGAGGTTGAGCACGATCACGCCGCCGATGATCAGGGCGATTCCCGCGATCTTGGCGGCGTTGAGGCTCTCGCCGAGGAAGAGCACCCCGATGGTGGCGACGGCGGCGGTCCCTGCCCCGGCCCACACGGCGTAGGCGGTGCCGACCTCCAGCTGCAGCTTCAGTGCCTGGGCGAGCAGGAAGAACGCCGTGCCGTACCCGGCGACCACGAGCAGCGACCAGCCCTTGTGGGCGAAGCCGTCGCTGAGCTTGAGCACCATGGTGGCCAGGACCTCCGCGATGATCGCTCCCGCCAGCATCAACCAGGCCATGTGTGAGCTCCCCCCCCGAACTGCGCCGTACCGGCGTCCTCCCGGCGGGAGTGTATCGCCGGGAAGCGCCTTCCCCAGGGGCGGCGATCACTCTGCGAGAGGTTTCTCCGTCCCGCCGCCGTGCTCCAGCCGGTCGATGGCGGCCAGCAGGCGGTGGATGTCCTCCGGACTCCTGTCGTGTGGGAGCCGGTTGCCGGGTGGCGACTGGTCGCGGATGAGCTCCAGCAACGCGGTGTGCGTCTCCCGGTCGGCCGCCACGACGAGTCCGCCCTTGCCGGTGTGCAACGGCTGACCGTCGATCCCGGTCACCACGCATCCGGCGGCCCGGCACAGGGCGATCCCGGCGGCGAAGTGCACGCTGTCCCGCAGGTGGCCGTCGGTGACGTACGCGGCGCGCCGACCTGCGGCGACCCACGCCACCGCCAGGGTGGTGGAGACGACACGCGGGTGGAAACGCCCGGCGAACCCCGGATCGGCCAGGAGTCGGGCGGCCTGGAAGACAGGGCCGTTCGGAAACGGCGGATCCAGGTTGACGTCCACCAGCCGCGAGCCGGACGACGGCGCGAGCCGCTCGTCCACGCCGCTCCGGCGAACGTACGCATGGGTGCCGTCGGTCCAGAACACCTCTCCGGCGAACGGATCGGCGCAGGCCGCCACCGTGGTGTCTGAGCCCACGCGCAGGGCGACGTTCACCGCGACGAGCATGCTGCGCGCGGCGTAGTTGAGCGTGCCGCACAAGGGATCGATCAGCCACCTGCGCTCCGCGCCGTCCGGGCCGGTGCTCCCGCTCTCCTCGGCCGTCACGGCATCGTCCGGCCGAGCCGTGCGGATGACGTCGAGGGTGGCCTTCTCCGCCTCGATGTCCGCGGCCGTGGCGAAGTCGCCCGCGGACTTCTCCAGGCGTGTCAGCGACGCGCCGTACATGGCCTGCACGACGGCGGCCCCCGCCTGCGCCGCCGTCAGGGCCAGCTCCTCATCGGTGATCACCATGTGCGCAGGATAGATCGAGGCACTTTCCCGCTGAACATGGGCTGTACGGCCGGCGGCTCGCAGGCGGCGGTCTCCGGGGCCTTGTGCGAGACCTGGCGTGTCAGGAATCCGTGAGGAGCTCGGCGGCGGCCTTCGGATCCATGATGTTGGACCAAGCTTGTTCGGCTGGGAGGAGGTGGCGTTCGGGCAGTGTGTACTCGGGGAACCATCCGTCCGCCTCACAGCCGGGAACACGACTGAGGATCATCGCGGTCAGATCGGATGGGACGGAGCCGGTGATGCGGATAGCCACGTAGGTCTCGTTGCCGTCGTCGGCTCGGATCTGGACGCCGAGGCGGAAGCCGGGGAAGTCGGAGGCGTGCTCGTGACCGTCGTGCAGGGAGCCACGGGCGAGGGCACAGATCGTGGAGTTGAGCCGGAGGGTGAACCTGGTGGCGGCTTCGAGCCGGTAGCGATCGTGATCATCGTGGTTGGGCAGAAGGTGCGCAGTGTAGGTGTCGGTGGTCAGCGACTGGTCGTGTTCGACGTTGTACCGGGCGCGGGCCGTCTTTCCGCTGGTTTCCAGGGCGGCGTAGAAGTCGTCGCTGGAGCCGTCCTCACGGGTGCCCGCCGCGACCAGCCACGTCCGGATCTCGGCGTCGGGATCGTCGGTCCACACGGCTCCGCGCCATCGCTGCACTTTCACCTTGAACAGCACCACATCGTCGATGGCACGTATGCGCTCGTGCGCCGTTCCAGGATCGGTGAACCGCTCGGAAGCCTTGTCCAATAGCGGATGGCTGATCGTTTCGAGGGGAACCCGCGCGGAGGGAATCGGCAGCTTCAGATCGTCACGAAGAGCGCGGAGCGTGGGGCGGACGCGGTGCACGGGGATGTCACTCCTCCCAGTCGCCGGTGCCGCCGAGTTCGTTGATGCGTTCAGGCGACAGACCGGTGAGCAGGGAGACGCTGGAACTCAGGGAGCCGTCCAGAACCTTCATCGACTCGATCATCCCGCGGCGGATGTGCTCACGTTGCTGTTCCATGTAGACGCGGACCGCGGTGGCGACCAGGTCTTTCTTGGTCATCCCGAGGAAATGGGCACCTTGGGAGATCAGCTCGTCGGTCGCCGGGTCGACCTTCAGCGGCGACTGTCGTTTGGCCGAGTTAGGCATCATGGCGTCCTCCTGAGCTCATGGTACCTAGGTACCTCACATTAGGAGGTGGTGCTTCGAGTAAACCTAGAGCTGTCGGGCGTGGCTTGCCGTCAGCGATGCCGGTATCACCGATGATCGATGGCGCGATCGTACGGCGCGGCCCGCACTCGGCCTCGGCTCGGCAGCATGTGGCGTGCATCATGGATCAGTCGTTGTGCGCGCTGGGCTTCCTGCCGTCCTGGCGGGTGAGGGTCGTGGCAAGGCGACTCCGTGAGGTTTCCAGCCGCGGAAGGCCCGGATCAATGCGGGCATCGTGACCAGCAGGGCGATCCCTCGCAGCACGCCCGCGACGGGGTACGGCGCACGCAGTCCGAACGCGTGCGCCACCAGTCCACCGGCCAGTGCTCCGAGCGGGATCAGGCCCCAGCCGATCATCCTGTAGACGCTGCCCACCCGGCCGAGCAGCCGCGGTGGCACGAGTTGCTGACGGAGGCCGATGGTCACGACGTTCCAGAGCACGATGGTGAAGCCGTTGGCGGCCAGCAGGACGCCGAGCACGGTCGCGTTCGGGCTCAACCCGATCCCGACGAAGACGACGACGTTCACCGCAAGCCCGGCCAACAGCGTTGGAAGCGTCCCGATCGCGTTGATGACGCGCGCGCCGGTCAGGCCGCCGAGCACGCTGCCGAGCGCGGCGCCGGCCAGTAGCAGGCCGTAGCCGCGCGCGTCCAGGCCCAGGGTCTGAGTGGCCAGCAGGACAAGGGTGGCGTTGCCGAGCTGGCCGCAGAAGGTGTTGACGCCGAGCAGGACGGCCAGGGTGCGCAGCAGCCGGTGGCGGGCCAGCCAGCGCAGGCCGTCGGTGATCGCCGTGCGCATCGGCGGATGCTCGACCGGATGGTGCCTGCGCCGGGGCAGGGTCGCCAGCAGCGCGGCGGACAGGGCGAACGAGGCGGTGTCCATCCCCAACGGCGCCGCTATGGCGACCGCGAACAGCAGGCCGCCGGTCGGTGGTCCCAGGAACTGGGAGCCGAGCGTGGCGATCGTCTGCTGGTGGCCGTTCGCCCGGTGTAGCAGGGGCGTGGCGACGAGGTCCGGCACGATCGCCTGGGCGGCGTTGGCCGAGACGACCGCGCAGGCACCCAGGCCGAAGGCCGTGACCGCCAGCGTTGGGATGCCCAAGTGGCCGGACGCGGCGAGGGCCGTGGTGACGGCGGCGATCGCAGCCTGAACCGCCTGGAAGCGCCACATGAGGCCGACGCGGTCGTAGCGGTCGACGAGCACGCCGGCGGGCAGCGACAGCAGCAGCCAGGGCAGGTACGCCGCCGCGGAGACGACCGACACCAGCCGTGGATCGCGTGTGATCGTGGCGGCCAGCAGCGGGGCCGCCGCGGCGAACGCGCCGTCACCGGCGGCGTTGATGCCCGTCGCCCACCACAATCGCCAGTAGGCCTTCGGCAGGCGCGGTTCGGCGGCCGGTGTCATATCTGATGTCATGCCGGGATCCTCTGGTCCCGGCCATCGCCGTGACAGCTTTTAGCCCGCTGCTACATAGTCGGTCCATGGCTTTGACGGTCGATCTCGGCGTGACCGAGCTGGCGGCGACGCGGTTGGCGATCTCACCGCTGTCGGAGACGGTGGCCGGCCTGCAGCAGCTGAGCGGCCGCTACCGCAACCCGCTCCACCTGCGGTGGCTGCGGTGGGCGTCCGACGAGCTCGCCACGCGCCCCCTCGAGTTGCCGCGTACCTGGCCGCTGTTGGTGAACGACCGGCCGAGCTGGCCGGAGTTCCTCGTCCCCGCTCCACTCGGCGCGGCGGCGTCGATCGACGACGACCTGGCCGCGCTGCAGGCGACGACGCCACGTCAGGTACGGGCCAGCCTCCGGCGTGTGTTCGGGGAGGAACTTCCCGACGCCGCCGCCGCGCTCGCCATGCACCCGGCGGCGGGCCTACGGGTTATCGCCGCGGAACTGCGCGTGGCGCACGAGCGGCTCATCGCACCGCACTGGCCGCGGATCCGGGCCGTCCTGGACGCGGACGTCATCCATCGCGCTCAGCAGCTGGCGGCGGGCGGCGCCGAGAAGCTCTTCGCCGGCCTGCACCCGGACCTGCGGTGGTGCGATGGCCGGCTGCTGCTGCAGGGAGCACACTGGCGGGCCGGGCACATGGTCGATCGCGGCCCGGGCGGGCTGGTCCTGCTGCCCGTCGTTCTCGGCCCACCTCACGTGATGATCAAAAAGAGTACGTCCACGCAGACCACCGTGCGCTATCCCGCGCGGGGCGTCGGCGCGTTGTGGACTGCGGGAACGCAGCCACCGGCGGGGAGTGCGGTTCGGCTGCTCGGCCGGGCGCGGGCCGAACTGCTGGAGGCGCTGCGCTCTCCCTCCACGACGACGGAGCTGGCTCGTGCGCTGGGTGTAACGCCCAGCGCGGTGTCGCAGCATCTCGGGGTGCTGCACGGCAGTGGGCTGGTCGCGCGCGAGCGATCCGGGCGCACCGTCGTGTACAGGACGACCACTCTCGGCGCTTCCCTGATCGGGGACCGCCCGAACCTCTCTCCGGCCGGACGGCCGGCGGGGAGGGACCACCGGGACGAGCCGGCGGAACAGGTCTGCATTCGTCAGCCGGGAGGACATCACCGGCCCCGGTAGACCGGCGGGCGCTTCTCGCGGAAGGCCAGTGAGCCCTCCTTGGCGTCCTCGGAGCCGATGACCGGCCAGCCGATGGCGTCGGAGACCTTCAGGGCCTCGGGCTCGGGCAGGCCCTCGGTCTCGCGGCAGGCGCGCAGGACGGCCTGTACGGCCAGCGGCCCGCAGGCGGCGATCTGCGCGGCGGTCTCCAGGGCGGACTCCAGCGCGGTGCCGTCCGGGACGACCCGGTTGACCAGGCCCATGGCCAGGGCCTCCTGCGCGGTGACGGCCCGGCCGGTCAGCAGGATGTCCATGGCGAAGGCGTAGGGGATCTGCCGGGGGAGCCGGACCGCGGAGCCGCCCATCGGGAACAGCGCGCGGCGGGCCTCGAACAGGCCGAGGACGGCCGACTCGGCGACCACGCGCAGGTCGGTGCCGACGAGCAGCTCGGTGCCCCCGGCCACGGCGTGGCCCTCGACCGCGCAGACGACGGGCTTGGTGGGCAGCGCGCCGGAGTCGCGCAGCAGGCCCTTCCAGTGGTAGTCGGGGATCTGCGCGGCCCGCTCGGCGACGCGCGGATCGGACGACGGGCGGCCCATGGCCTTGAGGTCGGCGCCCGCGCAGAAGGTGCCGTTCGCGCCGGTCAGCACGGCGACCCGGACCTCCGGCTCGTCGGAGACGTAGGCCCAGGCGTCGGCCAGGCCGACCAGCATGTCCGTGGAGAGGGCGTTCTTCGCCTCGGGCCGGTCCATGGTCACGACGACGACGTGGCCGTCGCGCTCGACCCGGCAGTGCGGCGTGCTGATCGGCAGCGGTTCCACGGACGACCTCCGTTGTTGACCCAAGCGCTTGTTAGGCGATCCTAGATCGGCCGCCGCCCGTGCCGCCAGAAGGCCGGGCGTGTCAGGGGTGCGCAGGGCCGTTCCCGGGAGCCGCGGGGCTCCCGGCGCCCTCAGGAGGTCAGGGGAGCGCGAGGGGGCGGGGAGCCCGCCGTACGGAGGGCGCGGAGGTCAGGCCTTCAGGTGGGCGTAGACGATGATGTTGTCCTCGTAGTGCCCGGTCGCCGGGTCGAAGGCGCCGCCGCAGGTGATCAGCCGGAGTTCGGGCGCGGCGGTCTCGCCGTACACCCGGTCGGTGGGGAAGGCGTCCTTGTCCACCCGCTCCAGCTCGTCCACCGTGAAGACGGCGGTCCTGCCGTCGGCGCGCTTGACCTTGACGGTGTCGCCGGGCTTGAGGGTATGCGTCCGGGCGAAGACCGCGGGCTTGCCGTAGGCGTCCACGTGCCCGAGCAGTACGGCGGGGCCCGCCTCACCGGGCGTCGGGCGGTGCTTGTACCAGCCGACGAGCTCCGGGCGGTCCAGCGCGGGGACCTCGACGGTCTGGTCGGTGTTCAGGCCGACCGGGTCGATCGGCGCGTCCTTCACCCCGATCACCGGGATGTCCAGGCTGACCGGCTCGGACCCGGTCATCGCCTCGGCGGCGGTGAACGCCGGCTTGCCCGCGGCGCCGGATGACTTCTCGGACTTCTTGGATTTCCCGGACTCCGAAGTCTTCCCGGAGTCGCCCGAGCCCTCGGAGCCGCCGGACTCCGGCGACCCGGATCCGGCGGAGCCCTCCTGGACCGAATCCTGGGCCGGGAGCGGAAGGGCGGAGGGCGGGTCGGTCGCCAGGGCGGCTCCGGTGACGAGTACGCCGCAGAAGATCGCCAGGGCCGCTCCCGTGGTGACGGCGATGCGGCGCTTGGACGGAGTGGGGCCGGACATGGCCGGGACACCTGCCTCAGGTCGGGACGGTCGGATCGGGGCGGGGCGCGGACCCGGGGATCGGGTCCGCGCCCTCGATGAAGCGTCGGCTCCGTGGAGCACCGGCTCCTATGAGGCCTCAGTCTCAGCCCCGGTGGAGCCTCAGCTCTGGCGGCCGAAGCGGCCGAACAGGGCCGCGCCGGAGCCGCCGGCGATCAGCGTGCCGCCGAGCGCCAGCGCGGCGAGGGGGGAGGCGCCGGTGCCGGTGGTGTTCGCGGCGAGGTTCTGCTCGATGCGGCCGCCGCCGGTCTGCGCGCCGCCCCGGGGGGTGTAGGTGTAGGAGTAGATCTTCGTGTAGACGTTCGTCTGCGTGTGCACGTGCGTGTGCGCGCCGGTGCGCGCCTGCGGGCTCTTGACCGTCAGCCGGGCCGAGGACTTCTGGCCGGTGGGCAGCTTGGCGGTGAACCAGTAGGAGCCCGCGTCGGTGCTGGACGGGACGTGGAACCGCTTGATGGCGGCGCCGTTCCGGTCGAGCCTGAGGGTGAACCTGCGGCCGGCCGGGTCGACCAGGGTGACCCGGGTGCCGGGGGCCACGTACGTGGTCGCGATCAGCGCGGTGAACTTGCCGCCCGCGGTGACCGTGTCCGGGGTCAGGTCCAGGGCGATCCGGCCCGCGGGGAGCGGCGTCCTGACGACGGTCAGGGCGGCGGAGTCGCGGGCGCCGTCCGGCAGCGAGGCCGAGACCGTGTAGCGGCCGGGCCTGGTGCCCTTGGGCACGGTCAGGGTGATCCGCGCGCAGCCGTGCGCGTCGAGCTTCGCCCGGTGGAGGCGGCCGGCCAGGTCCTTGACGGTGACCACGGTGCCGGGCTTGGCCCGCTTCGTGTTGACGACGGCCTGGTAGGTCTGCCCGGCCCGGACGCTGCCCGGGCTGGTGCGCAGGTCCAGCGAGGCGGCCGGTGCGGCCTTGACGACCGCCCAGGTCTCGACCGGCTCGGCGCGGGTGACGCTGACGCGCAGGGTGTGCTCGCCGAGGCGGGCGTCGGCCGGGACGGTCATCCCGATGACGGCCCGGCCCGAGCGGATGATGCCCGCGGCGCTCCTGCCGCCGATGCCCCGGATGAAGACGCGGGCGCCGTTCGGCACCTCCAGGGTGCGGACCGTCACGGTGTAGGCGCCACCGCGCACGACGGCGCCGGGGGTGACGACGGCCGAGTCGATGACCGGCCGCTTGACCTCCACGACGTCGCCGGGCCGGGGCGCCGGACCCGATCCGGGGGCGGGCTCCTCCGCCGGCGGCGCCGGGACGGGGTCCTGGGCGGGCGCGGGCTTCTCGACGGGCTGCTCGGCGGGGGCCGCGGCGGGCTCCTCGGCCGGGACCGGGTCGGCCTCGAACGCGGGGGCGGGCTCCGCGGCGGGCGCCTCGGCCTCCGCCTCCGGGGCGGCGGCCTCCGGGGCGGCGGCGGGCGCGGCCTCGGGGGTCACCCCCTCGGAGGCGGTGACGTCGAGGTCGCCCCGCGCCTCGGTCAGATCGACGACGGAACCGGCCGGGACGCCGTCGATGTCGTCGGCGAACGCCGGGGAAGCGGTCAGTACGGCGAGGCCGAGAGCACCGGCGGCCGCCAGGGACTTGTTGAAACGCATGATCTCCCCATCGCGGAGACGGCGGGTGGTCAACATGAGCCCAGCTCGGGGACGCCGCCTCTCGCCTAGCCATATTGACCGAGCAAAGTTCCCATAAGGGACAAATAAGCAGTTTCATCCATGAACTTGACTTTCTTCTTACCTTTCATGAGCTATGCGTGACGGCGGCGGTGCCGATGGTGATGGGAGGGTAAAGGGGCCGCCGGGCTCCGCCTTTGAATCAAACGCTTGTTAGGCGGGCCCGGCCGGGTTAGTCTGCCCCTGCGAACAAGAACACGTTCTCGTTCGAGACCTCCCGCGCCGCCAGCGCCGTGCCGCGATCCGGGGACGCGCACCGCTCCGGCGGCTCGGGTGCCTTCCGACCAGAGGGGGACCCGCGATGGGCACGCTCGGCTTCTGGAGACTGGCGCAGGCGGATCCGGAATGGATCGCGGCCGTGGACCCGGACGGCACCGAACACCGCGCGGGAGACCTGCTGGCCCGGGCGAACCGCCTCGTGCACGGCCTGCGGGAGCTGGGCCTGGAGCCCGGCGACGGGATCTGCGGCCTGGTCCCCAACGGCGCCGACGGCCTGGTGCTCTACCTGGCCGCGCTGCAGGCCGGGTGGTACTACACGCCGGTCAACTGGCACCTCACCGGCCCCGAGATCGGCTACATCATCGACGACAGCGAGGCCAGGGCCTTCTTCGTGCACGAGCGCCACGCCGCCGAGGGCATGCGCGCCGCCGCAGGGTCGGGCCTGCCCGCCGACCGCGTCTTCGCCTTCGGCCGGGTGGACGGCGCCCGGCCCGCGGCGGAGCTGACCGACGGCCGCCCGGACACCGCCCCCGCAGGCCGTACGGCGGGCGCCACCATGCACTACACCTCCGGCACCACGGGCCGGCCCAAGGGCGTGCGCCGGCCTCTCAACGGCCTGGACCCGGACGACTCGGCCGAGCTGATGACCTTCCTGCTCGCCATGTTCGGCATCACCCCCGGCGAGGGGAACGTCCACCTGGTCACCTCGCCCGGCTACCACACCGCCGTCACCCAGTTCGGCGGCACGGCCCTGCACATGGGCCACACGCTCGTCTACATGGACCGGTGGGACGCCGAGGAGATGCTCCGGCTCTGCGAGCGGTACCGCGTCACCAACTCGCACCTGGTCCCCACCCACTTCAAGCGCCTGCTCGCGCTGCCCGAGGAGACCCGGCGGGCCTACGACCTGTCCTCGCTCAGATGGATGATCCATGCCGCCGCCCCCTGTCCCGTCCCCGTCAAATGGGCGATGCTCGAGTGGTGGGGCGACTGCGTCTACGAGTACTACGCGGCGACCGAGGGCGGCGGCACGATCGCCACCCCCGAGGGCTGGCGCAAGCACCCCGGCACCGTCGGCACCGCCTGGCCGATCAGCGAGCTGCTCATCGTGGACGAGGACCTGGAGCCGGTCCCCACCGGCACCCCCGGCACCGTCTACATGAAGATGATGGGCGCCTCCTTCGAGTACAAGGGCGACCCGGCCAAGACCGAGGCCAACCGGCTGCGCGACTTCTTCACCGTCGGCGACATCGGCTACCTGAACGACGAGGGCTTCCTCTTCCTCTGCGACCGCAAGGCCGACCTGATCATCTCCGGCGGGGCCAACATCTACCCGGCCGAGATCGAGAACGAGCTGACGGTCCACCCCAAGGTCGCCGACGTGGCCGTGTTCGGCGTCCCCGACGAGGAGTGGGGCGAGCAGATCAAGGCCGTGATCGAGCCCGCGCCCGGCGTGGAGCCCTCCCCGGAGCTCGCCGCGGAGATCCTCTCCTCCCTGGAGGGCCGCCTGTCCAGGATGAAGTGGCCGAAGAGCGTCGACTTCATCGAGGAGATGCCGCGCGAGCCCAACGGCAAGCTCCTCAAACGCCGGCTGCGCGACCCCTACTGGGAGGGACATGACCGTGCCATCTGAGGCGCCGTCCGGGGCGGCCGCGTCGCCGGGAGGCGCCGTCGCGGATCCCGGCGGAGCCGTCGCGGGCCCCGGCGGGGCTCCCGCCGGAGACCCCGTCGTCGACCACGTCCTGGAGTTCCCCGGCGGCTACACGCGCACGACCGGGCCGGTGATCGGGCGCTTCCTCACCGAGCTGCGGGACGCCCGGATCGTCGGGGTACGCACCGCCGACGGCCGGGTCCTGGTGCCGCCGCTGGAGTACGACCCCGCCACCGGCGAGGACGTCACCGGCGAGTTCGCCGAGGTCGGCCCGGCCGGGAGCGTGCAGAGCTGGGCCTGGGTGGGCGCCCCCCGCCCGGAGCACCCCCTTCCCCGCCCGTTCGCCTGGGCGCTGATCCGCCTGGACGGCGCGGACACGGCACTGGTCCACGCGGTGGACGCCGGCGACGCCCGCGCCATGCGCCCCGGCCTGCGGGTCCGCCCCCGCTGGCGGGCCGAGCGCACCGGGCACATCACCGACATCGAGAGCTTCGTGCCCGAGGTCGTGAAGATCACCTCTCCGGTCCGCGCGGAGTACCGCCTGCGGCCCGGCCGGGCGCTGACCCGCTTCCTGGAGGGCGTGGCCCGGGGCGTGCTTCTGGGCTGCCGCTGCGGTTCCTGCGGCAAGGTCTACGTGCCCTACCGCCTGTCCTGCCCCGAGTGCGGCGTCGCGGTCACCGAGGAGCGGGAGCTGCCGGACACCGGCACGGTCACCACCTTCGCGATCAACAACCTGCCCGACCCCCGAGCCCCCCAGGTGCCGTTCGTCTCGGCCTACATCCTGCTCGACGGCGCGGACGTACCGCTGATCGCGCTGGTCGGCGACGTCCCGGCGCACGAGGTGCGGCAGGGCATGCGGGTGCGGGCGGTCTGGGCCCCGCGGCAGGAGTGGGCGCCGGCCCCGCTGTCGATGCCGAACATCAAGTGGTTCGCCCCCACCGGCGAACCCGACGCCGAGCTGTAGGGGGACGCGGATGCGTGAGGTGGCGGTCGTGGCGTTCGCCCAGACCCGGCACAGCGCGGTCGACGAGGGATTGAGCGAACCGGAGCTGATCCTGCCGGTGATCGAGGAGGTGCGGCGCGCGTCGGGCCTGCGGACGTTCGGCTTCACCTGCTCGGGCAGCTGCGACTATCTCGCGGGCGCGCCGTTCTCGTTCGTCTCCGCGCTCGACGCGGTCGGCGCCTGGCCGCCGATCTCCGAGAGCCACGTGGAGATGGACGCGGCCTGGGCGCTGTACGAGGCGTGGGTCCGGCTCCAGCACGGCGACGTCGACTCGGCGCTGGTCTACGGCTTCGGCAAGCCCTCCCAGGGCGACCTGCACCAGATCATGACCCTCCAGCTGGACCCGTACTACCTGGCCCCGCTCGGCCTGGACCACGTCTCCTACGCCGCCCTGCAGGCCTCGGCGCGCGGGGTGGACCGGGCCGAACTCGACGAGATCGTACGGCGCAGCCGCGCCGCCGGGCGGGCCAACCCCTTCGCCCTCGACCTGCCCGACCCGGAAGGGGACTCCTTCGAGGTCGAGCCGCTGCGGCCGTACGACGTCGCGGCCCCCGCCGACGGCGCCGCCGCGGTGGTGCTGGCGGCCGGGGACCTCGCCCGGAGCGTGTGCGAGCGTCCCGCCTGGATCACGGGCATCGCCCATTGCATGGATTCCCATTACCTGGGAATGAGAGACCTCGCCAGGTCGGCCTCCGCCGCCGAAGCCGCACGCGCGGCGGGGGCCGGCAAGGCTCAGGTCGACGTGGCCGAGCTGCACGTCCGGTTCAGCCACGAAGAACCCATCCTCCGCGAGGCCCTCGGCCTGTCCGCCGCCACCGAGGTCAACCCCAGCGGCGGCCCGCTGGCCGCCGACCCCGTCATGGCCACCGGCCTGATCCGGATCGGCGAGGCGGCCCGGCGCGTCATCGGCGGCACCGCCGGCCGCACCCTCGGGCACGCCGCGAGCGGCCCCTGCCTGCAGCACAACCTCGTCGCCGTGCTGGAGGGCTGAGCCATGGGGGCGGAGCGGATCCGGCGCGGTGAGCGGAGCGAGCGAGGAGTGGTGAGCGACCATGAGCGGTAACCGCTGCGCGGTCATCGGGGTGGGGCAGACCGAGTACCGCACCAAGAGGCGGGACGTCTCGATCGCCGGGCTGGTCCGCGAGGCCGCCGCCCGGGCGCTCGCCGACGCGGAGCTGACCTGGCGGGACATCGACGCCGTCGTCCTGGGCAAGGCCCCCGACCTGTTCGAGGGCGTGATGATGCCCGAGGCGTACCTCGCCGACGCGCTCGGCGCGGCCGGCAAGCCGATCATGCGCGTGCACACCGCGGGCTCGGTCGGCGGCTCCACCGCCCTGGTCGGCGCGTCCCTCGTCCAGGGCGGGGTGCACGACCGGGTGCTGGTGGTGGCCTTCGAGAAGCAGTCGGAGTCCAACGCCACCTGGGCGCTGTCCACGCACCCGCCGTTCAACGCCTCGCTGGTGGTCGGCGCCGGCGGCTACTTCGCCCCGCACATCCGCGAGTACATGCGCAGGTCCGGGGCGCCCGACCACATCGGCACGCTGGTCGCGGTCAAGGACCGGCGCAACGCGCTGAAGAACCCCTACGCCCACCTGAAGATCCCCGGCATCGACCGGGCCATGGTCGAGTCGACCCCGATGCTCTGGGAGCCGATCCGCTACCTGGAGACCTGCCCGTCCAGCGACGGCGCGTGCGCCCTGGTCCTGGCCTCGGAGAAGGCCGTCACCGGCACCCCCGCCTGGGTACTCGGCACGGCCATGCGCTCCGAGCCGATCTTCCGGGCCGGCCGCGACACCGTGGACCCGCGGGCGGGCCGGGACTGCGCCGCCGACGTGTACCGGCAGGCCGGGATCACCGACCCGCGCCGGGAGATCGACGTGGCCGAGGTCTACGTGCCCTTCTCCTGGTACGAGCCGATGTGGCTGGAGAACCTCGGCTTCGCCGCCGAGGGGGAGGGCTGGAAGCTCACCGAGTCGGGGGCCACCGCCCTGGACGGCGACATCCCGTGGAACGCCTCCGGCGGGGTGCTGTCGAGCAACCCGATCGGCGCCTCCGGGCTGATCCGGTTCGCCGAGGCGGCGCTGCAGGTCCGCGGGATGGCGGGCGAGCACCAGGTGGACGGGGCCCGGCGGGCCCTCGGGCACGCCTACGGGGGAGGCGCGCAGTTCTTCGCGATGTGGATGGTCGGCAGAGACAGACCCTAGAGCCCTCAGAGCAGGGCCGGACCCTGGCAGCGGTCGAAGGAGCGCCCCCGATGGAGTTCAACCACGCAGATCTGTTCGAAGGGCTCGCGGACGCGATCGGGGAGCGCGTCGCCGTCGTCTGCGACGGCCGCCGCCTGACCTACGCGGAGCTGGACGCGCACGCCAACCGGCTCGCGCACCACCTGGCCGCGCACGGCGTCGGGGCGGGGCGGCACGTCGGCATCCACCTCTACAACGGCGTCGAGTACATCGCCGCGATGCTGGCGGCGCTGAAGCTGCGGGCCGTGCCGGTCAACGTCAACTACCGCTACGTCGAGGACGAGCTGCTCTACCTCTATCAGGACGCCGAGCTGGCGGCGCTCCTGTTCGACGTGGAGTTCGACGACCGGGTGGCGGCCGTCGCGCCCCGGGTCCCCACGCTCACCCACCTGGTCGCGGTGGGCGGCCCGTCGAAGGTCGCCGGGGCGGTGCCGTACGAGACGGCGCTGGAAGGGATGCCGGAGACGCGCGGCTTCCCCGCCCGTTCCGGGGACGACCTCTACATCGTCTACACCGGCGGCACGACCGGCATGCCCAAGGGCGTGCTGTGGCGGACCGAGGACCTGTTCTTCGCCTTCGGCGGCGGGAACCCGTACGGTGACCCGCTGGGCAGCCCGCAGGCCGTGGTGGAGCAGGCGCGCGCCTCCGGGCCGCTGGTCATGCTGACGGCCGCGCCGCTGATGCACGGCGCGGCCCAGATGGCCACCTTCATCACCTGGTGGATGGGCGGCACCATGGTCTACGTCCGCCGGTTCGACCCCGTCGCGGTGCTGCGCGCGATCGAGCGGGAGAAGGCCTTCACGCTCGGCATCACCGGCGACGCGATGGCCCGGCCGCTCGCCGAGGAGCTCGCCGCGGGCTCCTACGACCTGTCGTCGCTGGGCGTGCTCAGCTCCACCGGGGCGATCCTGACCGGGGCGGTCCGCGACCGGCTCCAGGAGCTGATCCCGCACGTGATGATCATCGACAGCTTCGGCTCCACCGAGTCCGGCTACACCGCCTCGGCGGCCCCCGGCTCCTCCCCGGAGACCGGGCTGCGCTTCCAGCCGAACGCCACCGTCGGCCTGACCGTGCTCGACGCGTCCCTGCAGCCGGTCGGACCCGGCTCCGGAGAGGTCGGCACGGTCGCCAGGAGCGGCCGCATCCCGCTCGGCTACCACCGGGACGAGGAGAAGACCCGCCGCACCTTCGTCACCGACGCGGCGGGGGTGCGCTGGCTGCTCACCGGCGACCTGGCCACGGTCGAGGAGGACGGCACGGTCGCGTTCCTCGGCCGGGGCTCGGGCTGCATCAACACCGGCGGGGAGAAGGTCTTCCCGGAGGAGGTCGAGGCGGTGCTCAAGGGCCACCCGGCGGTCTTCGACGCGGTCGTCACCGGGGTGCCGGACGAGCGCTGGGGGAGCAGGGTCGCCGCGGTGGTGGAGCCCCGCCCCGGCACGGCCCCGACGGCCGAGGAGCTCGGCGCGCACTGCCGGAGGAGGCTCTCCGGCTACAAGGTCCCCCGGATCTTCGCCTTCGTCGACGAGATGGTCCGCTCCCCGGCGGGCAAGGCCGACTATCGCTGGGCCCGCGAGACCGCCGCGGCCGCCTCGGCGTAGACCTCCCGGTGCGGGTTCCCCGATGAGGGGCGCCTGATCACGCCGCCGGGCGACGGCCCGGCGGCGCGGATCCTCAGTCCTTGAAGTAGACCGACTGGTGGGCGGTGGCCAGCAGGGTGCCGGCGCGGCTCCACAGGTGGGCGGTCTGGTCGAAGTACCCGCGGGAGAAGCGGTGGGTGCGCGCGGTGCCCAGGACGTGGTCCTCGCCGCAGGCCTCGAGCTCCGCGGCGTCGGCGTGGAAGTACACGGTGAGGGAGACGGTGCCGGCCGCCATGTACCGGCCCTGCCGGAGGAACACCCGGGGATAGAACACGTCGCACATCGACGTCAGCGCCGGGAAGTCGAGGGGGCGGGACGGGGCGTCGCGCACCCACAGGGTCGAGGTCGAGTCCGGGTGCTCACCGGCGTCCTGCTCCGGCACGGCGCCGGTGACGAACCGCATCTCGTAGTTGCGGGCCCAGGCGATGAAGTCAGGGAACCCGTGCACGGGGACGGCGTCCGGCGGCGGCACGGACGGCATGGCGAGCTCGGTGTCCGACCAGGTGTCCCGGCGGAGGCCGAAGACCGCGGTGGCGGTGGTCGTGACGACGCCGTCCTGGGTCAGCTCGATCACCCAGTGCTGGTTGGTCCGGTTGGTGCGCACGGGCCGCGCGGCGATGTCGAAATCGCCGTCGGCGACGGGGCCCGCGTAGTTGACGGTGAGGGAGAGCGGGTCACCGAGCCGGTCGGGGTGCTGCTGGACGGCCTGCACGAGGGCGGCGGCGGTGACGCCGCCGAAGGGACCGACCATGTTCGCGTACTCCGGCCGGGTCCGGCCCCGCAGGCGGCCGTCGGCCACGGGGGTGAGGGCGACGGCCGCGGTGAAGGGATGCGGCGGGGCGTCGATCTCGGTCACGCTGTCTCCTCGGAGCGGGATGGGTGTTCCGTGGGATGGATGATCCGCGGGATGGATGTTCCGGCGCACACCGGATATATGTATGACAACTTACATAGGAATCGGCGGCGATGGGAAAGCAGGTCGCATGGCGAGACGACAGGACCCGGCGGGGCCCCGGGCGGCGATGATCCGCAGCGCGATCGGGCTGATCCGCCGACGCGGCGTCGCCGCCACCTCGTTCGCGGACGTGCTGGCCGACAGCGGCGCGCCGCGCGGCTCGGTCTACCACCACTTTCCGCAGGGCAAATCCCAGCTCGTCGAGGAGGCGACCCGCAGTGCCGCCGACCAGCTGAGCGCCGGGGTGGCCCGGGTGCTGGAGGCGGCGGACACGCCGGGCGCCCTGCGCGAGCTGGCCGAGCTGTGGCGTCGCGGTCTCGAGGCCGGCGACTACGCCGTCGGCTGTCCGATCGTCGCGGCGGCGCTGGGCACCGAACGGGCCGCCCGCGACGTGGCGGGGGCGGCGTTCGAGCACTGGTGCGATCTGCTCGCCGCCAGGCTCGTCGCGGACGGAGCCGACCGGGAGCGGGCGCGGTCCGTGGCGGTGCTCGTCGTCGGCGCGCTGGAGGGCGCGCTCGTCCTCGCCCAGGCGCAGCGGACCCCCGCCCCCCTCGACGCCGTGGTCGGCGAGCTGGGCGCGCTGTGCCGGTCGGTGGTCGGCGCCGGGCGCCCGGCGCGGCGGCCGTGACCGGGTGACCCGGGCCGGCGGGACCCCCGGGCCGCGCCGGAGCGCCGGAGATCCGCCGGTGCCGCCCCCTTCGTGCGGGGCCGGGCACGCCCGGGTGGCGCTCCGTTCGGAAAGCGCTTACCTTAGGAGGTGGCCGGTGCCCGAGCGCCGCGGCCGACCCGGTGACGAAAGGCTTTTCGATGATCCACTCATATGACCCCCGGACCGGCGAGACCGTCGGCGAGCCCTTCCCCGCGAACTCCGCGGCGGAGGCGGACGCCATCGTCCGCGCGGCCCACGCCGCCGGCCGGGTCTGGCGGGAGACGCCCGCCACCGAACGCGCCCGCGAGCTGTCCGGCGGCTCCGGCGAGACCCGCGCCCAGGTGCTGGAGGCCGTGGCCGAGGCGCTGGAGAAGAACGTCGAGGAGCTGTGGCGGGTCGCCGACGCCGAGACCGCGCTGGGGGAGGCCCGGCTCCGCGGCGAGGTGGCCCGCGCCGCCGGGCAGTTCCGCCTCTTCGCCAAGGTGCTGCGTGACGGCGGCCACGCCGAGGCGGTCATCGACCACGCGAGCGCCGAGCCGCCCGTCCCCGACCTGCGCCGGATGAACCGCCCGCTGCCCGGCGTGGTCGGCGTCTACGCGGCCAGCAACTTCCCCTTCGCCTTCTCCGTCATCGGCGGCGACACCGCCTCGGCGCTGGCCGCCGGGTGCGCCGTGGTGGTCAAGGCCCACGACGGCCACCCCCGCACCTCCGAGCTGTCCGCCGAGGTCATCCGGGGCGCCCTGCCCGACCCGGCCCTGCTCGGCCTGGTCCGGGGGCGGGAGGCCGGCGGGTGCGTGGTCCGTCACC
Organism: Planomonospora antibiotica; assembly: GCF_014647955.1. Taxonomy (NCBI): domain Bacteria; kingdom Bacillati; phylum Actinomycetota; class Actinomycetes; order Streptosporangiales; family Streptosporangiaceae; genus Planomonospora; species Planomonospora antibiotica. The sequence goes on along the minus strand of NZ_BMQE01000003.1, from coordinate 118,638 downwards.
CCCACGTGGTGGGGGTCGGCTTCACCGGCTCCATCCCCGGCGGCAAGGCGATCCAGGCCATGATCGACGAGCGGCCCGACCCCATTCCCTTCTACGGCGAGCTGGGCAGCGTCAACCCGGTGGTCGTGCTTCCCTCGGCCCGCCGCGAGGGCCTCGCCGAGGGGTTCGCCGCCTCGCTCACCCTCGGCGTCGGCCAGTTCTGCACCAACCCCGGCCTGCTGTTCGTGCCGGAGGACGCCGGGCTGCTCGTCTCCCTCGCCGAGGCGGTCTCCGCCACCACCGGCGGGCCGATGCTGACCGCGCGCATGCGGGAGGGCTTCCTGCACGAGCTGGAGCGGCTGTCGGAGCTCGACCGGCTGGCCGAGGGCCGGGCCGGCGAGGGCGCCTACGCGGTGACCCCCCAGCTCTTCACCGTCGGGCTCGAGGCGTTCGCCGCCGCCCTGCCGGGGGTGGCCGAGGAGTGCTTCGGCCCGGCGGGGATCGTGGTGACCTACCGCGACCCGGCCGAGCTGCCCGCCGTACTGGAGCGGCTGGACGGCTCGCTCACCGCGACCGTGCACGCGACCGACCCGGCCGAGGCCGAGGAGATCGCCGAGGTGCTGACCCGCAAGGCGGGCCGGGTCATCTGGAACGGCTGGCCGACCGGCGTCGCCGTGCGCTGGGCCATGCACCACGGCGGCCCGTGGCCCTCCAGCACCGCCCCCGCGCACACCTCGGTCGGCGCCGCGGCCATCCGGCGCTGGCTGGTGCCCACCTCCTACCAGGACTGGCCCGCCGAGCTGCTCCCGCCGGAGCTGCGCGACGACAACCCGCTCGGCGTCCCCCGCCGCGTCGACGGGACGCTCACCCTCTGATCCCCGGCCGGCGGCACCGGGAACCGGCCCCGGTGCCGCCGCCCGGTCCACGCGGCGGCCGGCCGAGGAGCGGGGCGATGCGCTCCCTCCTGCACCGGTCAGCGGTCTCCGGGCACGGCGGCCTCGGCCCCCTCCAGGTCCGCCGCCGGCGCCTCCGGACCGGCGGCGGGGACGACATCCCGGAACAGGACCGCGCACAGGACCACCGCGATCGCCACTACGGCCGCCCCGGTCGCGGCAGCCACCTGCATGCCGCCGGTGAAGGCTTCGCGGACGCTGCCGAGCAGCGCAGAGGCGAGTTCGTCCGGGAGCCCTCCCGCCGCCGTCACCGCTCCGCCGAGGGTGTCCCGGGCGGCTTCCGCGGTCTGCGCGGGCGTGCCCTCGGGCACCGTCACCCGTGCCCGGTAGACGGCGGTGGCGATGCTCCCGAAGACCGCCAGGCCGAGTGCGCCGCCGAACTCCTGGGCGGTCTCCGACAGCGCCGAGGCGGCTCCGGCCCGCTCGGGCGGCGCGGAACCGACGATCATGTCGGTGCCCAGGACCAGGAGCGGAGAGCAACCGAAGAAGAAAAGGGTCTGACCGGTCACGACGAGGATCAGCGCGGCAGACCCCTCCGCCTGGGTGAGCAGCGCGATCCCCGCCGCGCTCACCGCGAGCCCGCCGGACATGATCACGTGCGGACGGACGCGGCGGGCGAGCAAGGGGGCGAGCGTGAACCCGGCGATGACCGCCGCGGCCTGCGGCAGGGTCCACAGGCCGGCCTGCAGGGGCGTCAATCCGAGTACGAGCTGCAGGTACTGCGCGGTGAGCAGGCCCACACCGGGCCCGACGAGGATGACGAGCACCAGTGTGCCCAACGACGTGCTGAACCTGCGGTCGGCGAAGAGCCGGAGGTCGAGCAGGGGGTCGGCGAGCGCGTGCTGCCGCCGGACGAACACGACGGTGAGGACCAGGCCCGCCAGGACGGCCAGGAGGGGCACGGCACCGAACCCGTGGGTGGCGATCTCCTTCAGACCGTAGATCGTCGTGATGACGGCGGTGAGCGACAGCACCACGCTGGCCGGATCGATGCGGCCGGGCGAGGGGTCGCGGTACTCGGGCAGCAGCATCGGGCCGGCCAGGACCAGCACCGCCATCACCGGCACGCCGAGCAGGAAGGCCGTCTCCCAGGAGAAGTTCTCCAGCAGTGCCCCGCCGACCAGGGGGCCGATCACCATGCCGCCGGTGAACCCGGTCATCCACAGGCTGATGGCCGTCGTACGCTGCACCGGGTCGTGGAACATGACGCGGATGAGCGAGAGCGTGGAGGGCATCAGCGTCGCTCCCGCGACACCGAGCAGCGCCCGGGCGGCGATCAGCGATTCGGCGCTGGACGCGAAGGCGGCCAGCACCGAGGCCGCGCCGAACGCGGTCCCGCCGATCAGCAGCAGCCGCCTGCGGCCGATCCGGTCTCCGAGCACCCCCATCGGGATCAGGAAACCGGCGATCATGAAGCCGTAGATGTCGCTGATCCACAGCAGCTGGGAGCCGCTCGGTTTCAGGTCCGCGCTGAGCGCGGGCACGGCCAGATGCAGCACGGTCATGTCGATGGAGAGCAGCAGCGTCGGCAGGACGAGGACGGCGAGGCCGGCCCACTCCCGCCGACCCGCACGGAGTGGGGCGTCGTGGTTCATGCCTCGACGGTAGAACCTCAACCAATGTTAAGATCAACTGCTTTTCGTCCGGCCTTTTCGTCCGGGCCGCCCGGTGCTCAGGCCTGGGTGAGCCGGGTGCCGCGCTCGGTGCGCAGGTGCAGGGCCGTACGGCCGTCGCGGCGGGTCGTCACCGGCCCCGCCTCCCTGAGTGCGCCCGCGGGCCGGGTAGCGCAGGGACCCGGCGGCCAGGGGTTCCATGGCGAAGAGGTGCTCTGCTGGCGTGCTCCGGTTGCCGCATGTCTGGATGACTTCTCGGTTTCCCGGCCCCGGCAGGAGAAATCAGATAATCTGATTCCATGAAGGTCATGAGTGCCACCGAGGCCTCCCGAAGCTTCGCGGCGGTTCTGGACGAAGCCGAAAGAGGGGAGACGATCGTGGTCACCCGGGGAGGCCGGCGGATCGCGGTGATAGGACCGGCGCCCACCGCGCCCGGCCGGATGGTCAAAGCCCTGCTGAACCGGCACCGTGAGGCGCTCGACGCGGGGTTCGAGGCCGATGTCGCCGCAGTCCGGGAGTCGTCCGGCGATGAGATGAGGGCCACGTGGCCAGACGCCTGATCCTCGACACGGGGGTGCTCATCGCCGCGGAGCGGGGGAGCGGCTCCGTGGACGATGTGATCGGGGACGCCGACGACGTGGCGATCTCCGCCGTCACCGTCGCGGAGCTGCTGACGGGCGTGGAGATGGCGGACGCGGCCCGCCGTCCTGCCCGGCAGGCGTTCGTCGACGAGGTGCTGGCGTTGATACCGGTGGAGGAGTACACCACGGACGTCGCCAGAGTCCATGCCCGCCTGATGGCGCACGTGCGGCGGCAGGGCAAGACCCGGGGAGCGTACGACCTGATGATCGCCGCCACCGCGGCGGCCACCGCGCGGCTCATCGTGACGATGGACTCGTCCGCGGCCTTCGACGACCTGCCGGGAGTCCGGGCTCAGGTGGTCGCGCGCTGACCTCGTCGCATCGACGGGGTGCCGCGTACCGGCTCCGGGCCTCCGGAACGGCCCCGGTGCTCAGGCCTGGGTGAGCCGGGTGCCGCGCTCGGTGCGCAGGTGCAGGGCCGTACGGCCGTCGCGGCGGGTCGTCACCAGCCCCGCCTCCCTGAGCGCGCCCACGTGCTGGGAGACGGCGCTGGCCGTGATGCCCAGGCGCCGGGCCAGCTCCCCGGTGGGGCACGGCTCGCCGAGGGCCTCCAGCAGCGCCGCCTTCGTACGGCCCAGCACCGCCGCCAGCCCTTCGGGCACCGGCCCCGCGGGTTCCCACAGCGTGCCGAGCCCGCGTGCCGGGTACCGCAGGGACCCGGCGGCCAGGGGCTCCATGTCGATGCAGATGTACGGCCAGCAGAAGATCGTCGGGAACAGCACGAGCCCGTGACCGCCCAGGTCGACGGTGAAGGAGCCGGGCGTGCGCCGCCCGCTCACCACGAGGTCCCCCTCCCGCCAGGTGACGTTCTCGTGCAGGGCGGCGAAGAGGCCCTCCACGCCGTAGGCGGCCAGCGTCCGCGCCCGGTGCTCGACGTCGGCGAGCAGGATCGCCCGCATCCGCCCCCAGTGCGGGGCGATCAGCCGGTCGTGGTGGCGCCGCAGCGCGCCGGCCAGCCGCTCCAGGGCCGCCGCCGGGTCGGCGCGCAGCTCCGGACGCCCGGCCGGGCCGAAGATCCGGTCGAGCTCGGTGCGGAAGTGGTCGTGCGGGGTGCGCCGCACCCGTTCCAGCTCGTCGGCGAAGGCCGGTTCCGGGCCGGAGGGCGGCGGCAGCAGGAAGGCCGGCACGCAGCCGGACGTCAGGTCGGCCAGGAGCGGCAGGTCGGGATCGCCGGCCACCGCCTTCCCGGCCTGCCGGACCCAGCGGTGGTGCACCGCGTTCGCGCCGTCGCGGAACAGGAGCTTGACGGCGAAGACGGTCTCGGCGAGCGGCGAGTAGGCGAACCGGACGCGGGCCGTCTCCGTCCGGGACAGCGTGATCGTGACCGCCATCCGAGCCTCCGATGTTGTAGAACCGGCTAAACGATAACGCCGCCCGCCCGCTGCGGCGCACCCTGTCCGGCATGACCATTGCTGACACCCCGGCCCCCGTGAGGGGCCTGGGCAGGGACTGGCGTCACCTGTGGGGCGCCGGGGCCCTGTCCACGCTCGGCGACGGCGCACTCGTCGCCGCGATGCCGCTGCTCGCCGCCGCGACCACCGACGACCCCGTGCTGGTCTCCGGCGTCACCGCCGCGGCCACCCTGCCGTGGCTGCTGCTCAGCCTGCCGATGGGGGCCTGGGTCGACCGGTTCGACCGGCGGCGCCTGATGATGGCCGCCCAGGGCGCGCACGTGTTCCTGATCGCCGTGCTGGCGCTGCTGGTGACGTTCGGCGCGGCCCGGATCTGGATGCTGTTCGTCCTGGCCTTCGGCGTCGGCGCGGCCGGCCTGCTGGTCACCGGGGCCGGTGAGGCGCTGATCGTCTCCGTCGTGCCGAAGTCGGAGCTGGAGACCGCCAACGGGCGGAGGGTCGCCACCGAATCGGTCCTGGGGGAGTTCGGCGGCCCGCCCCTCGGTTCGGCGCTGTTCGCGCTGGCGACGCCGCTGCCGTTCTGGCTGGACGCCGCCATGTTCCTGCTGGCGCTCATGATGATCGTCCGGATCCGCGCGGGCGGCGCGGTCGAGCGCTCCCGGCCGCGCGGGCGCATGCTCGCCGAGATCGGAGAGGGCCTGCGCTGGCTGGCCCGCAACCGGCTGCCCAGGACCCTCACGCTGATCGCCGGGGCCGGCAACTTCTGCGAGACCATGGCCCTGTCCACGCTGGTGCTGTTCGCCCGTGACGTGCTCGGCGTCGGATCGGGGGGGTACGGCCTGCTGGTGGCCGCCATGGCGGTCGGCGGCGTGGCCGGCAGCCTCGTGGCCGGGCGCGTCGTCGTCCGGTTCGGCGGCCGGCCGATCGCGCTCGGCGTCCAGCTGGTGATCCCGCTGAGCTGGCTGGGCATCGCCCTGGTCGGCAGGAGCGCCGTCACGGTGGTGGCCCTCTTCACCGTCTTCTCACTGGCCGTGGCGCTGTGGAACGTCATGGCCTCCTCCCTGCGCCAGCGCCTGATCCCGGCCGAGCTGCTGGGCAGGGTCGGCGGAGCGGGCCGCATGATCTCCTTCGGCGCCATCCCGCTCGGCGCGGTCTGCGGAGGCCTGGTCGCCGACTCCTTCGGGCTGGTCGCCCCCTGGATCGTCTGCGCCGTGCTGCGCCTGCTGGTCAGCCTGCTGGCCTGGCCGAGCCTGCGCCGCTGGGAGGGCTGACCGGGCTCCGCCGGGCCGGACGGCGGGGACCTTCGCCCGGCGCCCGGCCCCTTCGCCCGGTGCCCGGCCCCGATCGGCGGCTGGGCCCCTTCGCCCGGTGCCCGGCCCCGATCGGCGGCTGGGCCCCTTCGCCCGGTGCCCGGCCCCGATCGGCGGCGCGGGCCCCCGGCGCGGACGACCGGCGCGGGCCCCGGTCACGAGGTCGGGGCGTACCGGTCGATCCAGGACAGGCCGCCGAGGTCCAGGCGGTGGCGGGCCCGGGTCACCGCGACGTAGGCCAGACGCGCCTCGGCGTCGTCGACCCGGCCCTGGCGGCGCTCGCCGTCCTCGCCCTCCGAGACCTCGGGCTCGCCGCCCCTGAAGTCCCCGCCGATGCGCACCCGCGTCCACTCGCGGCCCTTGGCCTTGTGCGCGGTGGAGACCACGACCTCGGCGTCGCGCTCGTCGGTCAGCCGGGAGAGCGCGTCCAGGAGGACCTCGGGGCCGTGCTCGTCGACCAGATCGACGAAAGTCCGCAGGTCACGGCCGGCCGGGTCGAACTGCGCGTAGTCCTGCAGGTCGCCCCAGGTCTCGAAGAGGGCCAGCTCGGGATGCCAGGTGCGGCGGCCGGCCTTGAGGTCGCGGGCGGCCCTGGTCAGCGTGGCCAGGCCCTCCCCGCCGCCGACCAGGCCGACCCGCCCGCCCGTCTGCAGCAGGGCCATGATCTCGGCCATCGTGCCCAGGTTGGTCCGGCACAGGATCGCGTCCGGCCGCTCCACCGCGGCCAGCTCGGTGGGGACGTCCGGGGTCCCGCTCAGCCGGATGGGGGCGTCGACCAGGGTCAGCCACCGGTTGGCCTCCTCCGCCAGCGCCGGGCCGAACCGGAAGGACCGGGAGAGGGCGAGCCGGGTGCCGTCGAAGCCGGACATCACGTCGCGGGCGCCCCGCCAGCCGTAGATCGCCTGGGCGGAGTCGCCGACCATGACGAGCTGGGCGCGGCCCCGCTGGCCGGTGAAGAGCCGCTCGACCGCGGGGTTGGTGTCCTGGGCCTCGTCGAGCAGGAGGAAGTCGGCCTCGATCCGGGGCTCGGTCAGCGCCCACATCTTCAGGTAGTGGTCGTGGTCGAAGCGCACCGCGCCCTCGTACGGGTTCTGCAGGTCCGCCCAGGCCCTGCGGGCGTAGGGCAGGACGAGCTCCGCCAGCTCGGCGTGCAGGGGGTCGGCCTCCAGGCCGCGCAGCCGGGGGACGTGGCCGGCGGTGATCTCCCGGGCCGCGGAGTGGCAGAACCGGCTGACCGTCTGCAGGGCGGCCATGGACGCGGTCCTGCCGGTGATCCTGCGCTCGCCGATGCGCACCGCCAGATTGGGGGCGATGCCGAGATGGGCGCCCACCTGCCAGCTCGGGATCCGGACGGCGTTCGCCATCCGGTCCCGGTAGCGGTGGCCCACGGCCCGGTAGGCGAGCGAGTGCGTGGTCCGGCACTCCACGGTCGGCGGGAAGACCTGGGCGGCGGCCACGGCGATGGCCTTGTTGAAGGCCATGTACAGCCCGCGCCGCGGGGTGGCGGCGGCGAGCATCGTGAGCGTGGTGGTCTTACCGGTCCCCGCTCCGGCCTGCAGGGTGAGGTCCTCGCCGTCGCGGAAGGCCGCGACGGCGGCCTCCTGCTCGATCGTCGGTGCGGGCACGGGGGCTCCTGCGGAAGAGGTCGGATATGACGGAAGACCTCAGAATGTAATCGATCGGTGACGTTGAGGTATATCGGTTTCGGTGAAGGCTCCGACGAGGCGCCGGTGGAGCGCGGCGTTCCGGGCACGGAGCGGGAGGAGGCCGCAGGGGGCCGGGCCCCACCGGGTCAGGCGGCGGGACCCGGGGAACGGGGAGCGGCCGGCCGGGTCCGCGCGAGGGACCCGGCGGGCGGGTCGGCCGCTGCGGCGCTGCCTGTGCCGGCCTGGGCCGCGGTCAGCCGCTGTGGCGCTGCTTGTAGGCGGCCTGGGCCGCGGTCAGCCCGGCCGCCATCTCGCTCAGGAAGTCCTTGGCGGTCAGCTGGCCGAGCAGGACCTTCTGGAACTGCGGCTCCGCGTCGGTCTTGGTGATCGTGTTGAACTCCGGCAGGTGGTACGGCATCTGCACGACCCTGGTCGCCGGGTCGTTGAGCACCTTGACCGCCATGTCGACGTGCTGCAGCTTCTTGATCCAGGGCTCGTCGTTGACCTCGGTGTTGGCCGGCAGCACACCGGTCTTCTCCGCCCAGTGGCTGTTCATCGCCTTGGAGGCGGCGAACTCGGCGAACTTGAAGGCGGCGTCCTGCTTCTCCCCGCCGGCGAACAGGCCGATGCCGGTGACCGGGTTCGACAGGATCGTGCGCACGCCGCTCCCGGACCTCGGCACGGCCATGGCCGCGACCCGGTCCGCGCCGAGCGTCTTGACGTGGTCGTTGTAGGACCCCAGGTTGTGCTGCATCATCCCGATGCCGCCGCCGTCGAACTGGGCGACCATCTTCACGTAGTCGTTGTTGTAGTCGGCCTCGGGCGTGACCCGCTTGTAGAGGGCGGCGTACCTCTCCAGCGCGGCCACGTTCCGCGGGTCGTCGACGGTGGCCCGGCCCGCGGCGTCGAAGACCTCCGTGATGCCGGACTGGGCGTACAGCACCTCCAGCAGCTGCGCGATGGAGCCGGCGCCGCCCCGGATGGTGTAGCCGTAGCGGTTCTTGCCCGCACGGGTCAGCGTCTCGGCCGCGGTGTAGAAGTCGTCCCAGTTCTGCGGGACCTCCAGGCCGGCCGCGGAGAACCAGTCCGTCCGGTACCAGAACACGCCCATGTTGGTGGACATCGGCACCATGTAGATCCTGCCGTCCGCCGCGGTCGCCTTCACCGTGTTGACCACCTGCTCGTTCAGCCTGCCGTTCAGCGCGCCGTCCGAGATGCGGTCGTCGACCGGCTCCAGCGCCTGCTGCGCCACCAGGCTGGAGAGCATCGCGCTGGTGACGCCGCCCACGTCGGGCAGTTCGCCGCCGGCGATCGCGGCGTCGTACCTCTGCTGCGCCTGGGAGATCGGGATGCCGACGTACCTGACCTCGATGGTCGGGTGGGCCTTCTGGAACTCGGCGATGATGCGCTGCCACACCGGGGTGCGGGCGGGACCGCCGTTGTCGTCCCAGAAGGTGATCACGACCTTGCCGTCGGGGCCGGTGCCCGGCTCCCCGGACCCGCAGGCGGCGGCGCCGGTCCCGAGCACGAGTGCGGTGGCGAGGACCGCCAGACGCCTGGAGCGTGTGGTCATTGCGCTGAACCTCTCAACCCGACGTACCTCTCAACGGGACGTACCTTCATCGACGCGACGGCGGCCGGTGCGATCGGCGGGCGGGCGGCCCGGCGGGCGGGGCGTCCGGGCCGCGCGACCACGGCGGGGGCGTATCCTGGGATCCGCCGCGTCGACTGCCATCGTCGGGCCGACTCCTTCCCGTTCGGTGCCGGAGACTTGCAACCGGTTGCGTGAAAGATGGCGGATATCGGAACGCAACGTCAAGAGCGCAATTTGATAAACCCCCGTTAACCTGGGGCGCAGTGGCGCTTCAGGATTCACCGCGATGGCAACCGCTCCCACCCCTGCGAAGCTTCTGACATGCGGCATTGACACTAGTGCAACCGTTTGTACTACCCTGCTGCCGAGCCCGGTGAGCGACTCCGGCGAAGGAGCAGAGTGGCAGCGACGATCAGGGACGTGGCACAGGCGTCGGGTGTGCACGTCTCCACGGTCTCCCGCACCTTCTCCGCGCCCCATCTGGTCAACCCCGAGACGCGCAACCGCGTGCTCGCGGTCGCCGAGGACCTCGGCTACCGCCCGAACCGCGCGGCCCGCGCGCTGACCACCGGCCGGACGCACAACCTCGGGCTGATCGTCGCCGACATCTCCAACCCGTTCTTCCCGCCGCTGATCAAGGCGGCCCAGGCGCATGCCCGGACGCGCGACTACCACGTCTTCGTGGCCGACACCGACGAGGACCCGCAGGTGGAGGAGGAGCTGATCAAGGCCCTCGCCAAGCAGGTCGACGGGGTGCTGCTGTGCAGCCCGCGGTTGTCGAACCGGGCCATCGAGCGGCTCCACGCCGACGTGCCGTTCGTCGTGGTGAACCGCGAGGTCAAGGGCATGCCGACGGTGCTGATGGACATCGGCCAGGGCGCCCGGCTCGCGATCGAGCACCTGGCCGGGCTCGGCCACCGCCGGGTCGCCCTCGTCTCCGGGCCGAGCGGGTCGTGGACGAGCAAGCGGATGCGCGAGGCCGCCGCCGCGGTGGACGGGGTCGACCTGGTCTTCCTCGGTCCCAACACCCCCACCGAACAGGGCGGCCTCGCCGCCGCCGCCGAGGTGACCGCCTCCGGCGCGACCGGGGTGCTCGCCTACAACGACCTGGTCGCCATGGGACTGATCGAGGGGCTCCACGAGCGGGGCGTCCGGGTCCCCGGCGACGTCAGCGTCGTCGGCGTGGACGACATCGTCTCCGGCCGGCTGAACCGGCCCAAGCTCACCACCGTGGCCATGCCCACGGCCGCCGCCGGGCGGATGGCCGTGGACCTGCTGCTCCAGTCGGTGGCCGAGGGCGGCACCGCCACCCTGGCCACCCTGGCGACCGATCTGGTCGTCCGGGAGTCCACCGGACCGGCCCCGGGACCGGCCGTCTCCTGACATCGGCCGGTCCCTGACATCGGCCGGTCCCTGACATCGGCCGGCCCCGGGATCGACCGTCTCCTGACGCCGTCCGCCGCCTCCGCGCCGGCCGGTTCCGCCGAAAGATCATCACTCGGGTGCATGATCCCCTAACATGATCTCTTCTCGTGAAGATCTGTCTTTCGGATGGGGCGGAAATGGCGACGTTCAGCCGGAGAAACCTGATCAGGGCGGGCGCGGCGCTGGCGCCGGCCCTGCTCACCGCCCGCCCGGCCGCCGCCGCGCCGCCGCCCGCCGGGCTCCGGACGACCGGTACGGCTCCGGCGGAGCTCGCCGGGTTCGACGAGGTGATGAAGACCTTCGTCAAGGAGCGCGAGATCTCCTGCGCGCAGCTCGCGATCTCCAAGCGGGGCAGGCTCCTGCTGGCCCGGGGCTACTATGCCGCCTCCCAGGCGCGGTACGTCCCGCCCGTGAGTCCGACCTCGCTGTTCCGGATCGCCAGCCTGAGCAAGCCCGTCACCGCGGCCGCGGCCATGCGCCTGGTCCAGGAGGGCCGGCTCGGCCTCTCGGCCCCGGTCACCACTCTGCTGGGCCTGTCGGCCGAGGCCGACCCCCGCCTGGCGCAGGTGACCGTGCTCCGTCTCATGCAGCATCTGGGCGGCTGGGACCGGAGCGTCTCCCTGGACCACCTCTGGTCCGACCACGCGATCTCCGCCGCGCTCGACGTACCCCTGCCGATCGACCACGCCGACATCATCAGGTACGCCACCGCCCGGCCCCTGGACTTCGCCCCCGGGACGAGGATGGCCTACAGCAACTACGGCTACCTGCTGCTCGGCCGGATCATCGAGAAGGTCTCCGGGACGGACTACGAGTCGTACGTCAGGGAGAAGGTCCTCGCCCCGCTCGGCATCACCCGGATGCGGATCGGCCGCAGCCTCCGGTCGGAGGCGGCCCCGGGCGAGGTGGCCTACGCGTCGCAGTACACCGCCAAGACCGTCCTGGACGACACCGGGGCCACCGTGCCGTACCCCTACGGCGGATTCAACGTGCCCAACCACGACGCCAACGGCGGCTGGCTGGCCTCCGCCGTCGACCTCGTCCGCTTCGCCGGCGTCCTCGACGCCGCGGGCCCGGTGCTCGACGCGGCGTCGATCGCGAAGGTGCTCGCCAAGCCCGAGATCGGTGTCAGCGGGGACGGCTGGTGGTACGGGTGCGGCTGGTACGTGCGCCAGGTCCCGGGGAACCTCAACACCTGGCACGCGGGCGGCATGCCCGGGACCCACACCTACCTGGCCCGCCTGCAGAACGGCTTCACCTACGCCGCGCTGTTCAACCGGCGCGAGGAGCAGGGCACCCCCGACTACGACGTGCTCAGCTCCCGGATGAACGCCGCCCTGAACAAGGTCGCCTCCTGGCCCGCCACCGATCTCGGCCCCCGTTACTTCTGAGCGACCGGCGTGCCCGCCTACAATGATCCGGTCACCATGGGACCGATCGAGGGGCTCCACGAGCGGGGCGCCCGGGAGCCCACCGGACCGGCGCCGGGACCGGCCGTCTCCTGACGAAAGGCGCACGCATGCACTTCGGAACCACGCCGTCGGGGGAGCCCGTCGAGCGCCACGTCCTGTCCAGCGGGCGGATGCGCGCCGCGGTGCTGAGCTACGGCGCGGTCGTGCAGTCCCTGGAGGTCTCCGGGGTCGACGTGGTGCTCGGCTGCGCCACCCTGGACGACTACCTGACGCGCAGCCGCTACTTCGGCGCGGTCGTCGGGCGGTACGGCAACCGCATCGCGGGCGGGCGGTTCACCCTGGACGGGGCCGCCTACGAGCTGCCGGTCAACAACGGTCCCAACAGCCTGCACGGCGGGCCGGGCGGCTTCTCCTCGCGGGTCTGGCGGGTCGCCGACGCCTCGCGGTCGGCCGTGACGCTGGAGTACGTCAGCCCGGACGGCGAGGAGGGCTATCCGGGCACGCTGACCGCGAGCGTCACCTACACGCTGACCGACGACGCCCTGGTCCTGGACTACCGCGCGACCACCGACGCGCCGACCGTGCTCAACCTGACCAACCACTCCTACTTCAACCTCGCGGGCGCCGGTTCCGGCGACGTCCTGGGGCACGTCGTCCGGATCGACGCCGACCACTACCTGCCCGTCGACTCCACCAAGATCCCGACCGGTGAGCCCGCCCCGGTGGCGGGCACCCCGTTCGACTTCACGACGCCGCGCGCGATCGGCGAGCGGATCGACGACCCGGCGCTGGACGGCGGCTACGACCACTGCTACGTCCTGCGCGGCGACATCGAGGTCCGCGAACCCGTCAGCGGCCGCGTCATGCGGGTCACCACCACCGAGCCGGGCGTGCAGTTCTACTCCGGCAACATGCTCGACGGCGTGGCCACGGACTACGGCAGGCACGCGGGCCTGTGCCTGGAGACCCAGCACTTCCCCGACTCGCCGAACCGGCCGGAGTTCCCCTCCACCGTGCTGCGCCCCGGCGAGGAGTTCACCTCCGGCACGGTCTACCGGTTCTGCTGACCCCTCCGGTGTCCCGTCGGCGGCGACCGCCTCGGCCGAATGGAACGGCCGGGTACGGGCAGGGGACCGGGGACGGCGCGCGGCCCGCGTCCGGGCGCGGCGCCGGGAGGAGGAGGTGCGCCATGCCCGCACGCGGTGAGCCCTCGGTCGCGGCCTCGGGGGAGTGGGTGGACGACGGCGGCGTGCGCATGCCCGCGGGCGAGGTGCACGCCTGGTGGCCGGGGACGAACCAGACCCTGTGCGGCCTGGCGCTCAGCCGGTCGCGGCTGCACCGCTTCCACCACGTACGGTGGCCGGAGACGTTCCCGGAGTCGGGCGGCTCGGCCGCCGAGGTGCGCCAGGTGTGCCGCAGGTGCGAGGGCGCGACCGGCCGTTCCAGCCGGGGCTGGAGCAAGGGCTGGACCCGCACCTCGCCGCGTCCCTGAACCCGCGGATCCCCGGACCCGGGGCCCTGGGGACTGTTCGGAGTCCGGATCTCAGGGGGCCGAGGTTTTCGGATCCACAGGAGTTTTCGGATCCACAGGAGGACGCCTCGCGGCTGAGACCCGCCGCTGCGTCCGTTGAGCGCCAGGTCCGCGCGCCGGTCATCGCCGATGCCGTCCGAGGGCCGAGCGGAGACGAGCAGGTACACACGTCCCGCGCTCCGCCCGTCCTGCGGAAGCAGGCGCAGTGACCCGGTGAACGGCGCCTATGCAGCCAGACCGGCGAAGACGATGGCGAGTGTCCGTTCCTGCAGTTCCACGTCCCAGCCGCCCTGCAGGGCGCCTTGGCAGACGCTCACCAGCAGTGCCATCACCTCGGGCCGGCGGACGTCACCGCGTACCGTGCCCGCGGCCTGCGCCTGGCGCAGCAGCTCGTCCACCGCCTCGTCCAGCTGACCCACCGCCGCCGGGACACTGACACCGGCCAGGGCGACCACCGCGCGCTTGGCCGCCGCCTGCTCGACCAGCCGGCGGAAGAAAATGTGCAGGCCGTCCGCCCCGCCGAGCGTGGCCGCCTCCTCCGTCAGCCGCGCCAGCAGGCGTTTCAGGATCGCCGCCAGCAGGTCGTCCTTGGTCGGGAAGTGCCGGAAGACCGTGCCGATCGCCACGCCGGCCAGCCGGGCCACCTCCTCGGTGGACGCCGAGGCACCGCGGTGCGCGAACACCTCCTCGGCCGCGTCGAGGATGCGTTCCCGGTTGCGCTGCGCGTCCGCCCGCACGCCGACCCCCTTGGAAAATGAGTCTCGACTCATTATCTTAAGTCGAGTCGCCACTCATCTTATCTTGGAGGCAGGCATGACCCCACACGAGGTCTTCGGCCGCATGCGCGAGCGCTGGATCGCCAACGAGACCGTCTTCGACGACGACTCGCTCAGCGGGGACGTCATCCTGGAGATGCCGTTCGCCGCACCCGGTCAGCCCGGCCGGATCGAGGGCCGGGCCGCGGTGCTGGCCTTCGTCCGCGCCGGGCACGCCGACCTGCCGTTCCGCTTCGACGACTGCCGCGCGCTGGCCGTGCACGACACCGCCGACCCCGGCACCATCGTCGTCGAATACGAGCTGGCCGCGACGGTGACCGAGACGGGAGTGTCCGCCGCGGCCCCGTTCGTCGGCGTGCTGACCGTCCGCGAGGGACGGATCGCCCGCTGGCGGGAGTATCAGAATCCGCTCGCGATCGCCTGGGCGCTGCAGACCGCGGTGTCCTGAGCGGCCCTCGGCTCCGCTGCCCCGGACCCTCACGGCGGTCCGGGATCAGGCCCTGGCGGCGGCGCTCTCGCCGGTGAGCGCCGTGGCGGCGCCCAGGCCGAGGTAGACGAGGCCGCTGGTGACGTCGAGGCGGCGGCGGGCGCGGGCCGAGCGGCGCAGACGGCCGGCCAGCGCGGAGGCGAGCAGGGCGAAGGCGCCGTCGCTGGCGATGCCCAGGGCGATCCAGATCACGCCGAGGAGCACGATCTGCGGGGCGATCGGGCCCGCGGCCGGGTCGGTGAACTGGGGGAGGAAGGCGAGGAAGAAGATCGCGGTCTTCGGGTTGAGCACGTTGACGACGAAGCCCTCCCAGAACATCCGCCGCCTGCTCGCGAGTTGCGTCCCGGCCGTCTCACCGGCGTCCGCACGCGTCAGGAGCTTGCGCAGGCCGAGCCAGACCAGGTAGGCCGCGCCGAGGTACTTCACGATCGTGAACGCGGTGGCCGAGGCGGCGAGCACGGCGCTGACGCCGAGCGCGGCGGCGGCCACGTGGACCACCGAGCCGGCGTGGATGCCCAGGACGGAGACCAGGCCGGCGCTGCGGCCCTGGGCGACGCTGCGGGTGACGATGTAGGCCACCGCGGGGCCCGGCACGAGCAGCAGGGCGAGGGTGGCGGCGGTGAACAGGGCGAGGGTCGCGAGATCCGGCATGCCCGGATCGTAAGCCGGGCCGTGCCCTGATCACCTCCGGTTTTCCGGCGGCGCACCGCGGCGGGAGCGGGGACGGCCGTCCGGGCCGTCGTCCGGACCCTCCGCCGAGTTCTCGTCCGGGGCGTGATCCGAGACCCGGTCCGGCGCGCCGTCCGGGGCTCGGTCCGGGGCGCCGTCCGGGCCGGGGGGACGGTACGGCGCCGCTCGGACCACCGCGGCCAGGGCCTTCAGCAGAGCGGTGGTGGCGGGCGGGTCGGGCGGCTCGCCGTAGGTGGCGGCGTAGACGTGGCGGGTCGAGCCGGGGAGCTCGATCGCGCCGACCGCCGGATGCCGGTGGGCCCGCAGCGCCAGGCCGGGCAGGGCGGTCACCCCCATCCCGGCGGCGACCAGCGCCTGGACGGCCACGATGTCGTCGGTGGTGAAGGCGATGGCGGGTTTGAAGCCCTCCTTGGCGCACAGGTCGAGCAGGTGGCTGCGGCACCGCTCGCACCCGGCGATCCACCGGGCGTCGCGCCGGGCGCCCAGCACACCGCCGCCCGGCTCTGGGCCGCCTGCTCCCGGGCCCGCCGGTTCCGGACCGGCCGGTTTCGGGCCCCCGCTCCCCACGGGGACCGGGGAGCCGTCCCCCGGGACGACCAGGTAGCTCGGATCGTCCAGGAGGTGGACCAGCCGGATGCCGTCGTCCTCCGGGGCGGTGTCGTCGTAGCGGAAGATGACCGCCAGGTCCACGTAACCGGCGCGGAGCATGCGCAGGGCCTCGGGGGGCTCGGTCTCGGTCAGCCGGAGCTCCAGGCCGGGGTGCCCGCGGGCGAGCAGGGCGGCGGCCTCGGGGACGAACGTGCCCAGGGCCGAGGGGAAGGCGGCCAGCCGGACCCGGCCCGCGCGCAGGCCCACATGGGCGGCGAGCTCCGCGGCGGCGGAGTCCACCCGGCCGATGATCTCGGCGGCCCGCTCGGCCAGCAGCCGCCCCGCCTCGGTCAGCCGGATGCCCCGCCCCGCGCGCTGGACCAGCTTGGCCCCGGTCTCCGCCTCCAGCCTGGCGAGGTGGTGGCTGACCGAGGGCTGCGAGTAGTGCAGCTCCCGCGCGGCCCCCGTCACCGAGCCGGTCCGGGCCACGGCGGCGAGCACGCGGAGCCGTACGACATCGAGCACATATCAACGTTATCTATGAATCAGCGGAAAGATAGGCATTGGACGCCATGTGTCGTGAAGGCGCACGCTGGAGTCATGGGAACCATGACACTCGCGCGTCCCGGGCTCGCCGAGCTGGTCGAGGGGATCCGGGAGCTGCTCAGCAGGCCGGCCGAGCCCCGCGCCACGGCCTTCGCCGTCGCGGAGCTGCTCCGCGGGCGGCTGCCCGCGCCGGAGATCCTCACCGAGGAGGAGCGGACCGGCGACCCGGAGACCTACGTCAGGCACACCCTGCACACCGAGCCCGGCTTCTCGGTCGTCGCGGTGGTGTGGCGCCCCGGTCAGGGCACCAGGCCGCACGACCACATCGCCTGGTGCGCCTTCGGCGTCCTGCAGGGCGTGGAGTACGAGACGCTCTACCGCGACGAGGGCGACCACCTGACCGAGATCGGCCGCGCCGCCAACCGCGCCGGCGACGTCAGCGGCTTCGCCCCGCCCGGCGACATCCACCGGGTGCACAACGTCGGCGACGTCACCGCGATCTCCCTGCACGTCTACGGAGCCGATCTGAGCGTCGAACCGACGAGCGTGCGCCGCACCTACGACCTGCCCGTGCGCTGAGCCGGTCCGAAACCGTACGGCGCCGCCCTGCGCGCCGAGCCGGGCGGGCCGGGGGAACCGGAGGGTCCGGGAGACCCGCGGGAGGCGGCCGGAGCCGGAAGCCCAGGCGGGGAACGGGCCGGGGGACACCTACCCGGTGACCCGGCCGTGCAGGAGGTCGACCAGGGTGGCGTGCACCCGTTCGATCGGGCGGTCCGGATGCAGCGCCCTGCGCTCGATGGCGACGGTCAGCACCATGCCGAACACGGCGGTCGCCGCCGTCTCGACGTCCAGGTCGTCACGGACCGCGCCCTCGGCCACGGCCCGGCGCAGCACGTCCGCGTAGACCCCGAGCACGTCCCGGCGGAGCCTGGCCACCGCGTCCTGCCAGGCGGTGCGCCACATCTCGGCGAGCAGCACCCGGGCGAACGCGCCGTACTCCTCGAAGAACCGCAGCTGCGCCATGACCACCGCGTCCAGCGCGTCCAGCGCGGTCTCCCCGGCGGCCGCCCCGGACAGGGCGGCGGACAGCAGCTCGATCCCGTGTTCGAGCAGGCCGGAGAAGAGGGCCTCCTTGGTGCCGAAGTTATAGAACACGGTGCCCTTGGCCACCCCGGCCCGCTCGGCGATCGCGTCCACGGTGGTCGCGGTGTAGCCCTGCTCCGCGATCAGCTCCACCGCCGCGCCGAACAGCCGCAGCCTCGTCTCGGCCCGCCGGCCGTTCACCATCATGCCGACCACGGTAGCCACCCTGTCCCCCCACCGTGCGGGAGCTTCCCCGCGTCGTGCGGGGGTCGGGTCGCGATCCCGCCTCCGGGCGGAGGGGGACGTCAGAGCGACAGCTCGGGGTGGAGGCGGCGCATCGACCAGGTGCGCCCCCGGTGCACGGCGTAGACGCTCAGCGCCAGCCCCAGCGCGGTCCACAGGGTCAGCACCCCGCAGGCCTGCCAGACCACCGTCAGGTCGCCGCCGCTGATCAGCCGGCGCAGCGCGCTGACCACCCAGCTCATGGGCAGCCACGGCGAGATCGTCTGGAAGAAGCCGGGTGAGGTCTCGATCGGGTAGGTTCCGGCGGCGGAGGTCAGCTGGAGCATGAGCAGCGCCAGCACCGCGACCCGGCCGGGCGCGCCGAGCAGGGCGTTGACCGCCTGCACGATCGCCAGGAACGCGGCCGTGGTGAGCAGGAGGATCCCGATCGTCCCGGCCCAGTGCGCCGCCTGGAGGCCGAGGGCGAACCGGAGCACCGCCGCCAGTACGGCGGCCTGCGCCGCGCCCAGGGCCAGG
Organism: Planomonospora antibiotica; assembly: GCF_014647955.1. NCBI lineage: Bacteria > Bacillati > Actinomycetota > Actinomycetes > Streptosporangiales > Streptosporangiaceae > Planomonospora > Planomonospora antibiotica. The sequence goes on along the minus strand of NZ_BMQE01000003.1, from coordinate 100,253 downwards.
CCGGGCAGCCATCCGCCCAGGGCGATCCGCCAGGCGGGGGCCGTGCCGGCCAGGAGGCGCGGGTTGAGCGGCCGGAGCACCATGTAGGCGACCATCGCGCCGACCCAGAGCGCCAGCGGGACGAAGAACGGCGCGAAGCCGGTGCCGTAGTTGGGCACCTCGTTGACGACGTCGCTGGCCAGGGTGACGGGCTCGCTCATCATCGCGGTACGGCCGGCGCGCTCCTCCTCGTCGTAGTCGGGGATCTCCCCGGCCCCGTCGCCGAGCTTGCGGCTCAGCTCGCGCGAGCCGTCCGCGAGTTCGCCGAGCCCGCCGGAGAGCCGGTCGATGCCGCCGGTGAGCTTTCCGGCCCCGCCCCGCAGGGTGCCGACCCCGGCGTCGGCCCGGACGGCACCGTCGCGGAGCTCCACCACGCCGCCGCCGAGCTCGGTGAGCCCGTCGGAGAGCTTTCCCGCCCCGTCGCCGAGCTCCGCCACGCCGGAGGTGATCTTTCCGTTGGCGGCCGAGGCGTCGCGCAGGCCCCGGTGGACCTTCGCCGAGCCGTCGGCCAGCCTGCCGAGCCCTTCGTCGAGCCGGTTCACCGCGTCCCGGGCCTGGTCGATCGTGCGGGCGGCGCCCGAGGCGCGGTCGGCCAGGAGGTCGGCGTACCGGGCGGCCTCCGCCGCGCGGGGAGCGCTCTGCCGGAGCCGGGCGAGGGCCTCGCCGGCACCGCCCGCAGGGGCATCCGCCGCTCCGCCCGCCAGGCCGCTCGCGACCTGGCCGGTGGACTGCACGAGCCGCCGGGCGGCGGCCTGCAGCTCCGGATCGGCGGCGGGGTCGCTCTCGAGCAGGTCCAGCAGCCGCTCGGCCTGCTGCCGGGCCTGTCCCGCCTCCCGGCCCACCTGGGCGGACGCCCCCCGCGCACCGCCGCCTGCGGCGGCCGCCGCCTCGGCGTCCTGCTCCAGGGCACGGGCGAGGGCGCGCAGCCGGGCGCTTCCCTCCTCCAGCGCGGGCACGGCCGTGCCCGCCACCTGATCGACCTTCGGCACCTGGGCGTGGACCTGCCGGTGGGCCTCCGCGTTGCCGTCGGCGACCTGCCGGGCGCCCTCGGCGAGCTCGCCGAGGCCCCGGCCCAGCTTCCGGGAACCGTTCCCGGCCTCGGCCAGGCCGGCGGTGAGCTTCTCCGCCCCGGCGCTCAGCCTCCCGGTGGCGGTGGCGGCGGTGCCCAGGCCGGTGGAGAGCTGCCGGGTGCCGTCCCTGAGCCGGTCGAGCCCGTCGCTCAGGTCGCCGGCCCCCCGGCGGAGCGCACCGGTGCCGTCCAGGGCCTTCCGGCTGCCGTCGTGGAGTCTCTCCGCGCCGTCGGCGGCCCTGGCGGTCGCGTCGTGCAGCTCGCCGAAGGAGACGAAGACACCGTCCCAGTAGTCCTTGAGCGCGGTACGGCCCGCGGCCTCCTTGACCTCGGCGAACACCGCGTCGGAGATGGTGCCCATGATGTAGCTGCGGCCGGTGTCCACCGTGACGCCCAGCTCCGCCGGGGTCGGCGTGCCGTCGCCGGAGGGCGAGGCGAGCCGGGCGCTGAAGTCGGCGGGGATCGTCAGGGAGAGGTAGAAGGAGCCGTCGGCGACGCCGTCGGCGGCCTGCCGGGCGCTCACCCGGCGCCAGGCGAAGACCTCGCGCTCGGTGAGCTCCCGGGCCAGTTCCCGGCCCGCGTCGACGGTCTCGTCACCGGCCCTGGCCGGGCGGTCCTCGACGACGAGCGCCACCGGGATGTTCTCCAGCCTCCCCTGCGGGTCCCAGAAGGACCACAGGTAGAGCCCGGCGTAGAGCAGCGGCAGCATCACCACGCCCGCCAGCGCGGCCCGGGTGAGCCGCGAGCGGGTGAAGCGCCGCAGCTCCAGTCGTCCCAGCCGGACGGGTCTCATCGCAGTCCCTCCTCGTCCGGCACGTCTCCGGTCCCGTCCCCGTCCCCGTCCCGTGCTCCGGTGTCGCCGGGATCCGGTGCGGTCCCCGTCCGCACCGGATCGCCGGGGTCTTCGGGGTGTGCTGCGGCCTCGGGAGCCGTGGGCTCCGCGGACTCGGGGAGCTCCGCGGGCTCTGAGAGCTCCGCCGCCTCGGAGGGTTCCGCCGTTTCGAGGAGCTCCGCCGCCTCGGGGAGCTCCGCCGCCTCGGGGAGCTCCGCGGGCTCGGAGGGCGAGGGCTCCACGGGCTCCGGGAGGCCGGGGCCGCCCAGGCGGAGGGTCCGGGGCAGGGTGCTCTCGGTGCAGGCGGCGACGACGGTCAGCCCCTGCGCGGCCAGGTCCTCCAGGGTCGCCCAGAGCGCGTCGCGCCGGTCGCCGGGGAGACCGGCGTCCACATTGTCGAGCACGAGCAGCCCCGGCCCGTCGAGCAGGGCGAGTGCGACGCCGAGCCGCACCCGCTGCTCGCGGCCGAGCTCGCGGACCAGGGTCCGGTCGTCGGGGGAGAGGCCCAGCCCGGCCCGTTCCAGCGCCGCCGCGGCCCGGTCCCTGCTCCGGGCGTTCCAGAACAGGCCCCGGGACCGCTCGTGCACGTGCTCGCGGACGGTCAGCGACCCCTCCAGGTCGTTGACCCCGTCGACCAGGCCCAGCGCGGCGACCCGCCGGATCGCCCTCGGCCGGGTGTGCCCTGCGACGGTGAGCACTCCCGCGGTGGGCCGCATGCGCCCGGCCAGAGTGAGCAGCAGGCTGGTCCGGCCGCTGCCCGCCTGCCCGGCGAGGGCGGTGAGGCTGCCCGCCGGGGCGTCCAGGTCGACGTCCCGGTAGACCGGCCCGTGCCCGCCCTCCAGGGACAGCCCCGCCGCGTGCACCGCCACCCCTCCGGCCATCGGGACCTCCATTTTTAAAACTGACTGGTCAGTACAAAAACTAGCACAGGAAAAAGCCCCGCCCTGCGCGGGCGGGGCCGTGCGGCGGATCAGCCGGCCGCGGTGGAGCCGTACTCCTGGAGGAAGAGAGCCTCGGAGACGATCGTGCGGCGGAGCTCCTCGATGACGAGCCGCTCGTTGGGCGCGTGGATCGAGGCGCCGTCGTCCTCGGCTCCGAAGAGCAGGACCTCGGCCGCCGGGAACTGCCTGACCAGCGTGGAGACCAGCGGGATCGAGCCGCCCGCGCCGACGTCGCGCGGCGGGCGGCCGTAGGCGCGCTCCATGGCCCGGTTGAGCGCGGAGCGGGCCGGGCCGGCCGTGTCGGCGAGGAAGCCCGAGCCCATGGTGTAGTCGGTGACGTCCACGCGGACGCCCCAGGGGGCGACCTGCTGGAGGAAGCCGACCACGGCCTCGATCGTCGTCTTGGGGTCGCCCGCCGGAGGGACGCGCACGGTGACGCGGGCCCTGGCCATGGGCTGGACCGCGTTGATCGCCCCGGAGACGGTCGGTACGTCCAGGCCGGTGACGGTGACGGCGTAGGAGGCCCAGAGGCGGTCGGCCAGCGAGCCGGAACCGACCAGCGAGACCCCGTCCAGCACGCCGGCGGTCTCCCGGAACTCCTCCTCCGAGGGCCCGACCCCCAGGAAGGTGCCGCGCGGCAGGCCGGGAACGCGGATGTCGCCGTGGTCGTCGTGCAGGGCGGCCAGCATCCGGATGAGCGCCGCCAGGGCGTCCGGGGCCGCGCCGCCGAACGAGCCGCTGTGCAGCGGCTCCTCCAGGGTCCGCACCTCGATGGTGAACGCCCCCATGCCGCGCAGCGAGGTGGTCACCGACGGGTCGCCCACCCGCGGGTTGCCGGTGTCGGCGATGATCATCGTGTCGGCCCGGACCAGCTCGGGGTTGCGCTCGACGAACGCCTCCAGGCGCTCCCCGGCGTACTCCTCCTGGCCCTCGATGAGGACCCGGACGCCCACCGGGAAGCGGCCCTGGAAGACGCGGAGCGCGGCGACGTGGGAGATGATGCCGGACTTGTCGTCGGCGGCGCCGCGGCCGTGGACCGCCCCGTCGATCTCCGTCGGCTCGAAGGCCGGGGTGCGCCAGAGGGCGGGGTCGCCCGCGGGCTGGACGTCGTAGTGGGCGTAGAGCAGCACGGTCGGCGCGCCCGGCGGGGCGGGGGCCTCGGCGTAGACGGCGGGGAAGCTGCCCTCCACCGGGATCTGCCGGACGTGCGGCAGCCCCGCGCCGCGCAGCAGCTCCTCGGTCAGCGCGGCGGCCGCGCGCACCGGCTCCTCCGGGTGGCCGGGGAAGGCCACCGAGGGGATGGAGACGAGCCGCTTGAGCTCTTCGATCGCCCGGGGCAGGTCCGCGGCGACGGCGCCCTCGATCTCGTCAGGAGTCAACGCTTTCCTTCGCATCTCGACAGCTGTACCTCCCCCTATTTGAGCACAGCCGCCGCACGGCCGTGTCCGGGCGCCGCGCCCCGCGGGCCGCTCCGCCGCTCCCCGGCCCGGGGCCGCTCCACGATCACCGGGGCGAAGAGCCGGTGTCGCTGATTTCGTTGCCGTTAGACGAATGTGATGCGGATTCCGGTGTTCTCCCTACATGGTTCGACGCTTTCACTTGTCAAGACTCCGCCTTGGTGTGCACACTGTGGGAAGCCCAGCTCACCGAGGGAAGATGGCGATGACGCACCCCGAGAACACCGACGTGACGTCGGTCATGAAGGCCGCGCAGGACAACCTGTGGATGCACTTCACCCGGCACGGCTCCTACGCCGACGCCGACGTGCCGATGATCACGCGGGGCGAGGGCGCCTACGTCTACGACGTCAACGGCAAGCGCTACCTCGACGGCCTGGCCGGGCTGTTCGTCGTGCAGGCCGGGCACGGGCGCAGCGAGCTGGCCGAGGCCGCCGCCAAGCAGGCCCAGGAGCTGGCCTTCTTCCCCCTGTGGTCCTACGCCCACCCCAAGGCCGCCGAGCTGGCCCAGCGCCTGGCCGCGCAGACCCCCGGCGACCTCAACCGGGTCTTCTTCACCACCGGCGGCGGCGAGGCCGTCGAGACCGCCTGGAAGCTCGCCAAGCAGTACTTCAAGATCACCGGCAGGCCGCTCAAGCACAAGGTCATCAGCCGCCAGATCGCCTACCACGGCACCACCCAGGGCGCCCTGTCGATCACCGGCGTGCCCGCCTTCAAGGTGATGTTCGAGCCGCTGGTGCCGGGCTCGGTCCGGGTGCCGAACACCAACCACTACCGCGCCGACGAGATCACCGGCGTCCCCGGCATGACCCCCGAGCAGTACGGCTACTGGGCCGCCGAGCGGGTCGCCCGCGCCATCGAGATGGAGGGCCCGGAGACCGTGGCCGCCGTCTTCGTCGAGCCGGTGCAGAACGCCGGCGGCTGCTTCCCCCCGCCGCCCGGCTACTTCCAGCGGCTGCGCGAGATCTGCGACGCCTACGACGTGCTGCTCGTCTCCGACGAGGTCATCTGCGCCTTCGGCCGCCTGGGCACCATGTTCGGCGGGCAGAAGTTCGACTACGTCCCCGACATCATCACCTGCGCCAAGGGCATGACGAGCGGCTACTCGCCGATCGGTGCCATGATCGCCTCCGAGCGCCTCTTCGAGCCGTTCAAGAACGGCACCGAGATGTTCGCCCACGGCTACACCTTCGGCGGCCACCCCGTCTCCGCGGCGGTGGCGCTGGCCAACCTCGACCTCTTCGAGCGCGAGGACCTGCTCGGTCACGTGACCCGTAACGAGCCGGTCTTCCGCGCGACCCTGGAGCGTCTCCTCGACCTGCCGATAGTCGGCGACGTGCGCGGTTCCGGATTCTTCTGGGGCATCGAGCTCGTCAAGGACAAGGCGACCAAGGAGACGTTCACCGCGGACGAGTCCGAACGGATGCTCCGCGGGTTCCTGTCCAAGGCCCTCTACGACGCGGGCCTGTACTGCCGTGCCGACGATCGCGGAGATCCCGTGATCCAGCTCGCCCCGCCGCTCATCTGCGGCCCCAAGGAGTTCGACGAGATGGAGTCGATCCTCCGCTCCGTGCTGACCGAGGCATGGAACCGGCTCTGATCCCCTCCGTCCCGCCGAGGCTCCGGAAAGGAAACCCCCCATGAAGATCGGCGTGCCCGCCGAGGTCAAGAACCACGAGTACCGCGTCGCCGCCACCCCGGCCGGCGTGCACGAACTGGTCCGCCACGGCCACGAGGTGTCCGTGCAGCGCGGCGCGGGCCTCGGCTCGCACTTCCCCGACGAGGACTACCTGGCGGCCGGCGCCAAGATCTCCGACTCCGCGGACGCGGTGTGGGCGGAGGCCGACCTGGTCCTCAAGGTCAAGGAGCCGATCGCGGAGGAGTACCCCCGCATGCGCCCCGGCCAGGTGCTCTTCACCTACCTGCACCTGGCGGCCGGCCGCGCGTGCGCCGACGCCCTCCTGGAGCGGCGGGTCACCGGCATCGCCTACGAGACCGTCCAGTCCGGGAGCGCACTGCCGCTGCTCGCCCCGATGTCGGAGGTCGCGGGCCGGCTGGCCCCGCAGGTCGGCGCCTACCACCTGATGCGCTCCAACGGCGGCCGGGGCCTGCTCCCCGGCGGCGTGCCCGGCGTGGCGCCGGCCAAGGTCGTCGTCATCGGCGCCGGCGTCTCCGGCCTCAACGCGGCCCAGATCGCGGTCGGCATGGGCGCGGACGTCACCGTGCTCGACCTCAACGTCGACCGCCTGCGCTTCATCGACGCCGTCTACCAGGGCCGGATGAAGACGCTGGTCTCGACCTCCTACGCGATCGAGCAGGAGGTCCTGGAGGCCGACCTGGTCATCGGCGCGGTGCTGATCCCGGGCGCCAAGGCCCCGACCCTCGTCTCCAACGACCTGGTCTCCCGGATGAAGCCGGGCTCCGTGCTCGTCGACATCGCGATCGACCAGGGCGGCTGCTTCGAGGACTCCCGCCCCACCACGCACGCCGAGCCGACCTACCGGGTCCACGACTCGATCTTCTACTGCGTGGCCAACATGCCGGGTTCGGTGGCCAACACCTCCACCCGCGCCCTGACCAACGCGACCCTGCCGTACGCGGTCAGGCTCGCCGACCTGGGCTGGCGCGAGGCGCTGCGGCAGGACGCGACCCTCGCGCCGGGCCTCAACACCCACGCGGGCCTGCTCACCAACGAGCAGGTGGCCGTCGCCCTCGGCCTGCCGTTCACGCCGGTCTCCGAGGTGCTCGCCCAGGCGTAGCGCCCGCCCCCCGGCGCCGCGTACGGCGGGCGGCGTCAGCGCGTCTCCAGGCGGCCGCGCAGCTCGCGGGCGGTCACCAGGACGTGCTCGATCTCGGCCGGGGTCGGCCAGGGGGCGCTGCCGGGACGGAGCAGCGTGGCCCTGACCGCGCTCAGGTGCTCGACCGCGCCCCGGTGCAGCCCGCTCCGCTCGGCCAGCCAGTCCACGACGCCGGTGTGGTCGAGCAGCGGCCGGGTGACCAGGTCCCAGGTGCCGAGGATCTCGGCCAGGTCGCCGGGGACGAGCGCGGCGCCGCCCCGGCGGGCCACGGCGGCGGCCGTCAGCTCGGCGCGGGCGACCAGCTCGGGCTCGGCCGTACGGTCCCACGGCGACGAGGGCGGGGCCGGCGGCCACGGCTCGCTCCGGTAGAGCTCGGTCAGCTCGGGCGCCGAGCCGGTCACCGAGAGCAGCGCCGCCAGCTCGGCCGCCGCCTGGCGGTGACCGGCCAGCGCCGCCTGGCGGAACCAGTGCTGCCCGCCCTTGAGGTCGTTCAGCTCCGCGATGAGCAGCAGCCCGAAGTTGAAGGCGGACTCCGCGTCGCCGCAGGCCGCCGCCCGCCCGAACCAGTGGCTGGCCGCCTGCGGGTCCTTCAGCTCCACGCAGACGAAACCGGCCGTCCGCTGGTCGTCCACCCGCCCCGCCTGCGCGGCCTGCTCGAACCAGGCGCGGGCGGCGCGCAGGTCTCCGCGGGCCAGCGCGATCCCCCCGAGCCGCGAGGCGGCGCCCGGATGCTCGTTGCGGGCGGCCGTCCGGTAGCACGCCTCGGCGCCCTCCGGATCCCGGTGGGCGGCCATGAGCAGGCCGAGATGGTAGGCCGCGTCGGAGTGGCCGTTCCGAGCGGACAGCTCCCACCAGCGCAGCGCCTCGTCCTCCGCGCCGGAGGAGTAGGCGAGGAAGCCGAGATCGTGGGCCGAGAGCGGGTCGCCGTCCAGCGCGGCCCTGCGGTGCCACTCCCCGGCCTCCTTCACCTCTCCGGCGTCCTCGCAGATCAGGGCCAGCCGCCGGGCCGCGGGCCGGGAGCCCGCCCGGGCCGCCGTCTCGAACCACCGCCGGGCCGCCGGCAGGTCGCCGTGCTGCTCCATCAGCAGTGTCGCCAGGTTGAGCGCGGCCTCGGCGTCGCCGCCGCCCGCGGCCAGCTCGTACCAGCGCACGGCCTCGTCGAGGCTGCCGTGCTTCTCGTGCCAGACGCCGAGGTTGTAGGCGCTGTCCAGGTTGCCCGCGGTCGCGGCCCGCTCCCACCAGTGCCGCGCCGTCGACCGGTCGCCCCGCTGCGCGTGGCGGCGGCCGAGCAGGTGCGCGGCGTGCGCGTCACCGCTCTCGGCGGCCCGCAGCAGGGCCGCCTCGTCGACCGCGCCGTTCTCGTCGTCCGCCCCACCCGCGTCGTCCGCCCCACCCGCGTCGCCCGCGCCGTCCGGAGCGTCGTGCCCGGTGCCCCGGGGAGCGGGCACCAGCGCCGCCGTGGTCGTCTCCGGGTCGTCCGGCCACCACCCCATGTCCAACCTCCTCGCAGCCAAGCCACAGGTTCGCATGCGACGGATTGACAGCGGAGCGTAATCACTTCTTCTGCTCGGGGATTTCTCAGCGGAAGGTGATGAAGCCGACGTACATCCCCATCGAGCAGACGTAACGCAGCGAGCCGGGCCGGCGCGGGGCGAGCCGCACCGCGGCGGGCAGCGTCACGTCCCGGCCGTCGACGGTGACCGTCCGGGTGCAGCCCGGCGCCCCCGCGAGGTGGAAGGAGACCTCGGTGGGCACGCCCGCGCGGGCGGTCACGATCCCGGGCCGGTAACCGCGGTCCGTCGCCCAGACGTCGATCCGCTGCACGCCGTCGGCGCCGACCGGCCGCACGGGCGGCGCCGCGGCGGCCGTGCCGCCGGAGGAAGGGAGCCAGCCGCCCAGCCGGAGCCCCGAGCCGGCGGTCCACAGGCCCGCGGCCAGCGCGGCCACCCCGGCCAGCGCCGCCAGCCTGGTCGCGGTCACCCGCCGCAGCACCAGCCCGAGCAGCGCGAACGCGGGCGCGCTGCCCGCCGCGAACCCGGCCATGACGGCCGCCCCGCCTGCCGCCGAACCGCTGGAGACCGCCACCGCCTCGGTGCTGAGTGTGACCCCGCAGGGGACCAGGACCGTCGCCGCCCCCAGCAGCACGGCCCGCCGGGTGGAGGGCGGTGCGGTCTGCCGGGTGGAGGGCGCAGGACCGTCGGCGGGCGGTGCGGGGTCGCCGGGAGTGGGCGGTGACGCCGGAGCCGGATCGGCGGGAGACGCGGACGCGTCCGGCGGACACGAGGCGGAACCGCGGACGAGCAGCCGGAGCCCGAAGCCGGTGACCGCGATCCCGGCCGCGACGAGCAGCACCGCCCGGACCGGAGGGCCGAGCCGTACGGCGGAGCCCAGCAGGCCGAGCAGGACGCCGGCGGCGACGTGGGAGGCGAGCCGTCCGGCGAGGAAGAGGGCGACGGCCTTCGGGCCCGACGGCTCACGGGACGGGTGGCATCCCCCGCCCGCGGCTCCGGGCGCTCCGCGGCCTCCGGCGGACCGGCGGGCTCCGGGGGCCAGTCCGGCCAGCAGCCCGCCCTGCGCCGCCGTGCACGATGCGGTGCCCACCACCGCTCCGGCGGCCAGACCGCCGGTGAACAGCGTGATCACCTCGGGGCTCAACGAACGCCCCCCGCCCGGGTCCTCACGCCCCGAACGCTAACCGCCCCCGGCCGGTGCGAACAGTGACACTTCGCTCACCCGCCGCCACACCGGAGGGCCGGAGGTGGGACCGGCCCGTGCTAGCCGAGGGCTTTCTCGAAGATCGAGGTCTCCAGGGTGAAGTCGACGGGTGCGGGGAGGCGGAGGGGGCTGCCCACGGCGACGCGGGAGACCGTGTGGTACTCGCCGCCCTTGGGGTCGCTGAACACGGTCACGGTGGCGGGGGTGGCGACGGGGTCGATGAGGAGCATCACGGGGACCAGGCCCATGGCGTAGAGGTCGGGTTTGCGGTCGCGGTCGTCGATGACGCTGCCGGGGGAGACGATCTCGGCGACCATGAACAGGCCGGAGGAGAGCAGCTCGCGCGTGCCCCAGCGGGGGCAGTCGGCCGGGGCCAGCACGAAATCCGGCTCGACCGGGTCGCGGGGGCCGTCGATGCAGACGTCGACGTTGCCGACGTACGCGCGCCAGTCACGGTCCATGACCAGTGACTGGAGGGCGTGATAGAGCAGCGTGGCGGTCCAGCCGTGCTCGGGGGTGCCTACCGGACTCACTATCAGACTCCCGTCGATGACCTCGGTCCGCAGCCCGGGCAGCTGCGGGAGCGCGTCGAACAGTTCGCGCGCGGTGCTGGGCAGGGGCCGGGACGCCGTCTCGGGAGTGGGCCGCAGTTCGGCGGGGAGCCGTCGTGACGTCTTGACCATGACCGTGTCCCTTCGTGTCCTGATGAACACGTTCAGTATTGCAAACGCCTGGTCGGATCGCGAGGAGTTCAGGCCCAGCCGGGGCGGACGAGGCCGGACTCGTAGGCGATCACGACGAGCTGGGCGCGGTCGCGCGCGTGCAGTTTGGTCATGGTGCGGCTGACGTGGGTCTTGGCCGTGGCGGGGCTCATGAAGAGCGTGCGGGCGATCTCGTCGTTGGTCATCCCGGTGCCCACCAGGGCGAGGACCTCGCGCTCCCGGTCGGTGAGCGCGGACAGGTCCATCCCGGCGACGGGCTCCTTGGCGCGGCCGGCGTACTCGGCGATCAGCCGCCGGGTCACCCCGGGGGAGAGCAGGGCGTCCCCGGCGGCGACGACGCGGACGGCCTGGATCAGCTCGGCGGGCTCGGTGTCCTTGACCAGGAAGCCGCTGGCGCCGCCCCGGAGGGCCTCGAAGACGTACTCGTCGAGCTCGAACGTGGTCAGGATGATGATCCTCGGCCCGGGGGGCATGCGCCGGGTGGCGGTCAGGCCGTCCATGCCGGGCATCCGGACGTCCATCAGGACCACGTCCGGCCGGTGCTCCTCCGCCAGGACGAGGGCCTCTGCCCCGTCGGCGGCCTCGGCCACCACGGTCATCCCGGGCTGGGCGTCGAGCAGCGCCCGGAACCCGGCCCGGACCAGGGCCTGGTCGTCGGCGAGGACGATCCTGATGACGTCGTCCCCCCGGGTGCGGGCGTCGTCACGGCTCCCGCCGGGCGGGGGCGTCACGGCGTCCTCTCCGGTGCCCTCGCCGGGACGGACGCGGTGGCGTCCCGCCCGGCGCGGGGGTCGCGCGGCCCCTCCGGGACGGGCAGCCGCGCCTCGACGCGGAAGCCCCGCTCGAAGGGGCCGGCGGTCAGCGTGCCGCCGAGGGCGGCGGCCCGCTCGCGCATGCCGGGGATCCCGTTCCCGCCGCCCAGCCTCTCGCCGGGGTCCGCGTCCGGTCCCCCGCCGGGCACGCCCGCCGGACGGCCGTCCGGACCCGCGGCGGTGACCCCGGCGCCGGAATCGGTGACCCGGATCAGCAGTTCGCGGGCGCCGTACTCCAGCAGGACCGTGACGGAGGAGCCGGGGGCGTGGCGGCGCGCGTTGGTGAGCGACTCCTGCACGATGCGGTATCCGGCCCGTTCCACGCCCGGCGGGAGCGGCCGGACGCTTCCGGAGGTCTCCGCGGTGACGTCGAGGCCGCTCCGCTCGACCAGCTCGTCCAGCCGGTCCAGCCCGGCGGTGGGGGAGCGCGGCGCGTCGTCGCGCAGGACGCCGATCACCGAGCGCATCTCGGTCAGCACGTCCTTGGAGGCCTGCTTGATCGTGGTGAGCGCGGTGCGGGCCTGTTCGGGGTGGTCGTCGATCAGGTGCAGCGCGGTGGAGGCCTGGACGTGGATGAGCGAGATGTTGTGCGCGAGCACGTCGTGCAGCTCCTGGGCCATGGTCAGCCGCTCCTCGCTGACCTGCCGCCGGGTCTCCTCCCGCGCCGTCCGCTCCCGCTCGGCCTTGCGCTCCCGCCTGGCCCGGGCGAACTCGCCCGTGGCCAGCAGCACCCCCATGACGGCGGCCATCGCCAGGGAGTGCCACAGGCCTGTGCTGGGGACGGGCGCCAGCCAGGTGGTGTGCACGAGGAAGAACGCGTAGGCCGCCGCCGCCGCGGTCCAGGCGGTCCGGCGGTGGCCCAGGACGAGGGCCTGGTGGAGCGCGATGGCCGGGCTGAAGAAGATCGGGCCGTAGGCGTGGCCCCGGGCGACGAAGACGATCATCGTGGCGACGGTGACGGTCAGGGTGAGCACCGGGTTGCGCCGCCGCCAGAACAGGGCGAGCGGCCCGGCGAGCAGCAGGACGACGCCGAGCGGGTCCGCCGGGAGCCGCTCGGGCTGGTTGCCCTGCGCCGCGTGGTTGGTCGCGACCTGAGCGGCTCCCACGATCAGCGGGAGCATCCGGTCGGTCCAGCGGGGTCGGGTGCGCACGCCAGCACCCTACGCCCGCCCGCCTGACCTGCGCGTCCGCCCGGAGGCGCGGGCGCCGCTACATCTTCGGCGGTACATGAGGCTGACAACCCTGCCGAGGTGGGTAAAGCTGTGCGCGGGAGGACATATGATCACTAATCGCTCTGTCGTGCCCCTCGCAGTGATCCTGGTGGCGGGCTCCACCGCGCTCACCCCGCCGGCCTGGGCCGATCCGCCGCCGACCCCGCAGCCGGTCGCGCCGGCCGCCTCGCCGACGACCGGGAGACCGGGCGGCGGCCAGACCGGGAAGGTCCCCGTCGCCGAAGGGTACGGCGGCGCGGTCTCGACCGTCGACCCGGAAGCGAGCAGGGCGGCGCTGAAGGTCCTCAGGCGCGGGGGCAACGCCGTCGACGCGGCGGTCGCGGCCGCGGCCGTGCTGGGGGTGACCGAGCCCTACTCGGCCGGACTGGCCGGGGGAGGGTTCCTGCTCTACTACGACGCGCGGCGCGGGAAGGTCCACACGATCGACGGCCGCGAGACGGCTCCGAAGGCGATGACGGCGACCTCGCTGGAGGGAGTCCCGTTCGAGGAGGCCGTCACCAGCGGGCTGTCCGCCGGGGTGCCCGGCAGCGTCGCCCAGTGGGAGCTGGCGCTGCGCCGGTTCGGCACGCTCTCGCTCCGGCAGGCGCTGCAGCCCGCCGTCGAGGTGGCCGACCGCGGCTTCACCGTCGACCGGACGTTCCACGACCAGACCGCCGCCAACGCGGCCCGGTTCGCGGGCTTCACCTCCACCGCGAAGCTCTTCCTGCCCGGCGGCGCGCCGCCGCGGGTCGGCTCCACGTTCCGCAACCCCGAGCTGGCCGAGACCTACCGCACGCTCGGCAGGAAGGGGCCCGGCTGGCTGTACGGCGGGCGGCTCGGCGAGGAGGTCGTGGCGACCGTGAAGCGGCCGCCGGTCACGCCCGGCTCCACCCGGAACGTCCGGCCGGGCCTGATGGAGCTGCGCGACCTGAGGGCCTACCGGGCGCTGGAGCGGCCGCCGACGAAGGTCGCCTACAAGGGCATGGACGTGTACGGCATGGCGCCCCCGTCCTCGGGCGGCTCCACCGTCGGCGAGGCGCTGAACATCCTGGAGGCGCTGCCGGAGGTCGGCCCGCACGAGTACCTGGAGGCGTCCAGGCTGGCCTTCGCCGACCGGGGGAGGTACGTCGGAGACGTCCCCGGCGTGCCGCTGGCGGAGCTGCTCTCCGACGGGTTCGCCAAGGAGCGCGCCTGCCTGGTCACCGAGCGGGCGATGGCCCACCCGGCCCCGGCGGGCGAGCCCGACGGGACCTACGGGCCGTGCCCGGCGGACTCCCCGGCGGTCCCGGAGACCGGCACGGCCGCCCCCGAGGGCCCGGAGACCACCCACCTGGTGGTGGCGGACCGGCGGGGGAACGTGGTCGCCTACAACATCACCATCGAGTCCACCGGCGGCAACGGCATCGTCGTCCCCGGTCGGGGCTTCCTGCTCAACAACGAGCTGACCGACTTCACCTTCGGCCCGGCCCCCGGCGACCCGAACCTGCCCGGTCCCGGCAAGCGGCCCCGCTCGTCCATGGCCCCGACGATCGTCCTGGCCGACGGCGAGCCGCTGCTGGCCCTGGGCTCGCCGGGCGGGTCCACGATCATCACGACCGTGCTGCAGATCCTCGTCAACCGCTGGGAACTCGGCATGTCCCTGCCCGAGGCCCTCGCCGCGCCCCGGGCGACCCAGCGCAACACCGCCCAGACCCAGGCGGAGCAGGGGTTCATCGACCGCCACGGCGCCGAGCTGACCGGGCTCGGCCACAGCCTGGTCCTCAACCCGGAGATCGGCGCGGCCACCGCCGTGGAGTTCCTCGGCCGCGGCCGGCTGCAGGCGGTCGCCGAGCCGTCCCGCCGGGGCGGCGGCAGCGCGCTGGTCGTCTCCCCGGCCCGGTGACCACGCCGGTCGTCTCCCGGCCCGCCGCGACCGGGAGACGACCGGCGCGCCGCCGGTCTGGGCCGGGGCCGGGCCGTCCGCCGTCCGCCGGCGGTCAGCGGATGAGCCGGTAGGCGCCGGGTCTCACCTTCCGGGTCCGCGCCCAGTACTCGAAGGTGAAACCCGGCCAGATGGTGCGGTTGACGCCGCGGGAGTCGAGGTACCAGCTCCGGCAGCCGCCCTCGTTCCAGACCAGTGCGGAGAGGCGCCGCTGGAGGCGGTCGTTGAAGTCGCGCTGGGCCTCGGGCCGGACGTCCAGCGCCCTGGCCCCGGTGCGGGAGAGCAGCCGCAGGCACTCGATGACGTACCGGACCTGGGACTCGATCATGAACACGACCGAGTTGTGGCCCAGGCCGGTGTTGGGTCCGAGGAGGAAGAACAGGTTCGGGAAGCCCGAGACGGTGACGCCGTAGTAGGCCTCGACGCCGTCCTGCCAGGCGTCCTGGATCTTCCGGCCGTTCCGGCCGGTGATCCGCTGGTCGTTCAGCGCGTCCACGACCTTGAAGCCGGTGCCGTAGACGATCACGTCGGCCTCGGTCTCCCGGCCGGCGGCGTCGACGATCGAGCCCTCTCGGATCTCGGTGATCCCTTCGGTCACGACTTCGACGTTCTCCCTGGTGAGCGCGGGATAGTAGTCGTCGGAGAGCAGGATGCGCTTGCAGCCGATCGTGTAGTCCGGGGTCAGCCTGGCCCGCAGCCCCGGGTCGGGGACCTGCCGCTCCAGGTGGCGCAGGGCGACCGCCTCGTGCACCTTCATCAGGCGCGGATCGACGGTGAAGCCGAGCGCACGGGTCTCCAGCACCCAGTAGATCGCGTTGCGCAGCGTCCGGGCCGCGCCGGGCAGGGCGAGCAGCCGCTTCGCCCGCTCCGGGAAGGCGAAGTCGGGCTTGGGCTGGATCCAGGGCGCGGTGCGCTGGTAGACGGTCAGGTGCGCGGCCCGCTCGGCGATCCTGGGGACGAACTGCACCGCGGAGGCCCCGGTGCCGACCACCGCGACCCGCTTGCCGGCCAGGTCCACCGAGTGGTCCCAGGCGGCCGAGTGGAAGGCCGGGCCGCGGAAGCGCTCGCGGCCCGCGATCTCCGGGAGCGACGGGACGTGCAGCGCGCCGACGCCCGAGACGACCGCGTTGGTGGTGAACGCCGCACCGCCGGCGGTGCCGACCCGCCAGTTGCGGGCCGCGTCGTCGTACTCCAGAGAGACGACCTCCTCGCCGAACCTCAGGTGCGGGCCGAGGCCGTACTTCTCCGCGCAGGCGCGCATGTAGTCCCGGATCTCCTCCTGCGGGGGGAACATCCGCGACCAGCCGGGATTGAGCTCGAAGGAGAAGGAGTACATGTGGGAGGGGACGTCGCAGGCGCAGCCGGGATAGGTGTTGTCCCGCCAGGTGCCGCCGAGCTCGGCGGCCTTCTCCAGGATCACGAAGTCGTGGTATCCGGACTCCTTCAGCTTGATCGCCATGCACAGTCCGGCGAAGCCCGAGCCGATGATGGTCATCCCGGGGGAGGTTCTCATCCCATCTCCTTATTGGACGCAAAGTCCAATGTAACGAGCGGGCCTGCCTGCCGTCCATCCCCGAGGCCGCCGGGCATCGATGAAACCGACCGGTCGGTACGGCATGGCCCCGGGGCACGCGAAAAGCGCCGAGGGCGAGGCCTTCGGCGCCGGCGGACGTGCGTCGGGTCGTACGGCGGGGCGGTCGCCGCCCTGCCGTGTGACTGGAGGTGCGGCTAGAGGATCAGGTAGGCGGCGACGGCGGCGATGACCAGCACCACCACCACGCCCGCGACGATGGGGACGATCGGCGACCGCCGCTGGGGGGCGGCCTCCGGGTCCTTGCGCTGGGCGAACGCGCGGAACTGCTGGGTGTTCCCTGCCGGGTCGATCTGAGGGTCAGACATGGGTCGACTTTAGCGACACATCGCGACTTTTCAACCCGGGTTCCCGTACCCGGACCGTTCCCGATGCTCCGCCGGTTTCCGGCACCCTACCGGGTCGCCGGCGCGCCACCGCGGGCGTGGCGCGGTCCTGGAGGCGGGACCGCGGGTGCGGGCGGATAGCGTGGTGTCATGCTCCGGATCCTGTTCTCTCCGCGCGTGGTGGTGCTCCACCTCCTCGCGGTCGGAGCGCTCGTCGTGTGCGGACTGCTCGGCCGCTGGCAGCTCGGGGTCTTCGAGGACTCCGGCAGGCCCCAGTCCACGCGGGACCCCGCCCCGGTGGCGGTGGGCACGCTCACCGAGGCCGGTCGCCACCTGACGGCCGACGCGATCGGCCGCAGGGTGACGGCGGAGGGGACCTTCGACGCCTCCCGGCAGCTCCTGGTGGCGCAGCGGGACGAGGGCCTGTGGATCCTGACCCCGCTCGACCTGGGCGACGGCACGGTGGTCCCCGTCGTGCGCGGCCGGGTGCCCGCCGCCGGAGACCCGGCGACGGCCGTGCCGCAGGGGAAGGTGACCGTGACCGGGCGGCTGCAGGCGTCGGAGCCGACCGACAGCGTGCAGCGCAGGACCCGGCAGCTCCCCCAAGGGCAGGTGCTGACGGTGTCGTCGGCGGAGCTGGTGAACCTGTGGCGGGGCGTGAAGCTGCGCGACGGCTTCGTGATCGCCACCACCCAGTCGCCGGCCCCGCCCGTCGCCGCCGAGCCGGTCCACGCCTCCGCGCCGACGCAGGAGGGCGTGCTCACCTGGCGCAACCTCGCCTACGCCGCCCAGTGGTGGATCTTCGGCCTGTTCGCCGTCTTCATGTGGTGGCACTTCGTGCGCGACGCCCTCCGGGGCGGGAGGGCCGCTCCGGAGGGCGGAACGGGCGCGGGCTCCGGGCCGGATCCCGGCGCGGAGCCGGGATCCGATCCGGAACCCGCCTCCGGTGCGGACTCCGGATCCGAACCGGAGTCCCGGCCGGCCGCCGTCTGATCGGTGGTCCCGGGTGCGGACCCCGGATCCGTCCGCGGGGCCGGCCCGTCCCGTGCACACCCCGTCCGACCCCGCATATCGTTGAACGTCCCCGCTCCCCGACCCGAGGTAGATGACCGTGGAATCCGCCCTCAAGCCCTTCCGAGTCCTGGCGTACGTCGTCGGTGTGATGCTGCTCGTCCTGACCGTGTGCATCGTGCTCAGGTACGGCTTCGGCATCGAGGGCCCGTCGAAGGTCGTCTCCCCGATCCACGGCTTCCTCTACATGCTGTACCTGGTGGCCGCGATGAACCTGGGCATGAAGGCCCGCTGGTCGTGGCAGTACATCCTGGGCGTGATGCTCGCGGGCACCGTGCCGCTGCTCTCGTTCGTCTTCGAGCGCAAGGTCACCCGGCGTGTGGAGACCGAGGCCGCCGCCGCGACGGCGACCGCCTGACCCCTGCCGGGTTCCCCGCCTGGCCCCTGCCCGGATCCCCGCCTGACTCTGCGACGGGGCGGGGCCATACGGAGATCCCGTCGGGCGGGACCCCGGAGCGCTGTGACGTGGAGGCCCGCCGGGAGCGGGCCTCCACGCCGGATCAGCGGCCGATGCCCCGCCTGCGGGCGCGCTTGAGCCGCTCCCGCTGGGAGGGGTCGAGCATCATGTAGCCGACGGCCGGGGCGGCGACGACGCCGAGGACGACCAGCAGGGTCAGCCAACCCGGCAGGAAGATCCACGAGAGCAGCACGGCTGCTCCGGCGCCGATCGCGTACTTCTGGATGGGCGACATCCTCAACATCCTCCGAACGCGGAGCGCGCGCCCCGCCTGGTGACATTCTGCGTCGCCCGGTCAACGCGCGGGCCACCGCCCGGGTTCCAGCTGAGATATATCTCGTCTCCCGGGACGGGATCACCGCGGTCCGCCGAGGGCTCACCACGGTCTGCCGGGCCGTCCTGAGCGCCGGACCGTCCTGAGCGCCGGACCGCCTGGCGGAGCCGGTTCAGGACGGGGCCGGTTCAGGGTGGCGCGGGTTCAGGACAGGGCCGGTTCAGGGTGGCGCCGGTTCAGGGCGGTGCGAAGCGGCCCGGCGGGTCAGCCGCGGGCTCTGAGCGCCTCGGCGACCCAGCGGGCCACCTTCGCGCCGTTCTCCGCGACCCTGCCGTCGGCGTCCTCCTTGACGCTGCCCCGCTCGTACTCGACCTCGGCGACGAGGTTGCTGACACGGAAGACCACGGTCACCTTGTAGGAGCCGCCGTAGAGCTTGCTGGGGCCGTAGCCGCCGGTGATGAAGGCCTCCTCCCCGAGTCCCTTCAGGTCCTGGGGCGGGAGGGGGGCGGGCGTGGCGCGCTCGCTCCGGTCGCGGGTGTCCTGCTTCCTGCCCGCGAGGTACTCCTGTGCCCGCCGCACCTCCGACCCGTCCTGCTTCTGGGCGACCAGGCGCACCCGCAGGTCGAATTTCTCCGAGCCGGGTTTGCGCCAGTCGGCGCTGTTGAGCCAGTTGCACTCGGCGGGCTCGACCTCCGAGCTCCTGAAACCGGGGACGACCTCCCCCGCCTGCGCGTCGGTGAGCAGGCCGCAGGCCCTCGGGGCGGCGGCGAAGCGGCCCTTGGCACCGGGGTCCGTGCTCTCCTCCTCACCGGAACCGCTCAGCACCGGCACGAGCAGGATCCCGATGGTGACCGCCATCCCCGCCATCAGCACACCGGTCAGCGCCACGATCGAGCGGGGCACGAGGACGCCGCCCGGCCGACCCGTGGGGCGCGCGGCAGGAGGCGCGGCGTCGACGGGTCCGGAGCCCTCGCGGGAGGAGCCGTCCTGGCGGACGGAGGGCGCGCCGTCCCCTGGATCGGATGGGATGGAGCCCGCGGGGGTGTGCGCGGCGGGTCCGGAGAAGATGGCGGGGCCCGCCGGGGTGGCGGGATCCGTCGGCGTGAGGGGGCCCGCCGGGGTGGCGGGGCCCGTCGGTGCGGGTGCGGGAGCCGGTGCCGCTGAGGGGGCCGCCGAAGTGGAGGCGTGAGCCGCGGCACCGGGCGCCGCGGCGGCCGAGGACTGAATCCGGAAGGGCACGGTCAGCTCGGGGGAACCGGACGGCGCGGAGCCGGCCGCTCCGGCAGGGAACGGCGGTGCCCCCCCGGGCTCCGGAGACGGCGACCCGGGGGTCGGCCCCGGCTCCTGGGATGAGAACCCGGGGGCCGCCCCGGGCTCCGGGGACGGGAATCCGGACGGAGCCTCGAACGGGGCGCCGGCCCAGGGCGGCTGCGGGGCCGGGGGCACCGGACCGGGGAACGCGCGGCCCGGTACGGAGTCCGGTGACGAGAAGGGGAGGGCGCCGCCCGGGTCGGAAGTGGGCGGCGGGGCGGGGAGGGCGGGGAGGGCGGGAGCCGGTTCCGAGGTGGGTGGTGAGGCGAAGGCACCGAGGGGACCGGAGGCCGGAGGCGGGGCGGGGAGGGCGCCGCCCGGGTCGGAAGCGGGCGGCGGGGCGGGGAGGGCGGGAAGCGCGGGGAACGGCGCGGGGCGGCCCTGGGAGACCTCCAGCAGGCCGCCGCGGAGCGCGCCCGGGTCGGGTCGGAGGGCGGGGTCGCCCGAGAGGAGGCCGACCAGGATCGGGCCGAGCGGGCCCGCGTTCTGCAGCGAGGCGCCGGGGGCCGGGGGTCTGCCCTCGACGGCGGTGAAGAGGGTCGCGCCCAGGGACCACAGGTCCGCGACCGGGCCGGTGACGCCCTCGGGAGCGGTGAAGACCGGGGAGCGGAGGGACGGCCCGGCCAGGACCACCTGATCCTGCGGCCCCATCAGGACCGAGCCCGGCCGTACGTCGCCGTGGGCCATCCCGTGCCGGTGCACGCTCATGAGCTGGTCCAGCACGGACAGGCCGATCCGGGCGGCCTGGGCCGGCGTCATCGGGCCGTGGCGTCCGATGACGAGCTCCAGGGAGGTCTGCGCGGGGACCCCGAGGCCGAGGGGATCGGCGTCGGAGACGCCGGATCCGGATCCGGCGTGCCTGCCGTACGGCCTGGGGGTGTCTGCCTGGTTCATCCGGCTGCCGCCTTCTGCTTTCTCAACGCGTCCGCGACCCAGGTCGCTGCGGTGTGGGCCCCACTCTGGATCGAGGGACCGTCCTTGCTGCCGTCCGCCACGGTGTACTCGGCCTCGACGACCAGGTTGTCCACCCGGAACGTCACGTGGCTCCGCTCCAGCCTGCCGGTCGTGCGGTTCTCGTACACGTCGTGGCGGAACGCCTCCTCCCCGACGGGATTCACCGGCAGCGGGCCGGTGCTCCTGGCGGAGCGGATCCCGGCGGAGATGCTCGACCGGCTCCAGACGAGCCCGCCGTC
The DNA here is from genome assembly GCF_014647955.1 of Planomonospora antibiotica. Lineage (NCBI taxonomy): Bacteria > Bacillati > Actinomycetota > Actinomycetes > Streptosporangiales > Streptosporangiaceae > Planomonospora > Planomonospora antibiotica. The sequence goes on along the minus strand of NZ_BMQE01000003.1, from coordinate 79,513 downwards.
GGGGATGGTGCCGTTGCGCCGGTTGACGAAGAGCTCGTGGGCCTGCCGCGGGCTCCTGCCCCACTGCGCGGCCGGACCGGCCGGGACGACCCTCAGACCCGTCCCGGGGCTGGTCCACTCGCAGCCGCCCCCGTCGGTCGGCCTCCCCTCGCCCGTAAGGGCCGGGAGCAGCTGCCTGACCCGGTCCACGGGGATCAGGCCGCACACGTCCACCGGGGAGGTGAAGGCGCCGGGCCGCTCGCTGAGCTCCGCGGCGGGGGCCGGGTCCGCTCCGGAGGAGACGAGGCCGGTCACGCCCATGGCGACCCCGCCGAGCACCGCCAGGGCGGCGATCTCGGCCGCGGCCCAGACCAGAGGCCCGCCCGCGCGCGGAAAGCGGACGGGGGCGCCGTCCTGGCGCGGAAACCGGGCGGGGAGCGGCGCCCGGACGGAGGGGGCCGTTCCGGGGGACGGCTCCGGGGGGATCCCGGGGGTCTCGCCGGTCACGTCCCGATGGTGGCCGGTCCCGCCGCGCCGGGGGCCGTCGGTCCGGGCGGGGGCAGGCAGGGGGAGCGCGCGTTCCGGCGGAACCGGCCCGGGGACGTCGGCCCGGTCAGGGGCCGTCCCGGAAGGGCCGTGCCCGGAGGCGGCGGGCCCGGGGAAGGCGGGAGCGGAGGCGGACGGTCCCGGGAAGGAGCTTTCGGGAGCGGCCGTCCCGGGGAGGACCGGCCCGGAGGCGGCGGATCCGGGGAAGGCGGGAGCGGAGGCGGACGGTCCCGGGAAGGAGCTTTCGGGAGCGGCCGTCTCGGGCGTGACGGATCCGGGGAGGGAGGTCCCGGAGGAGGCCGGTGCGGGGAACCCATCGGAGGAGACCGGTCCGGCCGGGGTGGACGCCGGGGGGAGCGAGGCGGTGGAGCGGCCCTGGGCGACGTCGTCCAGCATCCGGGCGACGGCCTCGGCGGACGGCCGGGCCATGGGGGACGGGGCCAGCATGAGCATCAGCAGCGGACCCAGCGCACCCGCGCGCTCCGGCCGCCGGGGCGGTTCGGCGAGCGTCCGCCTGATCGTGTCGGCGGGGGTGTCCGCGGGGTGCGGGGGCGTGCCCTCGACGGCGAAGTAGAGGGTGGCGCCGAGCGACCACAGGTCGGAGCGCGCGTCGCCCAGTGCGCCGCGCAACCGCTCCGGAGCGGTGTAACCGGGGGCGCCGATCGGGCGGCCGGTGCTCGGGGCCTCCCCTCCGCCCTCGGTGAGGACGATGCCGAAATCGGTGAGGAGGGCCCTGCCGTCCTCGGCGAGGAAGACGTTGCCCGGCGCGATCCCCCGGTGCAGCACCCCGGCGGCGTGCACCGCGGACAGCGCGCCGAGGATGCCCGCACCGACCCGGGCCGCCTGACGCGGCGGAAGCGGCCGCTGTTCCCGGACGGTCTCCTTCAGGGAGGCCCCGTGCAGCAGCTCCATGACGATCCACGGGCGGTCGTCGTCGACGACCACGTCGTGGACGACGACGATGGAAGGGTGCTTGATCCGCACGGCCAGGTTGGTCTCGCGCAGCGCGGCGGCGTGGAACGTCTGCCGCGCGACGGGTCCGAGACCGGACGGGATCCGCACCTCCCTGACCGCCACGTCGCGGTGGAGCACCTCGTCGGCGGCGAACCACACGATGCCGTCGCCGCCCTCGGAGAGGGGGCGGAGGAGGCGGTAACGGCCCGCCAGCACTCGTGTGTCGATCCTGCTCACCCCGTTCACCGGCTGCCGCGCTCAGAAGGTCCACTGGCCCGTATCGGACAGCTTGTCGCGCTCAAAAGATAGTCATTCAACGGGATGGGGACCAACGAGAGTGACCTCCCCTTTCCGTCACGATCGCGGTCTCACGCCGCAAGACCATCTCAACCACCGTAATCCGCACGGAGCATGTTCCGGTGTGCGCGGAATCTTCACAATCCACCCCAAGTCATCTGCACAGGGCCCCTCTACGCTCCTCGTATGGCATTTCCCCAGCAACGACGTGTCCTCGTGGTGGAGGACGACGAGACGATCGCGCGGGCCGTACGGCACCGCCTCGCGGCGGAGGGCTTCGACGTGCGGGTGGCCGGGGACGGGGAGGGCGCGCTGGCGGCCTACGCGAAGGCCGAGCCCGACGTGGTGATCCTCGACCGGCTGCTCCCCGGCCTGGACGGCCTGGAGGTCTGCCGCCGGATGCAGGCGGCCCGGCCGGTCCCGGTGCTCATGCTCACCGCGCTGGGGGAGGAGACCGACCTGCTGGTGGGGCTCGGGGTCGGAGCCGACGACTACATGACCAAGCCCTTCAGCATGCGCGAGCTGGTGGCGCGGGTGCACGCGCTGCTGCGGCGGGTGGAGCGCGCCTCGCAGCTGGCCGTGGACGACTCGGTGGTGCGCGTCGGCGACGTCGAGATCGACACCGCCGAGCGCCGGGTCTACGTGGCGGGCGCGGAGGTGCGGCTGACCCGGACCGAGTTCGACCTGCTCTGCCGGCTGGCGGAGCGCCCGGGTCAGGTGTTCGAGCGGGAGCGGCTGCTCGCCGACATCTGGGGTTTCTCCGAGGCCGCGGCCACCCGAACGGTGGACAGCCACGTACGGGCCCTGCGCCGCAAGCTCGGCCCCGGGGCCGTCAGGACCGTCCACGGGGTCGGATACGCCCTCGTGCGGCCCTGACCGTCCCGCAGGCCGGTGGTCCCGCCGGGGTCCGGCGAACCGATCCCCTTTCCCGCCACTCGAACACCCCGGAATGCGAAACATGACGAGATCCGACGAGGAGAGCACCCGGCCCGCCCGGCGGGGAACCGGTCTCCCCGCCGCCTCCTCCCCGTCCCGCGGGGACGCGGCCCGCCCGTCCGCCGCCCCGGCGGAGGAGCCGGGAGGGCGGCCCGCCCGCGGGGGGAGGCGGTGGCTGCGGCCCCTGGACTTCCTCGGCCGGATCAAGGCGAAACTCGGCGTGGTGATCCTGCTGGCCGTGGTGGCGGCGTTCGTCGTCAACGAGGTCGGCATCAACGCCGGCTACTCGCGGAACACCCGGATCGCGGTGGCGGTGCTGCTCGCGCTCGTCATGGTGCAGTTGCTGGCCCGGGGGATGACCCGGCCGCTGCGCGAGATGGCCGCCGCCGCGCAGACCATCGCCAAGGGCCGGTACGGGCTGCGGGTCACGGCCACCTCCCGCGACGAGGTCGGCGAGCTGGCCCGGGCCTTCAACGCGATGGCGGCGGACCTGGGCGAGGTCGACCGGCAGCGGCGGGAACTGGTCGCCAACGTCAGCCACGAGCTCCGCACCCCGATCACCGCTCTGCGCGCGGTGCTGGAGAACGTGGTGGACGGGGTCTCGGAGCCCGACCCGGTGACGCTCGGTACGGCGCTGGCCCAGGCGGAGCGGCTGGGGCGGCTGGTCGCCCAGCTGCTGGACCTGTCCCGGCTGGAGTCCGGGGCGCGGCTGATCGAGCGGGACGAGGTCGAGCTCGGCCCGCTCTGCGAACAGGCGCTGCGCGAGGCCGTACTGGCGCGGGACGGGGTGGCGGCGCGGTGCGAGGTGCCCGGCGGGCTGAGCGTCCGGGCCGACGCCGACCTGCTGGCGCAGGTGCTGGCGAATCTGCTCGACAACGCGGTACGGCACAGCCCCGAGGGCGGCGTCGTGGTCCTGTCCGCCCGGCCCGAGGGGTCCGGCGTCCGGCTGCTGGTGACCGACCAGGGGCCGGGCATCCGCGAGGAGGACCGGGCCCGGGTGTTCGAGCGGTTCTCCCGGCTGGACGCGGGACGGGCGGCGGACCAGGGCGGCGCCGGGCTGGGCCTGGCCATCACGAAGGAGATCGTCGAGCTCCACGGCGGTTCCATCCGTGTCGAAGACGGCGTCGGCTGCCGGATAGCGGTCGACCTCCCAGGAAGGATCCAGATGACCCCCTCTCCCGCCTCCGGCGGTACCTCCGCGGAGGACTCCCCCTCCGGAGGGTCCGGTGTGCCGGAGACCCCCGTCCCCGGTGGTCTGCCGGACGCCCTCGGTGCGTCTCCCGGCCCGGACGGCCCTCCCGGGGGGCGTTCCGGCCCTGATCCCGCCCCCGCAGGGGCCCCCGCCCCCGCAGGGGCGGTCCGGACGCCGTCCCATCCTCCGGCCCATCCCGGGGTCACGGCCCCCAGGCCCCTGCCGGGACATCCCGGAGCGGTCCCCGTTCCGGTCCGGAACTGGCCGGGAGCGATCGCCGGGGTCCTGCTCGGTGGTTTCCTCGGCGTTCTCGCGGGCCTGCTCCTCGGCTTCGGGCTCGGGGCCGTCTCGCCCTCGCTGGGCATCCTGGTGGGAGTCGGCGTTCCGCTGGTCGCGGGGTTCGTCGGCACGGTGATCGGCGCCACCACGGCGTCGGACGGGTTGTGGACGGGCTACCAGCCGGCCGCCGGCCCGTTTCCCGCCGGCCCGCCTCCGGCTGGTCCGTTTCCCGCCGGTCCGCCTCCGGCGGGTGCGGGGCGGACGCCGCAGGGACCGGTGGAGAAGACGGCAGGAGGACCTCCCGGTGCGGCGGCGGGCGGGGGTTCCGCCGTCGCGCCGGCGGGACCGGCCCGGGAGCCCGCCGCGGCGGGACCGGTCCGGGGACCGGCCGCCGGAGGGAGGACGGCCGCTCCTTCCGCGGTGAGGGCGGCCGGGGGGCCGCCCGGCGGGTACGTGGCGCCGCCGGTGTTCCCCCGCCCCGAGCTGCCGGACGCGCCGCGGTGGCTGCTCGCCGCCTGCGCGGTCGTCGGGCTGCTCGCCGCGGTGGCACTGCCGTACAGCTCGGTGGGAGTGGGGCTCGTGCTGGTGGCGGCGGCCATGGGGGCGGCGGTGCTGCCGGTCGTCAGAAAGCGGATCACCGCCTGGTCGTCGGCGATGGGGCTGGTCGCCTACGGGCTGATCTCGGTGGCGCTCTTCCGGGACGCCGACTGGCTCGTCGGGCTGCTCCTGCTCGCCGGGTTCGGGATGGCCGCGCTCGCCCTGTCGGGGGCCGGGCGCGGCTGGCTCGGGGTGGCCAGGGGCGGGGCCTCGGTGCTGCTGGGGCTGCTGCCGGTGCCGTGGTTCCTGGCCGCGCAGCTGAAGGGGCCGGCGAAGGGGATGGCGACCCGCAGGGTGCTGCCCACGCTGGTCGGGCTCGGCCTGACCGCGGTGCTGCTCGGGATCTTCGGCGCGCTGTTCGCCTCGGCGGACGCGGTCTTCGCCCGCACGGTGGAGCAGCTGCTGTTCTCGCAGGACTGGGCGGAGACACTGCCGCTGCGCGTCCTGGTCTTCGCGGTCTTCGCGGCCGTGGTCGCCGCGGCCGTGCTGGTGGGCCTGCGGCCGGTCGCCGAGCCGGAGGCGCCGGGCCTGCGCCTGCGCGTCGGCCGCGGCCTGTGGGTGACCCCGCTGGCGGCGCTCAACCTGCTGTTCGGCGCGTTCGTGGCGATGCAGCTGACGGCGCTGTTCGGCGACGCCGGCTGGGTGGTGGCCACCACCGATCTCACCTACGCCGAGTACGCCCGCTCCGGGTTCTTCCAGCTGGTGGTGGTCAGCGTCTTCGTGCTGGCGATCGTGGCGGTCGCGTCGGCGGTGGTCGAGACGGAGGGGCGCGAGCGCTGGCTGATGGCCGGGCTGCTCGGCCTGCTGTGCGCGCTGACGATGGTGATCCTGGCCTCCGCGATGTACCGGCTGGACCTGTACGTCGACGCCTACGGCCTCACCCGGCTCCGCGCCTCGGTGCAGGCGGCCATCTGGTGGCTCGGCGGCGTCTTCCTGCTGGTCCTCGCCGCGGGCGCGCTGCGGCTGCTGCGGCGCGGTCCGGCCGGGTGGCTGCCCCGGACGATGGTCCTGATGACGGGCGTGGGCCTGCTGGCCTTCGCGGTGTGGAACCCGGACCTGCGGGTCGCGGAGACCCAGCTCGCCGTCCGGGGCGTGGACCGGCTCGACCAGCGCTATCTGGGCGGTCTGGGGGCGGAGGCCGTGCCCGCGCTGGACCGGCTGCCGGAGCCGCTGCGCAGCTGTGTGCTGAGGGAGGTGACCCGGGCCAACCGGCTCGACCGGCCGGACCCGTGGAACGGCTGGAACCTGGCGCGGGACCGGGCCAGGGAGGTGCTCGCCGCGCGGCCCGTCCCGCCGGGACCGGTCCTGTGCCTGGACGGCTACTCGTCGTCCCGGCTCATCCCCGACCAGGACTGACAGGGCCGGCCAGGACTGATCCGGGGCGGCCACGGCATCCAGACCGGGACGGGCCGGGCCCGTCCCTGCCCGGCGAGGGCCGGCGGGCCCGGCCGTGGCCCCTCCCCGGGAGAGGGACCGCGGCCGGCCGTGCGGGTCAGGGCACCCAGTGGTTGCCGGTCACGGTGATCATGACCTGGAGCTGGATGCTGGCGGCGTAGTAGCTGTCGGTGGAGATCGGGGTGGCGAGCATCCGGTTCCAGAGGGCGTCCAGCCAGGCCTGGCTGCCGGGGTCGGTCATCGCCGCCACCGCGAACGGGGCGAAGAAGGCGGGGGAGGCGTAGTCGGCCAGCGCGCCGCCGTCGAGCCGGTAACCGGCCACGATCCTGCCCGGGTCGCCGCCCGTCCTGGCCTTGATCCAGGCGTTCAGCTTCCGCGCCGCGGTCAGGGACCTGGCGTCCCCGCTGGTCACCGCGTCGTTGGCGATCCGCCACGGGACCCGGCAGGCGTTCCACCAGAAGTCGCCGTCGTTGGCGCTCTCCAGCACCTCGCCGGGCGCGGGCCGGGCGTTGCCGTTCGTGTCGACCACGAAGTCGGGCAGCAGGCCGGTGCCCGGGGCGTACTTCGACTGCATGGAGGCGATCAGGTTCTGGTGGTTGGCCCGGACGGTGTCCCAGGTCGCGTCCCCGGTCGCCTTCCGGAAGGCCCGGAAGTGGTCGATCATCCAGTCGGAGGGCCGGCTGATCCAGTAGTGCTCGCCGCCGGAGCTGCTCCAGTCGCCCAGCTTCAGCAGCTTGGTGGTCGGGTTGAGCTCACCGGCCTTGATCGCGTTGATGTGCCTGATCGCGAGCCGCCTGTAGTCGTACGTGCCGGAGCTGCCCCACTGCCGGTCGGCCAGGAGCAGGCCGTAGGCGACGTCCAGATCGCCGTCGGTGGCGGAGTCGCCGCCGTTGACGCTCCTGCAGGAGGCGTCCTGCTCGGCGGCGAGCAGCCCGGGGGTGATCGAGGACGGGTGGGCGAGGACGTACTTCAGCAGGCCGTCGAAGATCTTCTTGGCGTCGGGGTCGGCTCCGGCCATGGTCGCGGCGATGACCATGCCGTAGCCCTGCGCCTCGGCGACGTAGGGGTGGTCGGCGTCGGGGGAGATGATCTGGTACCAGCCGTTGCCGCAGTTCTGCCGGACGAACGCGGCCTTCCACTTGCGGTAGTAGTCGACGACCTTCTGGTCGAGGGCGGCCTGACCGCCGCCGGGGCGCAGCATCCCGGAGGCGTAGGGGATCGTGTGGCCGCCGAACGGCACGCGCGGGCCCCCCGCCGTGGGCGTCGGGGTCGGGCTCGGGCTCGGACCCGGCGTGGAACCGCCGGTGGAGCCGTAGACCTCCATCTCGTACAGCGAGTAGCCGTACGGGGTGCCCCGGCCGGTCCCGTACATCCGGACGTAGCGGCCGGTGCCGGAGACGGGGAGGTCGTCCACGGCGCCGTCCCCCGACGAGGTCGCGTAGACGTCGGTCCAGGACGAGCCGTCGGGTGAGACCTGGATCCGGTACGCCCTGGCGTAGGCCGCCTCCCAGGTCAGCCTGACCCGGGAGACGGCGGCGGAGCGGCCGAGGTCGACGCGGAGCCACTGGGGGTCGACGCCCTCGGCCGAGGCCCAGCGGGTGGCGGCGTTCCCGTCGAAGGCCCTGGCGGGCAGGAGCGTGGCGTCCTCGTCCGAGGAGGAGGCGGCCGGACGGCCCCGGGAGAGGAGGGAGTCGGCGCTGTGGCCCGGGGCCGCGGTCAGCACGAGCGCCGGCGCGATCAGTCCCAGTGCCAGGGCGAGGAGGGTCGAGGGGCGGCGGAGACGCCGCGGGCGCGGTCTCGCGTACATGGGAGCCCTCTCTGTCGTCGGCTAGCCCTGTTCGGCTAGTTAGGAAAGATTCCTAATTAAGGGAAGATGGCACCATTCCTGACACGCCGTGGTCAATAGTGCCGGGGACCCAAATTCCCCCCGAGACCGTGCACGGACGGCTTCCGGAGCCGGATAGGGTCCTCGGGAAAGCGGATCACGGAGCATCGCGCGCACGCTGGGGGGCCGATGAAGGGGCCGATCAAGGGACCGGTGAAGGGGATCGCGGATCTCGACGCGGCCGTGGGGTCGTCGCTGTTCGGCGGGGCGTTCACCTTCCCGGTGATGACCGCCCGCCGCAGCGCGCTGCGGCACAACATCGAGACGCTGGCGGCCTTCGCGAGCGGGCACGGCATGCTGCTCGTCCCGCACGCCAAGACGACCATGTCGCCCGAGCTGGTGGCGGCCCAGCTGGAGGCGGGCGCCTGGGGGCTCACCGTCGCCACCCCCAGCCAGGCGCTCATCCTGCGCGGCTTCGGCGTCTCCCGGATCACGATCGCCAACCAGGTCTTCGACCCCGCGGGACTCGACGCCCTCGCGGCGCACCTCGCCGAGGACCCGTCGTTCGAGCTGCTCTGCTTCGCCGACTCGGTGGCCGGGATCGAGACGCTGTCCGAGCACGCCGGACCCCGGCCCTTCCGGGTGCTGGCCGAGCTCGGCCACACCGGCGGGCGGGCGGGGTGCCGGACCCTGGAAGGGCTCCTGGAGGTCGCCGCGGCGGCCCAGGCCGCGCCCGGAGTGGAGCTCGCGGGCGTCGCCGGGTACGAGGGCACGCTGGCCTCGGCCGCCGAGGTGCGGGCCTTCCTGCACCGGCTGCTGGAGGCGCTGGAGCACCTGCGGGTCCGCCGCCCGGTCCTGTCGGTGGGCGGCAGCCAGTGGTTCGACGTGGTCAGCCGCGAGCTCGCCGCCTGCCAGGCGACCGTCATGCTCCGCAGCGGCGCCTACATCTCCCACGACGACGGCCACTACCGCGAGCACACGCCGTACAACCGGATCGAGGGCGAGCTGCGCCCCGCGCTGGAGGTCTGGGCGCACGTGCTCTCCGTGCCCGAACCCGGCCTGGCCGTGGTCGGGCTCGGCAAGCGGGACGCCCCGTTCGACGAGGGCATGCCGATCCCCCGGGGGGTCCTCGCCGGGGCGGAGGTGACCAGGCTCTACGATCAGCACGCGGTCCTGCGGACCGCCCCGGACTCGCCGGTGAGGCCCGGGGACCTGGTGTCGTTCGGGATCTCCCACCCGTGCACCGCCTTCGACAAGTGGCGGGTCATCCCGGTGGTGGACGACGACCACGTGGTCGTCGACCTGATCCACACCTATTTCTGAAACTCCGCACTTGAGGACGGGTGACATGAGCGAGAAGCTCGAACTGCGGACCGACGAGGGCGCCGCGCCGGTCGGGGCCTACTCGCAGGGCCTCGTGGTCGGCGACTTCGTCTACACGTCGGGCATGGGACCGCTGGACCCGGCGACCGGCGAGGTCGTCGGGACCGACGTGGAGACGCAGACCCACCAGGTGATGCGCAACCTCGGCGCGGTCCTGGCCGCGCACGGCCTGGGCTTCGACGACGTGGTGAAGTCGACGGTCCACCTGCAGCACCTCAAGCGCGACTTCGGCGCCTACAACGAGGTCTACAAGTCCTACTTCACCAAGCCCTACCCGGTCCGCACGACCGTCGGCTCCGAGCTGATGGACATCCTCGTGGAGATCGACTTCGTGGCCTACAAGGGGCGTTAGAGTCTGAGCGACTGCGCACCGGGAGGCGGCTTGGACAGCTCTGTGTACGTCCACGTGGAGGACGTGCGGGGGGAGGGATCGGAGCGGGTCCTCGACCGGATCGCCGGGTACGGCGTGACCGGGGTGACCGTGGCCGCGGCCTCCCGGCGGACCCGCGACGTCACCCCGCACGGCTCGTCCCGGGTGACGGTCCGCGGCGACGGCGTGCACTTCGCCCCGCCCGGGGACCTCTTCGGCGGCCTGCGCCTGGTCCCGCCCGTCCAGGCGGGGGCGGAGGAGGAGCCGCTGGCGGCCCTGCGGCGGGCCACCGCCGAGCGGGGGCTCCGGCTGCACGGCTGGGCCGCCTTCCTGCGCAGCGCCCCCCTGGGCGAGGCCTGCCCCGACGTGACCGTGCGCAACTGCTTCGGCGACGCGGCCTCGGCCGAGGACCTGTGCCCGTCCCACCCCGACGTCCGCCTCTACGCGGTGGCGCTGGGCCGGGCGGTGGCCCGGCAGGGCGTCGACGGCGTGGTCGCCGAGGCCCTGCACTTCGCGCCCTACGGGCAGGGATGCCGGCACGACCGGAGCGCCGTCCCGCTCGGGCCGATGGACGCGTTCCTGTTCGGGCTCTGCTTCTGCGAGTTCTGCCTGCGCCGCGCCGCGGACCTGGGCGTCGACGCGGGGGCCGCGCGCCAGGAGTGCGCCAGGATCGTGGACGGCGTGCTCGGCGGGGACCCGCCCGCGCAGGGCGAGGTGACCCGGGCGGCGCTGACCGCCTACGCCGGGCCCGAGGTGGTGGCCTACGCGCGGGCCCGCTCGGAGACGGTGACCTCGCTGGTCTCCGAGGTCTCGGCGGCGGTCTCGGCCGAGGGCTCCCGGCTGGTCTTCCTGGACGGCACCGGGTCGGTGAAGGGCTACGCCGACGGGCTGCCCTCCTCCGGTCTCGCCGCGCACGACTCCTGGCAGCTCGGCGTGGACCTGGTCGCGCTGGGCGACCTGGTGCCCTCGCTCGGCGTCCTGGCGTACGCCCGCGACGCGGCCCGGGTCGCCGACGACGTGGCGGCCTACCGGCGTTCGACCGGCAAGGACCGGGAACTCCGGGTGGTGCTCCGGCCGGGCCCGCCGGACACCGACTCGGCCGACCGTCTCGCCGCGAAGGTCCGGGCCGTCCGGGCCGCCGGGGCCGGGGCGGTCGACTTCTTCGCCTACGGGCTTCTGCCTTACCCGATCCTGGACCGGATCCCGGGCGCGCTCACGGGCTGAGGCCGTACGGCCTCACCTCGGGGAGGCGCCGCCGAGGACGGTCCGGACCGCCTCGGCGGCGAAGCCCTCGTCGACGGAGAGTCCCCGGAAGACCGCCCGCAGCCACACCGCGCCCCCCAGCAGATCCATGATCATCATGGGGTCGGCGCCGTCGGCGAGCTCGCCGCGCCGCCGGGCCCGTTCGAACACCCGCTCCTCGCGGGCGAGGCGATCGGCGAAGAAGCGGCGGGCGACGTCCGCCAGCTCGGGGTGGTGCACGGCGGCGCCGAGTGCGGCCACCGCGACGTCCGCGGCGGGAGGCCGGGTGAGCAGCGCGGCGACCTGCCCGACCAGTGCCTCCAGGTCGCCCCTGAGGCTCCCGGTGTCCGGCGGGTCCAGGGCGAGCACGTCGGCCTCGACCAGCGCGGCGGCCAGCAGCGCCGCCTTCGACGGCCACCACCGGTAGATCGTGGTCTTGTTCACCCCCGACCGCTCCGCCACGCCCTCCACGGTCAGCCCCTCGTAGCCCCTCTCGGCGAGCAGGCCGAGCGTGGCCGAGAGGATCTCCTGTTCCCTGCGCGGTGCCATGGGGTGATAATAGCAACGCAACGGTGCGTTGCATTTTCTCGGTGCGGGAGGTCCGTCATGGTGCCCATCGTCTTCGTCCACGGGATCCGGGTCAGCGCGACCATGTGGGACCCGGTCAGGTCCCGTCTCGACCGGCCCTCCGCCGCCGTCGACCTGCCCGGGCACGGGAGCAGGAGGGGAGAGCCCTTCACCATGGAGGCGGCCGTGCGGGCCGTGGCCGACGCGGTCGAGGGCGTCGCGGGGAGCGGCGGGCGGGCCGTCGTGGCCGGGCTCTCCCTCGGCGGCTACGTCGGGATCGCCACCGCCGGGCGGTTCCCCGACCGGGTGGCGGGGCTGGTCGCGATGGGCTGCACGGCCTCCCCGGGCCGCCGCGCCGGGATCTACCGCTCCGTGGCGTCCCTCGCCGCGCGCGACCCCGGGCTCGCGAACCGGATCAGCGCGTACGGCCTGCGCCGCCTGCTGCCGGGTCCGGCGGGCGAGGCGCTCGTGGCGGGCGGGCTGTCCTGCGAGGCCGTGCCCCAGGTGGTCGAGGCCGTCGCCGGGCACGACCAGCTCGCGGCGCTGGCCGCGTATCCGGGGCGGGTCTGGCTGGTCAACGGCACCCGCGACCCGTTCCGGGCGGACGAGCGGGCCTTCCTGCGGGCCTGCCGGAACGGCCGGCTGATCCACCTTCCGCGCCGCGGCCACCTGGGGGTGCTCGCCGCCCCCGGACCGCTGGCCCGCCTGCTGGACGACCTGTGCGACCAGGTGGACCCGGCCCCGCGCGACCGGGCGGATCAGACCGAGCGGCCGGAGAAGGCGGTCGCGACGCCGAGCCCCAGGTAGACGACCCCGCTGGCGCGGCCGAGCAGCCTCGCCCGGCTCCGCAGCCGCCGCCCGAGCGCCCCCGCCCCCGCGGCGTAGACCATGTCGGAGAGCAGCCCCAGGAGCAGCAGCGTCCCGCCCAGGACGGCGATCTGCAGCGGGACCGCGCCCGCCGCCGGGTCCACGAACTGCGGCAGGAACGCCAGGAAGAACAGGATCACCTTGGGGTTGAGGACGTTGACGACGACCCCTTCGAGGAAGATCGAGCGCAGCGGCTGCGGGGCGGTCTCCCGGACCTCCGGTTCCGGCCGGCTCGTCAGCGCCCGGACCCCCAGATAGAGCAGGTAGGCGACCCCCGCCCACTTGACCGCGTTGAACAGGGTCGCCGACCGGGCGATCACGTAGGAGAGCCCGGCCGCCGCCGCGGCGATGTGCACCAGGGTGCCGACCTCCACGCCGAAGGCGCTGGCCATCCCGGCCGCCCGGCCCTGGGCGACGCCGCGGGCGATGATGTAGAGGTGGTTCGGGCCGGGGACGAGGACCAGCGCCAGGGACGCCGCCGAGAACAGCAGGAGCGTGGAGAACGAGACCATGCCCCGACCATAGGCGCGGGACGCCCATCGGGGGGAAGGCCAATCCGGAGCGCCCGCGGCGGACCAATCCGGCCGTCGGCGGTCCGTGGGATACTCGCCGACGTGGAGCCGCAAAAGGTGCAAAGCACGCTGGTAGGGCGACTGGGGGAGCTCGATCGCCTGCTCGCCGTACTGCGCGCCGCCGCCGAGGGGACGGCCGGGGTCGCCCTGGTCGGCGGGGACGCGGGCATCGGCAAGACCCGGCTCGTCACGGAGCTGGCCGAACGGGCGCGGGCGGAGGGCTTCGCCGTACTCGTCGGGCAGTGCGCCGAACTCGGCGACGCCCTGCCGTACCTCCCGCTGGCCGACGCCCTGCGCGGCGTGCGCGGAGAGCTGCGCGCGGCGCTCGACGCGCGGCCCGTCCTCGGCAGGCTGCTGCCCGGCGGCACCGACGCCGGGCCGGAGAGCGCCTCCGCCCTCACCCAGCAGCAGCTGTTCGGCTCGGTGCTCGGCTTCCTGTCCGCCCAGCCGGTGCTGCTGATCCTGGAGGACCTGCACTGGGCCGACCAGTCCACCCGCGACCTGGTGGTCTTCCTCAGCCGGATGCTCCAGGGCGAGCGCGTCTGCCTGGTCGGCACCTACCGCACCGACGACATCCACCGCCGCCACCCGCTCCGCCGGGTCCTCGCCGAGCTCAAGCGCCTTCCCTCGGTGACGTCCGTCGAGCTGAGCCCGCTGGACCGCGGTGAGATGGCCGACTACGTCGCCCTGCTCGGCGGGACCGACGCCCGCATGATCGGCGAGGTCGTCGACCGGGCCGAGGGCAACCCGTTCTACGCCGAGGAGCTCCTGGAGGCGGCGACCGAGGGCTGCGCGATGACCGACGGCCTGGCCAGCCTGCTGCTCTCCCGCTCCGAACAGCTCTCCGAGTCCGCCCAGCGGGTGCTGCGCGGCGCGGCCGTCGCCGGGCGGAAGGCCGACCACGACCTGCTCCGCGAGGCCTCCGGCCTCGACGAGCTGGCCTTCGAGGAGGCCATGCGGGAGATCGTCTCGCGGGGACTCATCCGCCCGTCCGGCGAGTACGGCTACGCCTTCCGTCACGCCCTGCTCCAGGAGGCCGTCTACACCGACCTGCTGCCCGGTGAGCGGACCCGCCTGCACGCCGAGTTCGCCCGGCTGCTGACCGCGCGGAACGCCAGCGCGGCGGAGCTCGCCCACCACTACCTGGCGGCCCACGACCTCGCCGGAGCGCTGGCCGCCTCGGTCGAGGCGGGCCGCCGGGCCGAGCGGCTCGGCGCCCCCGCGGAGGCGCACCGCCACTTCGAGCGGGCACTCGGCCTCTGGGAGCGGGTCGCCGACGCCGAACGCCTCACCGGGACGGACCACACCCGCCTCGCGCTGCGCACCGCCGCCGCCGCGGCCGACATGGGCGACAACCACCGGGCGGTCGCGCACGTGCGGGCGCTGCCGCCGTCGGCGGAGGTGTGCGAACGGCTGGCCTACTACCTCTACGACTCCGGCCAGGAGACGGAGGCGCTGGAGACCGCCCAGGCCGCCGTCGAGGCGGCCCCCGAGGGGCCGCTGCTGGGCCGGGCGCTGGCGACCTTCGCCCGGACCGTCTTCTGGACCGAGCGGCACGCCGAAGCCGAGCCGCTGGCCGGGCGGGCCCTGGAGGTGGCCCGCGCGGCCGGGGCCCGGGACGCGGAGAAGAGCGCGCTGATCATGCTCGCCTCCTGCGCGGAGTTCGACGGCGACCGGGACCGGGCCGAGGAGCTGTTCGCCCAGGTCGCGGCAGAGGAGTCCGGCGACCTCGCGATGGACCTGCGAGGGCTGTTCCACTACACCCGGATCCAGTTCGAGCGGGGCGCCATGGCCGAGGCCGCCGCGACCGCCGACCGCGGCATCCGGCTGGCGGCCGAGACGGGTCTGTCGTGGAGCACCTACGGCACCGACCTGCGGTTTCTCCGCTTCCTGATCCACTACACGGCCGGGGAGTGGGAGCAGGCCCGCGCCGCCGGGTTCGGCCGGCGGGTCGGCACGATCCCCGAGGCGATCCTCTCCTCGTTCGCGCTCTTCGTCGAGGTCGCCATGGGCCTGCCGGAGGTCGACGAGCGGCTGGCCTGGCTCCGGCCGTTCTGGCGGGACTCCCTGGTGGCGTACATGTCCCGGGGGCTGGCCGCCGAGCACGCCCTCTGGCGGGGGGAGCCCGAGCGGGCACTGGACCACGTCACCGCGGTGCTCGGCGTCCTGGAGCCCTCCGACACCGGCAGCATCCGCATCGCCGCGATCGGCCTCTGGGCGCTGGCCGAGCTCGGCCGCGCCGACGGGGCCGACGGGCTGCTCGACCGGGCGCGGAGCGCGGCGCGGACGGGGATGGGACGCGAGGGTACGGCCTGGCTGCTGCGGGCCGAGGCCGAGTGGCACCGCGTCCACGGCAGGCTCGACGCCGGGGCCTGGCGCGCGGTGGCGGAGGCGTTCGACTACGGGTTCGTCTACGAGGTCGCGCGCTCCCGGTGGCGGTTGGCCGAGGCGCTGCTGGCCGCAGGCGACCGCGCCGCCGCGCTGGAGGAGTGGGAGCAGGCCGTCAAGACCGCCGAGTCCCTCGGCGCCCGGCCGCTGGGTGATTCCCTGGCGGCGCTGGGACGGCGGGCGCGCTTCGGCCCGGTCCGGAGGTCCGAGCCGGAGCCGGCCGGCCCGGACCGGACGGCGGCGCTGACGGGACGCGAGCGGGAGGTGCTCGCGCTGGTGGCCGAGGGGCTGCCCAACCGGGAGATCGGCGAGCGGCTCTTCATCGCCCCGAAGACGGTGAGCGTGCACGTCTCGAACATCCTGGGCAAGCTCGGCGTCGCCTCCCGCACCCAGGCCGTCGCCGCGGCCCGCAGGGCGGGCCTCCTCTGAGCCGGATCCGCTGAGCCGAGACGACTCCGTTCCGGGCGGGTCAGCCCCTGTCGAGGGCCAGGTCGCGGACGACCTGGATGAGCTCGGCCGGGTCGAACGGTTTCGTGAGGTAGGCGTCCACCCCGATCTCCATGCCCCGCCGCTTGTCCTCCTCCTGGGCCCGAGCGGTGATCAGGACGACCTTGATGTGACCGGTGCCGTCGTCGCCGCGCAACCGGGCGGCGGTCGTCCAGCCGTCCAGCCTCGGCATCATGACGTCCAGAGTGATCACGTCGGGCCGCACGTCCAGCACCCGGTCCAGGCAGTCCTGCCCGTCGAAGGCGGTCTCCACCTGGAAACCCTCCAGCGTCAGGTTGACCGCGATGAGCTGCCGGATGACCTCGTCGTCGTCCACGACCAGTACCTTGCCCAGAACCTCGTCCACGGCCGCCAAGCTAACCCCTCGACAACGATCATGCGAGGTTTTCCGGGAGATGAGGGCGCCCGCTCATTCGGCGGGTCGCCCGACAGGTCGGCCGGTGGGTCGCCTGGCAGAGCGTTTGGCAGGGCGCTTGGCAGGTCGGCCGGTGGGTCGCCTGGCAGAGCGCTTGGCAGGACGCTTGGCACGCCGGCCGGTGGGTCGCCTGGCAGAGCGCCTGGCAGGTCGGCCGGTGGATCGTCCGGTCGGCCGTCCACAGGTGAGGAGCCGTCTGGCGGATCGTCCACAGAATCCGGATCGGTCCATTGGTGATCATCCCGTTCTGCGGATCCTGGGCTCGGTCGTCCAACGAGTCCAGGAGGTCCGCACATGATCGTCGCTCTCACCGTCGCCGCCGCCCTCGCCACAGCACCCGCGGGTGGTCCCGGAGCCTTCCAGACACGGCCGTCGTGCCCGGCTCACCTCCACGGGTTCACGGCCCACGTCCGGCACTGGATCCCCGATGAGGTGTGGGCCCTGATGACCGTGAACTGCGAGGACGGGCCGGGTGCCGAGTTCCTGGACCGGCAGGGCCCCGTGTTCGGAGGGGAGCCTGCGCCCGCCTGGCGAGCCGGCCCCCGACAGGTGCCCGGGCTTCAGCCGGAGACCGGACTCCGGCCGGATGGCGACGCCACCGCGAAGGGGTCCGGATCCCGTCCGGGAATCGTGCCCGGAGGGGGGTCCGGAGCCATACCCGGAGGATCCGGACCCCGCCCCGCGCCGAGGCCGGGAGAGCTCGCACCGGTCGAGCGGCCGTTCACACCGGGGCCGGAGAAGCCCGCGCCGGTGGAGCGGCCGTCCGTGCCCCGGCAGCGGGAGCCCGAGTCCCCGGAGGGCCGGAAACCCGGATCACCGGCGAGACCGCTCGGGATCCAGCGCCGTCTCACCCCCGGCCGGACGGCGGCGGCCGCGGCCCTGCGGCAGCTCGGCACGCCGTACGTATGGGGCGGCGGGTCGGGCAGGGGGCCGACCCGCGGCGGCTTCGACTGCTCCGGGCTGGCCCTGCACGCCTGGTCCAAGGCCGGGGTCCGGCTCACCCACTACACCGGCAGCCAGTTCCGCCAGGGCCGCCGCGTGCCGTTCTCCCAGCTCCGCGCGGGCGACCTGGTCTTCTTCGGCGGCGGTTCCGGCGACCCGACCCACGTCGGCGTCTACCTGAAGGACGGCACCATGGTCCACGCCCCCAAGACCGGTGACGTCGTCAGAACCGTGGACTTCGCCGACTCCTCCTACTACCGCGCCCGCTACCGCGGAGCCGTCCGGCCCTCCGCCCGCTGACCCCTCCGCCCCCTGAGATCATCTGCTTCGCCTAACGAGTGTCGAGCAGCCTCCGGATGCTGGTAACCTAATGACTCGTTGGCCCCCTTAGCTCAGGGGATAGAGCACCGGCCTCCGGAGCCGGGAGCGCAAGTTCGAATCTTGCAGGGGGCACCAACCGAAGGCCAGGGCAGACATCGTCTGACCTGGCCTTTTGCTTTCCCGGTGATGGGCCGGCCTTGCCGTCCCACGACGGCCGTAGACGCCAGACGCTGCGGGACGTGTATTGATCATGACCACCAGTGTTTTCTCCGGCGGTGCCCCTCTCGGTCGATATGGATGCGATGCGCTGCCGTTGCGGGTGCGGTTCGTCGGAACGAGTGCCTCCACGGCGTAGCGCGCATGCACGTCGGGCTCAGCAGGCTGGCTTTGCGATCTCCACGTCCTGGGCACTGCCGTGTCGGACATGATGCCGGAGAAGATCGTCTCGGTCGTCTGCAGTGAAATCGCTCACGGCGTGCGATCGGTTCATTATCCTCGGCGAGATTGCGGCGAGGAGGTTTGAGGTGGGGCGGGAACTGTACGACTTCGAGATCGAACCTGAAGTCCGCGAGTGGCTCGACTCCCTCGGTGACGGTGACTTCAAGCGGGTCGACGAGGTGGCAGGTCTTCTCGCGGAGAAGGGTGCCGAACTTGGCGGGCCGTGGTCAGATCATCTGGAAGGCCCTGTGTGGGAGCTGCGGATACGGCTTCGTGATGTTGCAGCTCGGGTAACGTACTGGTGTACTCCAGACAGGATCATCGTGTTGCTTACGGTTTTCCGTAAGACCAGGCAGCATGATCAACGACAGATCGACCGGGCGGTCCGGGTGCAGAAGATCTGTGAGCGTGATCATTGGGGACCGGTGACCGAGACCTACGAGAGGCAGGTGTGATGGCCGGCTACCACACCCGCTGGGTGCGTCCCGAGACGCAGATCCAAGACCCTGAGCGAGTGGCGATCCGTGAGGCGTTGGCCTTCGGTAAGGCGCTGTACGACCGGCGTACGGCCCTTGGTCTGAGCGTGGCCGAACTGGCCGAGCGGGCGGATATGACCGAGGACGAGATCGAGTGCATCGAGGAGGGCGGTACGACACCCACCGTCGCGTTGCTGCGGCACCTGGCCGCCGCTCTCGACGCTGATGTTCGCATCACCTCGGGTGACGACTTGGATTCCCTTTGGTTCGAGGCCCACGCCGCGTGATCGATATGCGAGAGAACTATCAGATCAGCCCTGCCTTGTAGGCTTTTCGTGTTCTCGCACGCCTTCTGTCTTCTCTGGGCGCACCACCCCGGACATGATCGAGAGAATCGAGTCCTCCGTCTGTCGGGTCGGTCAAGACCTATCGCACAGGAAGTCCGTACGAGAACACGTAGGCGTCGGTCGACATGACCGTGTCGCACGCCTCGACGGCCCGGCCGTCGGCGGCGTAGGCCGTACGGACCAGGTTGAAGACCGGGACACCGGGTGCGAGTTTCAGGGCGCGGACCTCTTCGCGGAACGGCATGCGTGAGCGGATCTCCTCGACGAACCGGTCAAGGCGGTAGCCCAGCTCCTCCAGCCTGGCGTAGATGCCTCCGGGACCGCTGTCCGGATGCTCGATCTGCGTGCCCTTGGCGATGTCGGCGGGCAGGTAGGAGACGGCCGTCTCGACCGGCTGCCCGTTGATCAGGTACCGGCGGGACCGCATGATCACGGGGGCGCCGGCCGCCAGGCCCAGGAGCTCGGCTACCTCCGGAGGGGCGGCCTGCTCGGTGACCTTGATGGAGTCGACGGAGGGCTTTCCGCCGGCCTCTTCGGTCTCCGCGATGAAGGCTGCCTTGCCCCGCTCGCGGTGGCGACGGGCGAACCGGTCGGAGGCGAGCCGGCGGACCGGCGGCCGGGAACGGACGAAGACACCGCGGCCGTGCTCGGCGACGGTGAGCCCTTCGCTCTGGAGGACCTGGAGGGCGTTCCGGATGGTCATCCGGGCCACGCCGTAGTGCTGCATGAGCTGCGCTTCGGAGGGCAGCTTGTCACCCTCGTGGAGGGCTTCGCGCTCGATCGCGTCCCGGATGTGGTCGGCTATCTGGCGGAACACGGCCCGGTCGCTGTGTGCGTCCAGCTCCGGAAACGGCAGCTCCGCCACGGGCCAACTCCTCAACTCGTACATACGTGTAGCGTCGAGTCTAACGACGGCTGACCTTGGAGGGACTGCTGATGGATCACGAGCACCTGCACTCCGTCAGCGTGGCCGGCGTCGTCATCGACGACCAGGGGAGAGCCCTCCTCATCCAGCGCCGGGACAACGGCCACTGGGAGGCCCCCGGCGGCATCCTCGAACGGAACGAGGACATCGAGTCCGGCCTGATCCGCGAGGTACGGGAGGAGACTGGCCTGCAGGTCGAGCTGGTCGCACTTACGGGCGTCTACAAAAACATGCCCCGCGGCATCGTCGCACTGGTCTTCCGCTGCCGAGCAGTAGCCGGCAGTCTCGCGGAGACCGATGAGTCCCGAGCTTTCCGGTGGGTCACCGCCGACGAAGTACGGGACCTGGCATCAGAGGCCTTCGCCGTCCGGGTCTTGGACGCGATGGTTCTCGCTGATGCACCCGCCGTCCGTCAGCACGACGGAGTTCGCCTAATAAACGTCAATGGGCGTACGGCAGATATAGGTCAATAATACTTTATGGATTTCATTACGAATACTCTTGTGGCCTATGGAATATCATTTAATTCCAGGAAGAATTAGCTCGATAGCATAGAACCACATGAAGAGGGTTGACGCTGCAATGAAGCCGATTATGTAAGTTTCATACCAGCGCCAAGAGTTTTTCATTCTCGGTAGATTTCGAAATCCTTGATGCACTAGTCGATTGGTAAGGTCAACCTCTTCTCTCCGGTAATCTATCCATGAGAGAATTCCTGTAATAATTAGCAAGATTGTAAAAGCGGCAACCGCTGTTTCGAGGCACAACAGACCGATGATTCCAGCTTTAGCTGTTGCTGGATTAATTTGCCATTGTCTATATCCCACAAATAGAGCTAAAGCCACTCCTATGATTGTAGTCGCTAGCGTCTGGTAAATGCCCAAGAATTTATAGGCATTATCGTTAAGGGCGCTAATCTGGTGGAGTATATAACGGTATCGCTCCAGCCCGAACTCTTTTATTAGATCTGTATCCGGCGGTGCGGGCGATGATTCTTCATTTGAAATTTCGGCTGTGGACATATTACTTCCCTCCTGATCTTTTGGGTCGCCTTAAGCGGATAGCATCAATTAAGAAGATACGGCCATCTGCCGTTGGGAGCATTAACCGTGAATCACGCTCATCGGTCAAGCAGCATGCCTCCAGACCATTAATGACATCGAAGATTCCCATGTGCCAAGTTTCTGCAATTGCTTGGATGACCGTACTAATGGCACCAAAGCTGCCATCGTTGTACCACCAATATCGCGGATCGGAATACTCGGTATCCGCTGCAACGTCTGCGAATCGCTCATCACGAGGACGTTTTGCGATCTCGTCGGGAAATAGCCATCTTGGATAGATGTCAACGACAAGACCGTTGTCGGGTATCCGGACCTCGGAGCCTTCGCTACTAAAGAATCGACAACGTTGTTCTGCTTGTTCCGCATGTTGATCGATGCGGAGTAATTCGGATTCGGATATCAGCAGTACCTCATCTCGCTTACTTAGCCACTCCTCTAGGCCTCGTCGATCAAGAAGATGAGTTCCGCAATCCGCGCAAGGCAATTCAGGATCGCTTCCACCAAATCCATGAACTAGATCACTGGCTATCCAAAGTAGGCTAGGCGTGCTCCATCTACTATTTTTGGCAACCTTGGCCTGAGATTCTGCCCATCGTCTAAGATCATCTAGGCTTGCGGTTGGAAATGCGTTAAGTCGATTTGCAGTTAAAGGTTTACCTTGAAAGGCTCCCAAGGTCCATTGAATGTACGAGGACTTTAGTCCGCCCGTGTAAACATAGCCGAATGGTGCGTAATATTTATTAAGGCCATACGTTAGGACGTGCTCCTCTCCCGAGCTCAACATTGCACGTCCGACGATTTTTCCATTCTCGTCGAGAAGGTCAGTCGCGTGATCTACGAATAATGTTTGATAATGCTCAAGTATTCGCTGATACAGGGGATTCTGTTCCCACTGGAGATAGATACGCCAGAATAGCTCATCTGCGGAAATTTTAGTCCAATCGCCAGCGCATATGATGCGAACTGGCGCCGGATCGTCTGGTCCCTGAACCTGGACGTCTACCTCGGAAAGAGCACACAGGTTAGTTAGCTCGGCGTGGAGATTCTGAGTGTGCGACCTCCGGCGACTATCGATACGAAATATTCCTTCAGTTGTACGAGGATCGTTCCTCAGCTTTATCTGCACAACTGTTCCTGGCCCTGATAGCCACTCAGAACGCTCAGCTTCACGCAGCAAAGGGCGTCCTGCTACGCCTTGGCTAAACTCCAATACATAGGTTGAACGCGAAGCTTCACCGAGGGCAAGGCTGCGGACTCTGACCTCGTCGGCAGCCATGAAGACGGCGAAGAAACCAATGCCAAACCTCCCGCTGGGCTCGAATCCCTTAGCGAGCAAGCCCGGGAAGCTTGACAAGGTCGCAGATGAGCGCCAGTGTGAGTGGCCAAAATCCGTAAGTGCTGCAACCATGGTCTCGGGTGACATCCCGATTCCTTCGTCTTCAACAGTGAGCCACCAGTCGCCGTTTACCTCTGCAAGACGTATGGTTACTGGACGTAAAATTCCGCCCTCATGAGCCGCGCGAGCGCGGGTCGCGTCAGAAGCATTGGCTATCAGTTCACGGACTGCGATTTCTGGTCGTTTACCGTATAGATCCTCACCGCCGATGCTTGAGACTAGCTTAGTGGCATCGGTAACGCGCAATCTTGCATCAATAGGTGTCCAACCGTCAGTCTTGATGTGCTCAGAAAGACGCGTCGGCGCATCTGCCCCGGCAATCGATCGAACCATAAAGCGAGGTAATCCCATATCGGCACAAAGGGCATCGACTTGGCGCAGCTCATGATTAATCATCTGGATCGTCTCGAACGCCAACCACCAGGCTGCAGCTTCATCCCGACGGAATGAACGGGTCGAGGTGTAGACGAATCTATCGGCGACCACTAAAGGTCGCGTTAACCTTTCCTGAAAATACCAGTGATCCCGTGAAACTCCTGTAGGACGCCGGAATGCATGCGTATAAATAGGGGCGCGACGGCTATCGATCTGTGATGCATCGGCTAACCGTAACACGCATGCAATCTTCAGGGGATTGAGTTCCCAGTTGCCCGGATGACCTGCATACGCCCCTCTCCGCTGAGGTAGTTCCCGAAGTTGCTCTACTGGCCACCAATGACTATGTGATATCTGGCCGATTAGCTCGCTAAAGGTTTGCCTTAGTGCGGCATCCTGAAGCAGATAAAAAACTTCTCCGTTGGATGTGTGGAATTGGGTGCTTATGAGGCGCTCGGCCCGCTGAGCATGCCTGAGGCGAAGTAGGCTGGCGATTGCCTCTTCACGAGCGGCTTCCTCAATTCCTTCTGCGTTAGCGATTAGTCCAGGGCCTTGCAACCCGGCCTTAGCGCTGACCACTAAATCTTCGAAATTTGGATCTAGTTCGATCTCTTTTACACCTCCGGGGAACGCGGCAAGCCCCATGCCAAGATCGTGAAGTAGGAAGGAGCCGCCGAGTACGAATGCCTCGGCAGGGTTGATCGGGAAGTCTTCTCCGCAGATTTGCGAGGCGGTGTCCCAGAGTGCATCAGCATGCTTAATTGAGTGGTCAGTAAACATTGGTAGGCTGACTGAGATCTCGTCAGCAAGCGCTTCTACTACCGTGCGGAACTGGAGATAAGCAAAACGAAGTGTCTGTCGCTGCTCAGCATGTGGATCATCGGGGCGGCTTCCCAGGGTTCGTCGCCAGAGTGGTGTCTCCTCGAACGTATAGGACATGAGCACTCCGTTGCACTGATCATGTGGTGTTGATTGGAGGGACGGCGAAGACCGTCCAGCCATAAGCTGACCCTTCATCCTTGTTCCCTACATCTACCAAAAGTAGGGGAAGCTCAACGGTTTCGTTATGAGGACGTTGTCTAGCTGTCGAAGCACCTGCCTGAAGCACTCCGAGCTCGTGGAAGACGTGATGTGGTGCATCTTTGCTGAAGTCACGATGGTTAACTTGTGCACCATTGTTCACATAAGGAGAGAAGTGGTGCGTTTAGGTTGCTCTCCGGACTTTATGGGAGGATCAGAGCTACCGAACTGATGGTTCCTGGCACAGCTGGCCCAGGGGATTGCCGGCTCTCTCCTATAGACGTGGGATGTGAGCTGTATGCGGGCCAGCAAGTCTGGACAGAGGGATAAGCCGCAGGTGGGAGAGGGATCGGGGAGGGGCCTCCGGAGCCGGGAGCGCAAGTTCGAATCTTGCAGGGGGCACCAACCGAAGGCCAGGGCAGACACCGTCTGACCTGGCCTTTCACTTTCTCCTGCGGCGGCCCGGTCCTGCCATCCTGCGACGTCCGGAGACACCGGATGACGGACGCTGCGGGACAGCCGTGGGACATGATCGTTCCGGACTGGAGGAGCGTCGGCCGCCTGGCGTTCTATTGCCTCTGATCGGTTCGTGCTGGCATCATCCGAACATGATCGAGAGAATCGAGTCCTTCGTCCGCCGGTGAGCGTGACGACCGAGCCTGGATCGCTCGGACCCCGAACTACTCTGTTCACCCACGCATTGCATCTGCACCGGCAAGATCCGGATTCACCCCTGCCTCGTGACGGGGAGCCGTACCCCGACGAGGAGAAGCACCGCCGGCGGTCCCGGCCGGATGCGCCGGAAGACCGGCGGTTCATCGGGATGGACATCGCCGCGATCCTGGACGCGCACTTCGCCAAGGCTGACGCGCCACCCGGCGAGCTCGCCGATGCGTTCCATGGCCTCTACGTCCCGATCCACCACAACGAGCACATCGCCGCTGCGGCGCTGCGAGCGGACAAGCACCGGGTTCAGCGGACCGGCCGATGGCTGGTACGGCACAGCAGAGATCGCTGTTCCGCCACCGTGGGACTGGCGCTGCTCGCCGTCGGCTGGGCCGAAGAGGACACTCCGCTGATCCAGACGATCGGCCTGCTGTCGAACCACTTCGGCCCGCTGACCGCCGACGCCCTGCGACGCCGCCACAACGGCGAACAGGCACTGCTGTGGCTGGCCGAGAGGGTCACCGGCTGGGGACGGGTCTACATCGTCGAGGCGCTCTGTCAGATGGGCGCCTTCCAGGCGCGCTCGTGGTTGCTGAGGCATGCCTGCGATGGCGACTACCTCAATGGTTACTTCGCCGGCAAGGTCGCCACCGCCGCTCATCTCCAGGAAGCGATCACTCGGCCTGACGTTGACGACGACCTGGTCGACCACACCGGCCGGTTGCTGAACGTCATGGCCGACTGCGGCGGCATGGGGATGACCCTGGAGCGCTATCCGCCAGCGCGCGTCGTCCTGGAGGCGCACGCCGGTCACCTCAGCCGTCAGGAGCCGACCGTGAACAGGTATGTCGGCGCCGCGACGCTGGCAGGCCACCTGACCCGGCAATCACCGCAGCGGCTGGGCTGCACCCCGGAACAGCGAGACCACATCCTGCAGCGGTACCTCGCGGTCCTCGACCGGGAGGACTGGAGTCGGACGGTCCGCGCAGGACTTGACCGCAACGGCTACTTCTTCACCTGGTTCGTCGAGAACGTGGCAGTGCCGCTGCGCCTGCGGGCCTTCACCGATCGCGAGGAATGGTGAATCACGAGGCCGATCGGTTGCCGGATGAGGTACGGCGGGCGAGAGTCGGGGATGGGGTTGCGGACGATGACGGAATCGTGCATGAAGCCGGGTCCCAAGGGGGAGAGGCCTCGCCGGGATCTGGTCCGGTACGGAGGAAGCGGCGCCCGATCAGCCGATTCGGCGTACGGATTGTCCGGTCAGGCGGGAGATGGTGTCGAAGTCGTTGTCCGCGTGAAGCACGGTGAGCTTGTGATGCCGGGCCGTCACCGAGATGAGCAGATCGATCGGAGATGCACACTGATGCCACCCCTTGTCCGCTAGATCGCGTTGCAGCTCGCTTGTCTCTTCCCAGGCCGAATCGGGGATTGCGTAGTAGGGGAACGTGTCCCGGAGCAGGCCGTCCGCCTCGTAGAAGGCCGGTCGGCCGCCGACGGCGCGGAGATATTCCTGCCTGACCGGTTCGCAGAGGCCGACGAGCCCGGCGGAGACGGTCTGATCCCATTCTGAGCCGACCTGGCCGCGGTAGAAGCGGATCAAGGCACTGGTGTCGGCGAGATACAGCTCCGTCATGCCACGTTCTGCCGTGTGCCGTCGTCATTCTTCTCTATGACCGAGAAGTCGATCTCCCCCTCGGCCACCATCTCGCGCATGCGGGCCACGGCCGCCGCCCGTCTGCGCCGGTCGACGATCTCCCGCAGGGCGGCGTTCACCGTGTCTTTCTTGGACGAGGTGCCGAGCAGTCTTGCGGCTTCCGCCAGCGCCTCGTCATCAAGGTCGATCAGGGTCTTGGCCACGGCATGCCACCTCACTTATATATACGAACTGAAAACATTATATCCATGGGCGGTGGTCGCGAAGGGTTTCCGGCCGAAGCCCGTGTGGGGCGGCGTGCTGGTGCCGAGGCCGTCTGGACCGGGGCGGCCGGAGAGATCGATACTCGCGGAGGCTTCCAGCTTCCTGCGGAGGTGGCCGGGCTTCTCGCGGAGAAGATCACGATGTCCAGGCCGGATCCCGGCCGATGGCGCCGAGCAGGCGGTCGAACTCCGGGGCGTCGGCCGGCACCGCCACCGGCGGCCCGAAGACGCCGCGCTCCCTGCCCGTCTGCACCATCCGGCCGGTGAAGTCCAGCGCCCGCGAGACGGCCTCGGGCTCCGGCTCGTACCGCTGACCGGTGGCCCTGGCCAGGTCCCAGCCGTGCACCACCAGGTCGACGAGGTACATGTGGGCCAGCGTGCCCATCGGCAGGCCCATGGCGGGGCTGGTCCCCTCCCATGCCTCGCGCCGCGACCAGGCGGCGAGCGTGCGCTGCGCTCGCTCGGGGAAGTCGCCCGCATAAGGTCCCTGCTCGACGTACGGCCCCTTGCGCCCCAGCGACTCGAACAACTCCGCCACCCACTCCAGATGGTTGATCAGATCTTCGACGTCGAACTCCGCGCACGGCGTCGGTGACCCGAACTGCTCCTGCCGGACCGCACGCACCAGTTCCGAGGTGCTTTCGGTGGCGCGCGCCATCAGCGGCATCATGTCGTCCATGGCAGCCAGGATGACCCGCTCACCCCGGGCGCGGCTTGTAGAAACGCGACGGCGCGGCTGGGTCGACCCGTACGGGGGGCTCGGCGCCTTCGATTTCATCCGCCATGCGCCGTCACCCAGGGTTTCGGCGTATGTGGAACACTTCTGGGTCGTCACCTGGACCGATCTCGCCGAGCCGTACGAACAGCGCATCGTCTCGCATCCCACCGTGAACATGATCATCGGCCCGGACTTCCACCGGATCGCGGGGGTGATCAGGGGCGGATTCTCCCACACGATGCGGGGCAGCGGGCGCATTCTCGGCGCACGCTTCCGGCCCGGCGGCTTCCGTCCGTTCCTCGGCGGCCCGGTCTCCGAGCTGACCGGCCACTTCGTGGAGATCGGTGAGATGTACGGCACAGCGGGTGCGGCCCTGGTCGAGCAGGTGCTGGCCGAGCCCCGCCCCCGGTCGGCCGTCGCGCTCACCGAGACGTTCCTGCTGGGGCTGGGGCTGGGGCTGGGGCCGGAGCAGGATCCGCTGGTCGAGGAGGTCGCGGCGCTGGTCGCAACGGCGGAGAGCGACGTGTCCGTGACCAGGGTCGACGAGCTGGCCGCCAGATCGGGGCGGTCGGTGCGCTCGCTGCAGCGGCTCTTCCGGGACTACGTCGGTGTCGGCCCCAAGTGGGTGATCCGCCGTTTCCGGCTGCACGAGGCCGCGGAACGGGTCCGTCAGGGCCTCGGCCTCGCCGCGCTGGCCGCCGAACTCGGCTATACCGACCAGGCCCACCTGACCCGCGACTTCACCGCCGCGGTCGGCATGCCACCCGCGGCCTACGCCCGGCTCGGGAGCGAGGCCCGTCCCGGCGGTCACCGGGAGTCGTCTCCGCAGCACGGCTCGTCTGGCCCGGAGGACGCGGTCTTGGCGCTCGACGAGTTCCAGGTGCGGCACGAGGAGATCGTGCAGTGACGTCTCACCGCCGAGGAGCCGGCGGATGTCGTCCATACCGCCACTATGGGATCTCGAGCGGCTTGAGGCTCAAGCCCCGATCAGTCGCAGTCCCGGGTGCCGACCGCCTCGGTGAGCCGGGCTCCGGCGCGCGCCTGAGGGGCGATCTCCGACGCGGTGAGGGCGTATCCGACTCCGGCCTGGTCGGAGGCCGAGGCGAAGAGCATGCCGTAGACCCGGCCGTCGGGACTGAGGAGCGCGCTTCCGCTGCCGCCCTGCTGGACCTCGCCGCGGATCGTATGGACCTCGCGGACGACGTCGGCGGTCTCGTAGAGGTCGCGTCCTGAGGCGTCCTGCGTCGCCGTGATCGTCGCCGGAGTGGCGGAGAAGCCCGCGCCGTGCGGGTGACCTGCGATGACGGCGGGAGCGTTCCGGCCGGCCTCGGCGAACCGCAACGGCTGTGCCCGCAGGGTCGGTACGTGGAGGACGGCGACGTCCCGCTCGGGATCGAAGAGCACGACCTTGGCGTCGTGCACCTTCGACCGGTCGTCGATGATGCGCTGCCGGTGGTCGACGCCTGCGACGACGTGGGCGGCGGTCATCACGTGGCCGGGGGCGTAGACGAATCCGCTGCCCTCGATCACCTTGCGGCAGCTGCGGGCGATCCCCGTCACCTTCACCACTCCTCGTCGCGCCGCCTCCGCTGCGGTGGAGACTGCGGGCGGGGACGGAGGAGCGGAGGGATCCGAGGCCCGGACCGCCATCTTCGTCAGGGCGAACACGGAGGCGGCGGACACCGAGACGATCAGAAGAACGGCCCCTGTGACCCGGCGCCAGACATGTGAGCTGCTCGGAGCGGGCGGCGGAGGGAGGTCATGGGACATGCGAGGTGGCGATTCTTCTCTTCTGTCGGATTCAACGGAGAAGTCTCGCACAGGCCGAGGACCGGCTCCGATCCCATGGCGTTCTCGGCGACATGGAGATTGCGCCGGTCGACGTGCGTCTCATACACGTTGTGGCCGCCGGTCGGCGTACGTCTCGTACGCGTCGTGGCCGTCCGTCACCGCCCGAGGGTGTCCCGCCGGGAGGGTGTCCCGCCGGTTCACTTCTCGGTGATGTCCGTCAGCGGCAGCGGCCGGTTGAAGTTGGCCGGGGCGTTCCACTTCTGCAGCTCGGAGCCGTCGCAGACGGCCACCTTCGCCTTGCTGGTGCCGTCGCTGTGCGTGTCGGGCTGGAGCACGTCGAGGTCGGTCGGGGTCAGGCAGTTGCCGTAGTGGTCCACGATGCGGTAGCTGGTGGTGTAGTCGCCGGTGTCGCCGTACACCTTCCAGGTGAGGTTGGCCGCCAGCGAGCCGGTGGCGGTGCAGGCGGCCAGCGTGACGTACTGGTTGGCGGCGGTGGAGGCGGGGCTGCGCAGGCAGTACCCGGCGCCCGAGTCGTTGACGGTGCGGATGCGGCCGGTGGCGGGGAGTCCAGGGGTGGTGACCTTGGGGAAGGACCACTTCTGGTTCCAGCGGACGTTGCCGTCGGGGGCCTGCTTGCAGAACCAGACGATCATGTAGGGCCGGGTGACCGTGAAGTCGGTGACGTCCAGGCACCGGCTGAACTGCCGGAAGTTCACGAGCTGCCCGGTGGGGGCCCCCGCCATGCCGGTGCCGACGCCGGTCTGCGCGCGGAAGACCTGCCTGTTCAGGGTGGTGCCGCACGATCCCAGCACGACGCCCCCGGGCGCGCCCGGGTTCTTCAGGTTGAAGCAGAAGGAGTTCGTGGTGACGCCGTTGCCGGTGCCCTGGAAGTTCGAGTTGTCGTTGAGGCTCCACTGCTGCCGCGGCGTGCGGCCCTTGCACGGCTGGAACACCACGTTCGCCCCGGTCTTCTGCGGGGAGCCCGCGTCGAGGCACATGCCCAGCGGCGCCCTCGAGGTCCCCGAGGTCCCCGAGGTCTCCGAGGTCTCCGAGCCCACCAGCTTGATGCTCAGGTCCTCGGTGTAGACGAACCGCTGCCGGCTGGCGCCGGGCTGGCACCTCTGCATCTGGAGCGGGGTTTCCGCCTGGGGGGACGCGTCGGGGCCGGCGTCCATGCAGAGCTGCGGCGAGGCCGGCTGGGCGACGGGGATGGCCCCTCCGGCGATGTTCGCGTTGGTGGTCTGGAACGCGTAGATGGCCTTGATCGTCCGGGTGCCCGCCGTACCGGCGGCGAAGGCGGCGTCCGGCGCCTCGGCGCCGGTGGACTCGATCAACGCGGTGGCCGGCACGTCCGTCGGGGCGCAGCCGAGCTCTTCGTCGGCGGCGTCACGATAGGTGATTTTCACCTGGTAGCGGGGGGAGCCAGTGCCGTCCCCGGGGAACAGGCCGCCCGTCAGATCGCAGGAGGGCAGCCGCTCCACCAGGCCGTTGCCGTCGGCGTCCGCGGCGGCGCGGATCTGCCCGACCGCGACGTCGACGCCGGCCTGGGCGGCGTGCAGCGCCCGGACGCGCTCGGAGGCGGTGCGGGTGGCGGTCATCTGGTTGACCACCACCGGCACCAGCAGCGCGCTCAGCGAGATGCCGACCAGGGTGAGCAGCAGGGCCAGGGGCATGGAACCCCGGTCGGAGGCGGTGCGGGGGAGCCCCCGCCGCGGACGGCCGCCTCTCGGCGTGCGGGCCACGGCGGTTTCCCTCCGGCGTAGGGTACGGGTCACGACTACGGTCTTCCTTCGGAGCAGACGTTGGCGGCCGGGGTCTCCCGGGATGTGTTCAGTGCGGTGAACGTGACGTCGAGGTTCGAGGTGCGTTCGTGCTCCCCGGTGCCCACGCGGCTGGTCAGGTGCAGCTCCAGCCGGTGGAAGTCGGGGGCGAAGTCGGCTCCGGTGGAGCCCACGCCGGAGCCGCGGTAGGGCCGGGACCCGGCGGGCTGGAGCACGAAGGGTTCCTTCGCGGTCCCGCTCGGCGAATCCGCCTTCAGGCCGTCGACCGCGATCTCCGAGGCCAGCGTCTCGCCGGGCCGACCCTCCGCGGGCGGCGAGCCGGGCGTCCACCGGACGAGTTGCAGGACTCCCCGGTTCACGTCGAGCCGGAGCTGCCCGCACATCGCCTGC
The DNA here is from genome assembly GCF_014647955.1 of Planomonospora antibiotica. Taxonomy (NCBI): domain Bacteria; kingdom Bacillati; phylum Actinomycetota; class Actinomycetes; order Streptosporangiales; family Streptosporangiaceae; genus Planomonospora; species Planomonospora antibiotica. The sequence goes on along the minus strand of NZ_BMQE01000003.1, from coordinate 48,632 downwards.
CCGGTGTGCGCCTGCCCGGTCTGTGCCTGCCCGGTCTGTGCCTGCTCGGTCCGCGGATACTCCACATAGGCGAACTCCACATACCGGTTGCCCCGGATCGGGGCGCTCGGCTGGGAGATCCAGGTGGCGTAGCGGATCTCCCTGTCGAGCCGCTGGAACGCCGTCTGCAGCTGGGACTGGGAGGCGGACAGGGCCTCGACGCCGTTGACGGCCCGGTAGACCTGGAGCACCCCGGTCGTGAAGATCACCATCATCACGCCCATGAGGGAGATGGAGACCATCACCTCGGTCAGCGAGAGGCCCGCGTCCCCGGCGGGCCGGGCCCGCCGGAGGCGTCCGGAGCGGGTCCGGTCCCGGCCCGGGAGCGGGTGCCGGAGCCCGTCCTGGCCCCGGCGCGGCGTCCCGTGGGGCGTTTCGCGCGTCGCCGGGCCCATCACCGCACCACCCAGGTGAACATCAGTGCCGCGGCCTTGTTGGTGGAGTCCTCCACGCGCAGCGTGACGGTGTAGGTGCCCCGGGTGGTTGGCCTGCCCGTGATCCTCGCGGACTGGCGGCCGACGGGGGCGATGGTGAGCCCGGGCGGCAGCCCTTCCGCCGACCAGGTGTTGTAGCCGCTGTTGCTCCCGCCCTCCGCCTCGGCGGTCAGCGAGACCTGCACGCCGGCCGTACCGGTGCGGTCGGGGGCGGCCGGGTCCGGGAGCGTCACGCTGAGGTCGTTCGGCTGCCGCGGCCGGACCCGCCAGGGGAACGTCGTGGAGACCTCGTCGCCCGCGTCGTCCCTGACGTACACCGTGGTGAGGTACCGGGTGCCCTGCCAGGCGGTGCCGTAGATCTCACCCGTCGCCGGGTCGATCCGCAGGCCCTCGGGCAGGTTCTCGGCGCGCCAGGTGTACGGCCCGTCGCCGCCGGTGGCCCTGAGGCGGACCCCGTCGACCTTGTCCCGGATGTGATTCGCCCGGGCGTCCGCCTCGGCGAGCTCCAGCGTCAGGACCTTCCAGGTGAACGTCACCGCGTCGGTCTTCCCTCCCTTGTCGGTGACCTTCACGGTCACCGTCGTCGTCTCGCGGGCGGTCGGGGTCCCGGAGACGCGACCCGTCGACGCGTCGATCGACAGGCCCTCGGGCAGGCCGGTGGCCGACCAGGTCAGCGCAGGCCGTCCTCCGGTCACCGGCATCGCCAGCGAGACCGCCGTACCGGCCCGGGTCACCTGGTCGCCGGGGTCGGTGAGCGCGGGCAGGTCGAAGACCGTCCAGGTGAACTGGACGTCGTCGGTGTCCTGCTGCCGGTCCGTCACGGTGACGGTCACGGTGGAGGTCACCGGGGAGGTCCCGGGCGCGGTCGGGCGGCCGGTGACGAGGCCGCCGGTGGACATGCTCAGGCCGGCGGGCAGGCCGGCGGCCGACCAGGTCAGCGGGAGCCGTCCTCCGGTCGCGACGAGCTGCAGGCTCGCGTCGGTGCCGCGGTAGCCGTACTGGGCGCCGGGATCGGTCACCGAGGGCGGGGGCCGCTTGACGTTGAAGATCGGCTCACTGGTCGGGCTCATCAGGGTCGAGGTGACGTACACGCACTGCCCGTCGGAGCACCCCTTGTGCTTCCACTCCACCGCGACCACGACGCGGAAGAACCGCACGTCCGCGCTGCCGGGGTCAGGGACGTCGGTGCAGGCGCGTTCGGCGGCGGATCCGGCGATGGGGGAGGTCTGCTGCCAGCAGCGGCCGACGTACCAGGTCCGGGTGTACTCCACGCCGTTGACCGAGACCTTCTCGGGCTCGGTCGGCAGCGGCGCGGAGGCGCCGGCGCCGGAGCCGGAGCCGGCGATCAGGGTCGGGTCCCAGGCGGACTCCGTCGACTCCAGGTGTTTCCGTACTTCCCGTACGGCGGGATGGGTTGCTTCGGGATCGGTTGCTTTTCCCCACCAGACCTTCACCCGATCCTCCCCCCGTCCCGCGAGCAGCGCAGACCCCTTGAGGGCGCGTGCCCGCTCGATGCCGTCGCCGGCCAGCTGGACGGCGACCTGCCGGCTGCGCTGCTGGCCGGTGAAGGCCAGCGAGTTGGTGAAGAACACGGTCAGCGACGCCATGACGGTGCCGATCACCGCCATGGAGACCAGCACCTCCATCAGGGTGAAGCCCGCCTCGCCGTCACCGCGCACGGGCGCGGGCACGCGGCCGCGCACGGCGGACCTTGCGGACGCCCGGCCGCGCACGGCGGGTCGCCGGGACGCTCGGCCGCGCACGGCGGCGGGGGCCGGCGGCGCGGTGCGCGCCCCGGCCGCCCGGCGGTCGGCTCGACCGGCTGGCATCACGCCTCCTGGGTTCCGTCGTCTGGGGGCCGTCCTCGAAGGACGGGCTACCTGTACCGATCGGCGGCTGCGGGCCGCTGATTAGCGCTCGCGGGGAATTTCCGGGTGGCGCCGTCCCCATCGCGGGTCGTCATGCTGCTGCGTGCCGTCTCCGTCACGGGTCGCCACACCGCTCGAGTCGCCTCCGTCGGCGAGCCGCCCGCTATGCCGCTGCGTGCCGCTCGCCGGGTCGCTACGAGCCGTTCCCGCCGGCGGCCGGGGGAGCGGCGGCCGGAGCGGTCTTCGCCCCGTCCGGCGGGGCGACGAAGATCTTCAGGTTGACCACGGTGCTCAGCGCGCCGCCGCCCTCTGCGCCCTCCTCGCCCTCGTCGTCCCCTCCGCCGAGCGTGACGCTCTCGACGAGTACGGCCCGCGGCTGCACCCGCTGGATCTGATCCAGGAACTCCTCCGCCTCGGCGGCGCCGCCGGTGACCGTCACGGCCACGGACAGGTGGTGCATCACGGCGTCGGCGCCTTCGAGTTTGGCGGGATCGCCGACGTTGACGCCCTGCAGGAAGACGCCCGCCGCCTCGCCCGCCTGCTGGAGCTGCTCCAGGAACTTCTCCGAGTCGGCCGTCGCGGGCAGCGCCCTGCGGGCCTCCGCCAGCTCGGACCGGTACCGCGGCAGGTCGGCGTTCTCCCGCTCCAGGTCGGCGAGCCTGCTGCGCAGGGTCGCCACCTGCGTCTGCGCGGTCTCGGCCTCCCCGTGGAGGCGGTCGGCCTCGGCCTTCTCCGGGCTGATGAGGAGGAACCAGCCGGCGACGAGCAGGACGGCGGCGGCGAGGACGCCGCCGATGATCCAGAGCCGGTCCGTGCGTCCCGAGAACATCAGTCCCCCTTCTTGGCGGTGTCCGCGGTGTCCGCGGTGTCGGCGGGGTCGGTGTACCGGCCGCCGAGGGCGGCTTCGGTGAGGTCGGCGCGTACGGCGAAGCCCACGCCGGACTCCTCCTCGCGCACGTCGGTGAGGAGCGGGTTGCCCAGGCCGGGTATCCCGCCGAGCGCGTCGACGTACTCGGTCACGGCCTGCTTGCCGCCGGCCGTGCCGGTGATGCTCAGCTCGCCGACCAGCTTCTCGCCCGAGGTGTTGAGCTGATCGGAGCCGGCCGCCTCGGCGCCCCGCTCGTTGACCTTGCCGCTGACGCTGACGAGTTCCACTCCGGCGGGCGCGGCCTTGCGGACCGAGGAGAGCACGGTGGCCCACCGCAGGTCGTTCGCGAGCAGGGTGGAGAGCCGCGCCTCGATCGTCTCGGCCTGCGACCGGACGGTGACGAGGTCGGAGAACTCCCGCTGCTGCCGGATCAGGTCCTGCACGTCGGCCTGGGCGACGGCCACGGCGTCCTCGGCCTCCGCGGTCTGCTGGCGGGCGACGACGTACCAGCCGGCCAGCAGCATGGCGAACACGGCGAGGGCGGACAGGACGATCGCGCGGGCCCGGTGGCCCCGGCGCGCGGCCGTGATCTCCGGCGGAAGCAGGTCTGCCGCGATGGACAGCGGCCGGAACGGGTCCAGGACCGGCGCCCCGGACTCGGGTGGGGTGAGGGTGGTGGTCATCAGGCTGCTGCTCCCATGGCGAGGCCGATCGAGACCGCGGCGGCCGCGCGGAACCGGTCGAGGTTGTCGTGCTTGCCGCGGCGGCCCTGGCGGATGCGCACCGTGGGGTCACCGGGCACCACGTCGATGCCGAGCTGCGCGTGCAGCATCTCGACCAGGCCGGGCATCAGGGAGCCGCCGCCGGACAGCACCATCCGGGTGACGCGGGTCGGCTTGCTGCCGGAGCCGAGATAGGCGAAGGAGCTGCGGATCTCACCGATGAGGGGCCGTACGGCCTCGCGGACCACCGCGGCGGCGGCAGCGGCCTCCTCGCCGTCCTGGTCCTCGCGGACGCCGATGCGGCACTTGAGCTCCTCGGCGGTCGGCACGTCGACGTTGAGCCGGGCGGCGACGGTCTCGGTGACCTCGGCGCCGCCGCGGGGGAGCGTCCGGACGATCAGCGGCACGCCGTCGGTGTGGGCGATGACGCTCGTCGACCGGGCGCCGATGTCGACGATGGCCTCCACCTGCGAGTCCAGGCGCGAGGCGGCGCGCAGCAGCGCGAAGGAGGCGAGGTCCACACGGGCGACGTGCAGCCCGGCCTGCTCGACCGCCTGCACGGCGGTGAGCACGGCCTCCTTCGGGGCGGCGATCAGCAGCCCGCGCACGGTCTCCTGGGTGCCCGGGTCCTCCAGGGGGAAGAAGTCGAGCAGCGACCGCTCGACCGGGAGCGGGAGCGCGTCGCGGACCTGGAACGGCAGGGACCGGCGCAGTTCGCGGGCGGGGAGGTTGCTCACCGACATCTCGCGGACCACGAGCTGGGGGTTGGCCACGCCGATCACGACCCTGCGGGTGCGGAACTTCGTCGCCGACCAGAGCCGCTTCAGCTCGGCGGTGACGGCCTTGGCGTCGTGGACGACGCCGCCCTGCACGGCGCCCGGCGGGAGCGGGGCCATCCCGGAGTTCGTGATGACCGGGCCGTCCTTGCCGCGGGCGGTCTCCACCGCGCGGATCGACATCGAACCGATGTCCAGTCCGATGGGGTTGACGGTGGCCATCAGGTGCTCCTCGTCGTGGAAGGCGGGCGGGGTCGGGCGGTGGGTCGCGGGGGTGCGGGGCCGGGGTCAGGCGGAGGGGAGGAGGAGGGCGCCGTACCAGGCGGCGATCGGCCCGGCGGCGAAGAGGGCGAGCAGGGCGCCGGCGAGCATGGCCGGGCCGAACGGCAGGGCGGTCTTGCGACCGGCCCGGCCGGTGGCCAGCAGCGTCACCCCGGCGATCCCGCCGAGCAGGAAGGCGGCGAACGTGCCGATCACGACCGCGCTCCAGCCCAGCCAGCCCAGGTAGAGGCCGAGCAGCCCGGCGAGTTTCACGTCGCCGAAGCCCATCCCTCCCGGGTAGAACCAGGCGAGCGCGAAGTAGAAGGCGTACAGCGCGGCCATCGCGGCCAGGCCGCGCAGCGCGGCCGTCCAGCCGGGGCCGGCGAGCGCCGCGGGAAGCAGGAGCAGGGCGCCGACGGCGTACGACGGCAGGACGATCGCGTTCGGCAGCCGCTGCACGTCGAGGTCGATCATGGCGAGCGCCACCGCGACCGCGGCGAGGTAGAGGTAGGCGGGGAGTTCGGGCGTCGCGCCGAGCCGGGCGGCGACCGCGGCGAACAGCAGCGCGGTGGCCAGCTCGACCAGCGGGTAGCGGACGCTGATCGGCTCCCGGCAGGCGGCGCACCGGCCGCGCAGCGCGAGCCAGCTCAGCACCGGCACGTTCTGCCAGGGGCGGACGGGGGCGGAGCAGGCGGGGCAGTGCGAGCCGGGCCGCAGCAGCGACTCGGCCCGCGGCACCCGGTGGATGACCACGTTGAGGAAGGAACCGACCAGCAGGCCGAGCAGGGCGGCCAGGGCGGGCACGAGCGCGTCCATCGGGGTGTCTCCTTCCTCTCGGTGGGTTCGCTACGGGGTCCGGTGGGGCGGCACGGTTCGCGTGCCGCCCCGCCGGGTTGGGTCAGGAGGTGGTGCCGCCGGCGCAGGTGGTCATCGAGACGGTGCCCGTGGCCTTCTCGACTGAGCCGCCCTTGGCACTGTCGTACACGTACACCGCGCCGGAACCGCCCTCGTTCTTGGCGCAGATGAGGTATCCGCCACCGCTGGTGGACGGCTTGATGTAGGACAGCTCGGTGCCATCCGAGACGGCTACATCCTGCGCGTCGGTGGTGAAGCCGAAGGATGTCTTCTGGCTCACCTTGTCCGCCGCCGGGTACGCGTTGCTGTTCACCGTGTAGAAGTTCTCCACGGCGGTGATGGCGCCGCGCACGTCGGACTGGGCGGCCTTGTCCGCCGCGCCCTTCTGGTAGTTCATGTACACCGGGATCGCGATGGCGACGAGGACGCCGATGATCACGACGACCACCAGCAGTTCGATGAGGGTGAAGCCGCGGTCGCCGTGCGCGCGCGTCTGCAGACGCCGGAGCGTTGCCTTCATGGTGAGACTCCTGTGAATCATTTTTTGGGATGGGGAGTGACGTCCCGGACGGTCGCCCTGACGCCGGTCCGGCCTCGCGGCCGGTCATTCCGTGGCGCGCACGGAAAGCCTGTGAGGGTCGTGCTAGCCCTGGATGTTCTGGTAGATCGTGAACATCGGCAGGTAGAGGCAGAGGACCATGCCGCCGACCACGACGCCCATGACGATGACCATGAGCGGCTCGATCGAGGCGGTCAGCGACTCCGCCGCCGTGTCGACCTCTCTGTCATAGAAATCGGCAACCTTGTCCAGCATCTGACTGATTTGCCCGCTCTCTTCGCCCACTTCAATCATCTGCGCGACCATCCGCGGGAAGACCGGGTGCTTGGCCAGCTGGGCCGACATGGGCAGGCCGTCGCGGACGGACGACTGCAGGTCCTTCGTCGCCTCGGAGATGACCGCGTTGCCCGTGGTGGCGCCGACGACCTCCAGCGCCTGCATCACCGGCACGCCGACCCCCAGCAGGACGCCGAGGTTGCGGGAGAACCGGCTGACGGCGATCTTCGCGAACAACTTCCCGAAGACCGGCAGGCGGAGCTTCAGCCTGTCGAACGCGAGCCGCAGGGCGGGTCTGCGCCCCAGCTCCCGCCGGAACAGGAAGGTCGACCCCAGGACGGCGCCGACGAACAGCGGGCCCGACCAGAGCAGGCTGTGGCTGGCGTCGACGAGGATCTGCGTCGGCAGCGGCAGCTCCCCGCCGAACTGGGCGAACATGCCCTCGAAGACGGGGACGATGAAGGCCAGCACGCCGGCCACGAGCACTCCGGTGAAGGCCAGGACGATGACCGGGTAGGTCATCGCCCCCTTGATCTTCCCGCGCAGGGCGGCGTCCTTCTCCAGGTTGACGGCGATGCGTTCCAGCGCGCCGTCCAGGAAGCCGCCCGCCTCGCCCGCCTTGACCATCGCGACCATGATCGCCGGGAAGACCTTGGGATGCCTGCCGAGCGCCGAGGAGAGCGAGACGCCCGCCTCGATGTCCACCCGCACCTCGCTGATCGCCTTCTTCAGCGACGGTTTGGTCGCCTGGTCCTCCAGGACCGACAGGGAGCGCATCAGCGACATGCCGGAGGCGGTCATGGTCGCGAACTGGCGGGTGAAGACCGCCAGGTCCTTGAGCGTGGTACGGCCGCCGAGGCCGGGGATCGTGAGCTCCCGGCGCAGCAGCGAGCCGCCCTCGGAGATCGAGACGGGGACGAGGCCCTGCTGGCGGAGCTGCTGGGCCGCGGCCGCCTCGTTGGGGGCCTCGATGGTGCCCTTGGCCCGCTTGCCGCCGAGGTCGACGGTCTGGTACTCGAAGGTCTTGGTCACCGGCACGGGATCACACCCATCCGATACTCGAAGGTCTTGATCACGGGCACGGGATCACGCCCATCCGACGAGGCGCCTGAAGTCATCCGCCGCGTGGCAGATGTCGAGCGCCTGCTCGAAGGTGACGAGTCCCTGGCGGACCCGCTCGGCCAGATGCTGGTCGAACGAGAGCATGCCCTCCCCGCCTCCGGCCTGCATGAAGGACGGGATCTGGTGGCTCTTGCCCTCGCGGATCAGGTTGCGGATCGCGGGGGTGGCGACCATGAGCTCCGCCACGACCGTGCGGCCGAGGCCGTCCGCCCGCGGCAGCAGGGTCTGGGTGACGACGCCCTGCAGGGCCGTGGACAGCTGCATGCGGATCTGCGCCTGCTGGTGCGGGGGGAAGATGTCGATCACGCGGTCGATCGTCTGCGCGGCGCTCTGCGTGTGCAGGGTGGCCAGGACCAGGTGACCGGTCTCCGCGGCGGACAGCGCCGTGGAGGTCGTCTCCAGGTCGCGCAGCTCGCCGACGAGGATGATGTCCGGGTCCTGGCGCAGCGCGTGCTTGAGCGCGTCGGCGAACGACGCGGTGTCCGCGCCGACCTCGCGCTGGTTGACGATGCACATCTTGTGCTGGTGCAGGAACTCGATCGGGTCCTCGATGGTGACGATGTGGCCCGAGCGGGTGCGGTTGGCCAGGTCGACCAGGGCGGCGAGGGTGGAGGTCTTGCCCGAGCCGGTGGGCCCGGTGACCAGCACGAGCCCGCGGGGCAGCTGGGCGAACCTGGCCACCGCCTCCGGCAGCCCCAGCTCCTCCAGCGGCTTGATCGTGTGCGGGATGGCGCGGAAGACCGCCCCGTACGAGCCGCGCTGCCGGTAGAGGTTGGCGCGGAAGCGGGAGACGCCCTCGATGCTGTAGCCGACGTCGAACTCCTGGTGGCGTTCGAAGTGCCGCCACTGGTCCTCGCTCACCACCGTGCGCAGCAGCACCGCCGTGTCGCCCGGGGCGAGGGGCGGGTGACCCGGTAGCTGCCGCATCCGGCCGTCCACCCGGACGGTGGGCGGGGCGCCCGCCGTCAGGTGCAGGTCGGAGCCTCCCTCGCGGACCAGGGCCACCAGCATCGCGTCGAGGTGCCCGCGCGCGCCGTCGAGGTCGACCCCCGGGCGGCCGGGCGCCTGCACTGTCTCCATCGGAAATCTCCTTGCCGTACTGATGCCGGACTCTTCGGCCGGTGGTGCCCGGATCTGAGCCGGATCCGAGGGGCGTTCGTGCCCGGATCCGGCGGTGTTCGTGCCTGGATCCGAGCGGTGTTCTTGGCCGGACCCGAGGGCGGTGCGTGCCGGATCCGAGGAGGGCGGGTGCCCCGCGCGTCAGATCGCGACGCGCAGGACCTCCTGGATCGAGGTCTGGCCGGCGGCGGCCTTGGACAGGCCGTCGGTGCGCAGCGCGAGCATGCCCTGGGCCTCGGCGACCCGCTGCACCTCGCTCGCCGAGGCGTGCTGGACGGTGAGGCGCTCGATCTCCGGGGACATCGGCATGACCTCGTGCAGCGCGATCCGACCGCGGTAGCCGGTGTTCGCGCAGTTGCGGCAGCCGGCCGGCCGCCAGAGCCGCTCCGGCAGGGGCAGGTCGCCGGTGGGCCACCGGGCGCCGGCCAGCTCGGCCTCGGCCGGGACGTACTCCTCCTTGCACCAGTCGCACAGCCTGCGCGCGAGCCGCTGGGCCAGCACGCAGTCGACGGACGAGCCGACGAGGAAGGGCTCGATGCCCATCTCGGTCAGGCGCACGACGGCGCTGGGCGCGTCGTTGGTGTGCAGGGTGGAGAGCACGAGGTGGCCGGTGAGGGCGGCCTCGACGGCGAGCTGGGCGGTGGTCCGGTCGCGGATCTCACCGATCAGCACGACGTCGGGGTCGGAGCGCAGGATCGCCGGCAGCACGGCCGCGAAGGTCAGCCCGGCCTTGTGGTCCACCTGCACCTGGTTGATGCCGGGCAGTCGGTACTCGACCGGGTCCTCGACGGTGATGATGTTGACGGTGGGCTTGCTGATCGCCGCGAGGGTGGCGTAGAGGGTGGTCGACTTGCCCGAACCGGTCGGCCCGGTCACCAGCACCATGCCGTGCGGCTTGGTGAACGAACCGGAGAAGCGGCGGTGGTTGTCCTCGGTGAAGCCGAGGCTGTCGAGCTTGAGGTTGATGCCGCCGGTGTCGAGGACGCGCAGCACGATCTTCTCGCCCCACACGGTGGGCAGGGTCGCGGTCCGCAGGTCGACCTTCCGGCCGTTGATCATGACGGTGATGCGGCCGTTCTGCGGGATCCGGCGCTCGGTGATGTCGACGTTCGACATGATCTTCAGGCGGGAGATGAGGGCCGACTGCACGTGCCGGGGCACGGTGTCGACCTCGTGCAGCACGCCGTCGATGCGGTAGCGCACCCGCATGTCGTGCTCGGTCGGCTCCAGGTGCAGGTCCGAGGCGCGGTTCTGGATGCCCTGCTCCAGCAGCGAGTTGACGTACCGGACGATCGGCGCGTCCTCGTCGACGGAGTTCAGGTTCGAGACGGTCTCGGCCTGGTGCTCGGCGCGGAGCGTCTCGCCGAGGTCGCCGAGGTCGTTCTCCTCGCGCTTGAGCCGGTCCATGATGTGGCGCAGGTCGCTGCGGGCCACCACGACGGGGCGGACCGTCAGCCCGGTCGCCGCGCGCACGTCGTCGAGGGCCAGCACGTCGCCCGGGTCGGTGATGCCGACGGTGATCTCGTTGGTGTCCTCGTCCAGGGAGAGGCCGAGGACGCGGTGCCGGAGCATCAGGGAGAGCGGGATCTTGGCCATCGCGGCCGGGTCGATCGGGTAGCCGACCAGGTCGACGCTCTTGATCCCGTACTCGATCGCCGAGGCCTCGGTGAGCTGCCCCTCGGTGACGATGTTGTCGTGGATCAGCACCGCGCGCAGGGAGCGCCCGGTGCGCTCGGCCTCCCCGGCCGCCCGCTCCAGCGCCTGCGGGTCGACCCCCAGCTGCTTCAGTGCGTTGAGCAGCGGCGAGAATAGCTGGTTCATTTCACCCCTAGCAGCGGCCTTCGCCGACTCGGTCCCCGTTACGGAAACCCCATCGGCCGCCGGGCGCGCCATCTGAGTCACTTCTGGGCGGTTCGAGCCCTTTCCTCCGGTGGAGGTTCGCGGCGGAGGTCCGCGCCGGACGGCGGCTTTTGGCACGGCGGGGACCGGGTAGGGCTCCGGCGACGACCCCGGGCGGCCCGATGAGGGAAGGGCGCCCGGCAGGGGGTGAACGGCGATGTTCTTCGACCGTCATGACGCGGGGACGAGGCTGGCCGAACGGCTGAGGGGCCATGCCGGAGGCGCGGGCACGGTCGTGGTGGGGCTGCCGAGAGGCGGTGTCCCGGTGGCGTCCGAGGTGGCGCGGGTCCTGGGCGCGCCGCTGGACGTGATCGTGGTGCGCAAGCTCGGCGTGCCCGTCCAGCCGGAGCTGGGTTTCGGCGCCATCGGGGAGGGCGGGGTGCGCGTGGTCAACGACGACGTGGTGCGGGCCGCGCGGCTCACCGCCGAGGAGATGGCCCGGGTGGAGGAGGCGGAGCGGGCCGAGCTGGAACGCCGGGCCCGCCGCTTCCGCGGTGACCGCCCTCCCGTGGCCCTGGAGGGGCGCACCGTGATCGTGGTGGACGACGGGATCGCCACCGGCGGTACGGCCCGCGCCGCCTGCCGGGTCGCCCGGGCGCACGGCGCCTCGCGGGTGGTGCTGGCGGTCCCGGTCGGGGCGCCGGAGGCGATCGAGAGCCTGCGCGGGGCCGCCGACGAGGTGGTGTGCCTGCTCGCCCCCGACGACCTGTTCGCCATCGGCGCCTGGTACCGCGACTTCGACCAGACCTCCGACGCGCAGGTGGTCGAGCTGCTCCGGCGGGCCGCCTCCATGCACGCCGCGGCCTCCGGGACGGGCGGGCCTGGAAGGGACGCGGTCGGGGCGGGCGGGCCCGGGAGGGACGCGGTCGGGGCGGGCGGGCCCGGGAGGGACGCGGCGAGGAGCGCGGCGGGGAGCGCGGCGGGGGAGAGCGCGGCGGACGGGAGCGCGGCGCCGGGCGGGAACACGGCGGGGAGCGGAGCCGGGGGCCGGGTCCCCGCCTTCACCGCGGAGGTCCAGGCGGACGCCGGGGACGTCCGGCTGCCCGGCCGGCTCGCCGTACCGGACGCGGCCGCCGGGACGGTGGTCTTCGTGCACGGCAGCGGGAGCAGCCGGCACAGCCCGCGCAACCGCCAGGTCGCGACCGCCCTCTACCGCGCCGGCCTGGCCGTGCTCCTGTTCGACCTGCTCACCCCGGGTGAGGAGCTCGACCGCGGCAACGTCTTCGACGTGCCCCTGCTGGCCGGCCGGCTCGACCGGGTCACCGGCTGGCTGCGCGGGCATCCGGGGGTCCGGGGCCTCCGGGTCGCCTACTTCGGGGCCAGCACCGGGGCCGCCGCGGCGCTGTGGGCGGCCGCCGAACCGGGGGCCGACATCGCCGCCGTGGTCTCCCGGGGCGGCCGGCCCGACCTGGCCGGGCCCCGGCTGCCCGCCGTACGGGCCGCGACCCTGCTGGTCGTCGGCGGGAACGACGAGGCGGTGCTGGAGCTCAACCGGGCGGCGCAGCGCCGGCTGCACTGCGAGAACAGCCTGCGGATCGTCCCCGGCGCCACCCACCTGTTCGAGGAGCCGGGTGCCCTGGAGACCGTCTCGGAGTTCGCCCGCGACTGGTTCACCGCGCATCTGGCGCCGGTCGCACGGCGGTGAGCCGCCCCGTACGGCCGGCGGGCCCACCGGGCGGGGCGTGCCGGGACGTCCTTCAGGCCAGGACGCGGCCGACCATGCGGGCGTACATCCGCACCGGGCTGGGGGCCGACGGCGGGCTGAGGAAGCCGGGGAGCATGGGGAGGTCCACGGCGAACCGCTGCAGGCGCTCGTAGAGCTCGTCGGCGCCGGCCGGGCGGCGGTCGGGGTCCTTCTCCAGCAGTTCCCCGATCAGCCGGTCCAGCCCGCCGGGCAGGCCGGGGACGGGCGGCGGGCGCTCGTTGACCTGCCGCTCGAACACGGCGTACTCGGTGGGGCCGGTGAACAGCTGCCTGCCGGTCAGCATCTCGTGGATCACGCAGCCCAGCGCGTACAGGTCGCTGCGCGGACCGGCCAGGCCGCGCTGGATCTGCTCGGGGGCCATGTAGGCGGGGGTGCCGAGCAGCTGGCCGACCCGGGTGAACCGGGTGGAGCCGGTCTCGCGGAACATCGCCAGGCCGAAGTCCAGAACCTTGACGCTCCCGTCGGGGCAGAGCATCAGGTTGGTCGGCTTGAGGTCCCGGTGGTAGATCGAGAGCGCGTGCGCAGCCGACAGCACCGCGCAGGCCTGGGCGGCGATGGCGGCGGCCCACGGGACCGGGAGCGGGCCGTGCTCGCTGACCAGGTCGGCCACGGTGACGCCCTCGATGAACTGCATCACCTGGAACAGCCGGTGGTCGAAGGTGCCGAAGTCGTACAGCACGGGTGCGCCGGGATGCTCCAGCCGGGCCAGGATGCGGGCCTCGCGCAGGAAGCGGCGCTGCAGCTCCTCGTCGGGGCCGGTGTGCAGACGCAGGAACTTGACCGCCACCCTGCGGTCGAGGTGCCTGTCATGGCCGGCGTAGACCGCGCCCATGCCTCCCTGCCCCAGGGGGAGGTCGTCGAGAACGTACCGGTCGCCGATGACCATGCGGCCCTCCCCACGGACTCCCGGGACTCACCAGGTCCTCGGGAGGAAGCCCCGGGCTTCAGACCGGGGAGGAATCCGGACCCCCGAGCGCCACGTGCTGGTAAAGTTACGCTCGGTGGTGATAACCAAGCCACCAGCACGACCGCCCCAGGGCATGGGGTGGCTGCGCGGGGAGGCTTCGGGGGTGCCCGGCCGGTGAACCGCGAACCTCAACATGGTTTCCTCCTCGGGGACCAGGTTGGAATCCTCCGCCTTCAGGCGGAGGAGGATGTCAAACCCCTCGGTCGCACGGTCGCAGATGGCCGTCGACCAGTCCGTCAAAGCCTAGCCTGATCAAGGTCTCTCCCCGTGCCGCCGTCTCGCGGAGCCCGTCCTCCAGCGCGGTCAGTTCGCGGAAGGCCGCGCCGTACCGGCGCTGCTCGGCGATCGGCAGCATCGGCACCCGGGCCCGCCGCACGTCGAGCCGGCTGGAGCCGGGGTGGGCGGACCGCCCGGCGGAGCGCAGGCATCCGGCCAGGAAGTGGGGGTCGAGCCGGGAGGGGTCCACCCGGTAGAGGGTGAGCTGCGGTCCCAGCGCCGCGCCCGGCTCGGCGACCACCCGGACCGCGCCCAGGGCGGTGGCCACGACGTCGCCGGGCCTGACCATGACCAGCGCGGGGTCGAGCACGGTGCCCCCGGAGGGCGGCGCGCCCGCCGCGGCGTCCTCGGCGGTCAGGACCGGGACGGGCCCGGCGCCGGAGGCCATCCTCGGCGGGGCCGTCAGGACGGTGACCAGGCCGGCCTTGGCCAGCTCACCGATGGTGGTGACCGGGAGGTCGTGGCGCTCGGGCGGCGGCTCCAGGGCGGGAGGCGCGTCCGCCAGCGTGGCCGAGGCCGCCCGGAACCGGTCCAGCGCGTCGCCGAAGTCGCGGGCGAAGTCCAGCGCGCCCTGCTGCGGGCGGTGCCGGGCGGGGGTCAGGTCGACCTCGTCGTCGAGCAGGTCGACGATCCGGACCGTACGGCCGGCGGCGGACGGCTCGGCCTCCGGGTCCTCGAGGTAGGCGCGCCAGGCCGGCTCCACCGCCGACAGGTCTTCGGCCGCGTCCACCAGCAGCAGGCGGGACGGGGGCCGGCTCCCGTCGGGACGGCGCAGCAGCCACAGGTCGGGCCCGCCCGGGGCGAGGCTGACGACGGCCCGCAGGGCGCCGGCCCGCAGCAGGTTGCCCCGGATGCGCTTGCCCGGGCGGCGGCCGGCCGCGGCGGCGGGCATCAGGATCGCCACCAGCCCTCCGGGCCGCACGTGGGCCAGGCAGTGCTGCACCCAGGCGAGCTCGGACTCGCCGCGGGGCGGCAGGCCGTACTCCCAGCGGGGGTCGCCGGTCAGCTCCTCGTAGCCCCACGCGCGCTCGTTGAACGGCGGGTCGCAGACCACCGCGTCGGCGAGGGCGAGCTCGCCGGTCAGCCGGTCCTCGCGGAGCGAGTCGCCGGCGGTGATCCGGGCGGATGTGCCGCGCAGCAGCAGCCGGACCGCGGCGAGCCGGGCGTTCGTCTCGCTGAGCTCCTGGCCGATCGGTGTGGTCACGGGCAGCAGGAGGGTGCCGACGCCGCAGGCCGGGTCCAGCACGGTGCCGCCGTCGGGGACGACCAGCCGGGTCATCAGCGCGGCCACGTCCTGCCTGGTCACCGCGAGCTGCCGGGAGTGGGCCTCGGCGTAGCGCTCGCAGAGGAACTCGAACGCCGCCAGCGGGCCGTCCGCCGCGGCCAGCCGGGCGACCAGCCGGAGCAGGGCTCGGTCGTCGGGCAGTGGCTCGGCGGAGCCGGGCAGGTCGGCCGTGGCGGCCGCGACCCGCTCGGCGAGGGACCGCCCGTCGTGCCCGTCGCGCTCGGCGAGGGACCGCCCGTCGTGCCCGTCGCGCTCGGCGCGCCGGTCGTCCCTCCCGTACCCGCCGTCCCTCCCGTCCCAGCCGCCCCCGCCGTGCCCGTCGCGGCCGGGAAGGGGCCGCAGGCCGTGCTCGTCCCAGGCGCCGGGCTCGCGGTGCAGGAAGAGCAGGAAGGCGCCGATCAGGCCCACCAGCCCGCCCAGCCGCAGGTCGTCGGCGGTGGTCCGGATCCGCTGCCAGACCAGGTCGCCGAGGGAGACCTCGAAGGACTTGCCGTTGCCGCGCAGCCACGCGGCGACCTCGGACAGGGAGAAGAGCGGGCTGGAGGCGGTGCCGCCGACCGGCTGCGGGAAGTCCTCGTGGCGGCGGCGCCAGTTGCTGACGGCGGCCCGTCCCACGTCGGCGAGCCGGGCGATGTCGCCCGCGTTGACGGTGATGTCCCGGCTCTCCTCCATAGCCAGTCAGAGTAGTTGACCAGGCTGAAACGGTCTACAACATCTTTGCTTGTGAAGTGCTTCAACCAGTGCTTTACTGCCCTCATGGCACAAAACGAAGGACTGGCACTGCGCTACGCCGCCCGCTCCGATGTCGGGGTCCGCCGCGAGTCCAACGAGGACTCGGGTTACGCCAGCGCGCGCCTGCTGGCCGTCGCCGACGGGATGGGCGGCCACGCGGGCGGAGAGGTCGCCAGCTCGCTCGCCGTCACCACCCTGGCCGCGCTGGACGAGCGCCTTCCGGTGACGGGCGCCGACCTGCAGGACGCCCTCAGGGGCGTCGCCAGGGACGTCAACCACGCGCTGCGCGAGATGGCCGAGCGCGAGCCCGCGCTGCGCGGGATGGGCACCACCTTCACCGCCATGCTCTGGGACGGCGCCGCGTTCGCCCTGGCCCACGTCGGCGACTCCCGCGCCTACATGCTGCGCGACGGCGCCCTCTTCCAGATCACCCACGACCACACCCTCGTCCAGTCGCTGGTGGACGACGGGCGGATCACCCCGGAGCAGGCGGCCGAGCACCCGCGCCGGTCGATGGTCCTGCGCGTGCTGGAGGGCACCGGCGACGGGGAGCTGGACCTGACCCTGCGCGAGGCCCGGCCGGGTGACCGCTACCTGCTCTGCTCCGACGGCCTGACCGCCGTGGTCGGCCCGGAGACCCTGTTCAACACCCTCACCGACGTCGGCGACCCCGACGAGGCCGCCCGCCTCCTGATCGACCTGGCCAACCGGGGCGGCGGCCCGGACAACATCACCTGCGTCGTCGCCGACTTCGGCCCCCACCCGGCCTCCGCGGAGCGCCTCGTCGTCGGCGCCGCGACCGAACGCAGACTGACCCCCTGACCGTCCCCGCCCGAGGCTCAGGACTCCGGCGCGAGCCGCTCGGCGGCCTGCCCGATGGCGGTGCTGACCCGGTCGGCGAGCAGGCCGACGGCGCCGACGGCCCGGGTCACCGCGTCGTCCTCGCTGCCGCCCAGGGCCTGGGCGCGCACGTACGCGGCCTTCACCTCGGCCCACCGCCCGGCCTGCTCCGGGGTGAGCCGCCCCCGGAGCTCGGCCAGCTTGAGCAGGTTGGCCTCGGCGCCGGAGGTGAGGGTCTGCGCCTCGCCGAGATAGTGGTCGTCGATGACGGCGTCCAGCTCGGCGTCGTTCATCACCGGCACGATCCGGGCGGCGAGCTTGGCCATGTTCCGGTAGGACCCCTGCAGCTGGAACGGCGGCTCGGTCCGCGCGTCGTCGGACTGGGCGGCCGAGGCGATGTAGGCCCGGTTGACGGCCAGCACCACCCGCTGGACCTGGAGCAGCCGCCGCAGTACGGCGAGGACCTGCTCCAGCTCGACCGGGGAGTAGGGGTGGGCTAGCCGGTCGGCGCGGACGGCGGGGTCGCCCTGCGCCAGCCGTACCAGCAGGCGGACGTCGTCGCGGTCGCGGGTGGACAACGGGGCCAGGACCGGGTTGGAGGTCAGCGCGTTGTCCACGTAGCTCAGCGCGAACAGCTCCTCCCGGCCCGAGAGCACGTCGCCGAGGTTCCACACGTCGGCGCGGTTGGCGAGCATGTCGGGGATGCGGAACCGCTTGCCGGACTCGGTGTACGGGTTGCCCGCCATGCAGACCGCGAAGCGCTTGCCGCGCAGGTCGTAGGTGCGGCTCCGGCCGTTCCAGACCCCCTCCATGCGGCGCTGGCCGTCGCAGAGCGAGATGAACTTCTGCAGCAGCTCGGGGGAGGTGTGCTGGATGTCGTCGAGGTAGAGCAGGACGTTGCCGCCCATCTCCAGCGCGAGGTTGATCTTCTCGACCTCCTGGCGGGAGGTCGCGTCGGGCGCCTCGGCCGGGTCCACCGAGGTGACGTGGTGGCCCAGCGCCGGGCCGTTGACCTTCACGAAGACCAGGCCCAGGCGGCCGGCGACGTACTCCATCAGGGTCGTCTTGCCGTAGCCGGGCGGGGAGACGAGCAGCAGCAGGCCCATCTGGTCGGTCCGCTTGGCGTCGCCGCTCGCGCCCAGCTGCTTGGCCAGGTTGTCGCCGATGAGCGGCAGGTAGACCTCGTCGAGCAGCTGGTTGCGGACGAACGAGCTCATCACCTTCGGCCGGTACTCCTCCAGCCGCAGGCGCGCCCGCTCGGCGGCGACCAGCTCGTTGCGCCGCCGCAGGTACTCCCGGTAGGCGGGGACGCGGCGGGTCCTGAAGCGCCGGGTCCTGGCGAGGAACTCGTCCAGGCGCACCTCCAGCCGCCGCCCGGTGACGCGCGGGTGCGCGCCGAGCAGGCCCTCGGCGGTCGCGGTCAGCGCCGCCGAAGAGTCGTGGCGGGGCAGCTCGCACAGGAGTACGGCCAGCGCCTCGGGCAGCTCGGGGGAGCGCTCGAACGCCTCCAGCCACGCCCCCGCCAGCCGCAGGCGGGCGGGCAGGTCCCCGGCGAGGGCGCGCAGGTCGTCCTCGAAGTCCGCGCGGGCCGGGCCGAGCGCCCGGTCGAAGCGCTCCAGCAGCCTCCGGGCCCCGGCGCTCGTCACGAACCCGGCGGGCGCGCCCGCCAGCTCCTCGAACAGGTACTCCCCGGCGAGCTCGGCGAGGTCGGCCCGGGCCTCCGGCCCTTCCCCGCCACCGTTCAGGACGCCCGTGCCGCCTGCGCCGTTCAGGGTGCTCGTGCCGCCGCCACCGTTCAGGACGCTCGTGCCGCCTGCGCCGTTCAGGGTGCTCGTGCCGCCGCCACCGTTCAGGACGCTCGTGCCGCCTGCACCGTTCGGGCCGCCTGCGCCGTTCGGGGTGCTCGTGCCGTCGGTGCCGGGCGTGCCGTCCAGGCCGGCCGTGAAGGCCGCGACGGCGGAGCCCAGGGCGCGGCAGGTCTCCTCCACCGCCTCCACCCGCCCGAACCTGGCGCGGGCCCGCGCCAGCGAGACCGCCTTGGTGCTCCAGGAGGCGCGGGCGGCCTCGTCCGTACCGAAGGCCCAGAAGAGCTGGGCGGCGGCGCGGGCGGCCGGGGGGTAGCGCAGCAGCCCCGCGCCCGCGTGCAGCCGGAGCACGACGTCCAGGATCGCCGCGGCGTCATGGTCGTGCACGCCCCGCTCGTAGCCCTCGTCGTAGCGGCTCTCCGCGACCCGCCGGACGATTTCGAGCAGTCCGCCCTCGGCCACCGCCGCCTCGTGCAGCGCGTCCAGCGAGACCGCGGAGCCGCCGCGGTCCCCCGGACCGCCGCCGTTCCCGGAGGTCCCGTTCCCGGAGGTCCCGTTCCCGGAGGTCCCGTTCCCGGAGGTCCCGTTCCCGGAGGCGCCCGCGACCGGAGTGCCCGTCTCGGCGGCGGCCAGGATCGAGGCGGCCAGGTGCTCGCCCCGGTAGACCTCCGGCGACTCCGAGACCAGCAGCTGGGACCAGAACGGCCGGGTCGCGGCGAACGCCGGGTCGGCGACGGGGGAGCGGTAGTCGGTCCCGGTGACCGCGAACGCCATCGCCTCGCCGTGCGGGACCAGCGTCAGGTCGGCGGCCTGGGTGTTGACCGCGAAGCGGTGCCGGCCCAGCCTGATGGTCTCGCCGCCGTCGCTGTAGAGGTCGAGGCGGTCGCGCAGGGCGCGGCCGGCCTCCTGCCTGGCGGACTTGACCCGCCCCTCCAGCTCCTCGGCGCGGACCGCCTCGCCCAGCTCGCGCAGCTCCCCGGCGACCGCGTGCAGCTTGGTCACCATCGGGTCGGAGGCGAAGTAGGTGTTGATCTCGTCGACCGAGCCGAGCGAGGCCGCCCGGCGCCGCACGCTGGACAGGATCCGGTCTGCCGACTCGGCCAGCCGGCCGGCCCGGCGGGCCCGTTCGTCCAGCAGGGACTGCCGCCGGGAGGAGAACGCCTCGTAGACGTCCTCGCGCTCGGTGCCCAGCTGGGCCAGGAAGTCGTCGAACTCGGCGAAGCGCGACTCCAGGTTCTCCAGCCGGAGCATCAGCCGGCCGAGTTGCTCGTCGCACCGGTCGGGGGTGTCGGCCACCGCGAGGGCGCCGGTGACCGCCTGCCCCAGCAGGGCGAACTCGGCGGCGAAGGCGGCGCGGCCCTCGGTCGCCAGCAGCTCGCGCCGGCGCGCCTCCAGGGTGGCCCGGGCCCGGTTGACCCCGCCGAGGACCTCGCCGATCCGCTCCAGGATGCCGGTGCGCGCCCCCGCGTCGGCGATGTCCAGCGTGCCGACCACCTCGATCACGGTCTCCAGGCCCCGCGACTGCGCGGCCAGGCGCTCGCCCACGCCCGCCGCCTCGGCCGTGGTGGCGATGGCCCCGGCCTCCTCGACCAGCCGTTCGACCTCGGCGTGGTAGCCGGCGAAGGCGTCCGCGCCGCGCAGGAAGCCGACCGCGCGCTGCGCCGTGTCGTCGAGTGCGGCCGCCAGCCCGGCGTCCAGCCGGTCGATCCGGCCGGTGTCGGCGTAGCGCAGCTCGCGCAGGGTCACCAGGTGGCCCTGCGCCTGGCGGAGCCCGGCCAGCCGGGTGACCCACTCGGCGGCGGAGCGGGCCGCCTCACCGCGGGACCGCCGCACGAGGGAGGAGATCTCCTCCTCGGCGGCGTCCAGCGCCGCCGCGGCCTGCCCGGTGAGCGAGCGGACCTTCTCGAACTCGTCCAGCACCTGCTCGGCGGTGGCCCGGACGTCGGCCAGCGGCCCGCGCAGCCCGTGGTCGCCCAGCCAGTGGTAGTGGTCGGCCGTGCGCGTGCAGGCCGCGATCAGCGCCTCGAAGACGGCGTCCGACGGCGCCATCTCCTCGACCATGCGCGCCACCGACAGGCAGTCGGAGACGCCGCGTACCAGTTCCGCGTTGCCGATCCGCTCCAGCGGCCCGGTCCCGACCGGCTGGGCGGCGGCGTAGACGTCGGAGGTGAACGGCGTCTGCCACACCTGCATCGGGTGCACCCGGGTCGGCTCGTCCGAGGTCGCCCGGAACACCACCAGCGTGCCGTCGTCGAACAGCGAGTAGCCGTGGCAGGGGATCGGCGTCGCCACCTGCTTGCGGATCACGTTGTACGGCAGCAGCAGCGACCGGCCCTCGGCCCGGGCGTAGAACACGTAGAGCACGTCCTCGCCGTTGGCCGAGCGGACGACCCGCTCGAACTCCAGGTCGGTGACGTCGGTGTCGAAGGTCTTGCTGACCCCGGTGGACAGGTAGTAGCCGCCGGGGAAGATGATGCCCTGGTCCTCGGGGAGCCGCCGGCAGGCCTGGCCGATGCCGTCCAGCCGTACGACGTCCCTGGTCCGGGTGTTGAAGACCAGGTGCCGCCAGACGGACTCGTTGTAGGGCCGGATGCGCAGCAGGATCAGCGGGCCGATCCTGGCGTGCTGCACGTCGGCGTCGGCGAGGCTCTGCAGCGGCTCGTCGACCGGCTCCCGGTAGATCCCCTCGCCGGTCTCCGTGTTGTTCTCGATCTTGATGGTGAGGTCGCCGCCGACGGTCTCGACGAACACCTCCCCCTGGATCGAGATGTGCGGGTGGCGGCCGAGCACGTGGTCGTCGCGGGTGGCGGCGGTCCACTCGAAGTCGTGCGAGGCGGGGAAGACGTGGTCGCGCTCGCCGCGGTCGTCGACGTAGGCGAGCGAGCCGTCCGCGCCGACCTGCCAGCGCAGCACCCGGATGTCCTTCGGGCCGGTCTGGAAGACGGCCAGCAGCCTGCCCTCGACCCGGCGGAGCTGGACCAGCCGGGTCTCCCGGTAGTACCGGTAGAGCTCGGCGAAGTCCCGCTCGAACTGCGGGTGGCGGAAGAGCCGTTCGGCGTCGGCGTCGGTGTCGAAGCCGACGGCGTCGCCGTCCCGGCTGAAGCGGTGCACGGAGAAGACGTCCGCGACGGTCGTCTCCGGCTTCAGCCCGATGAACACGTTGTAGCCGAACAGCATCAGGTCGCCGATCGACACGATGTCGCGGGGCACGCAGTTGTTCTCGGTGCGGATGCGCTCGGTGCCGATCAGGCGGAGCTCGGCCCCGCCGAAGACGTCCAGGCGCCGGGAGTTGAGCTCCTCGGCCCGCCGGGCCAGCTCGGCCGCCTGCTCGGCGAGCCGGGCGCGGAGCACCTCGTAGGTGCCCGCGTCCAGCGTCCGGCCCGCCGCGAACGCCGTGCCCGCCGCGAACGCCGTGCCCGGCGTGCCCGCGGTGTCCTCCATGCTCCCGGTGCTCCCGGTCCCGTCCGGGGTCTCGGTGACGGTCACGTCCGGCGTCACTCCCGGCCCGCGTCGGCGACGGGACCGTTCACCGGGAGATCGGCGCGGTCGGCGAGGTCGGCCAGGTCGGCGACCGCGACGGCCGGCACGGTGGCGGTGGGCGTCACCGGCGGCGCAGGCGACACAGCGGCCGTGACGGTGGCCGCGGGCGCCACCGGGGGCGCGGTGACCGTCGCCGCCGCGCCGCCGCCCGCGGTACCGAGCAGCTCGCGCAGCCGGGCGCCCTCGGGGCCGCCCTCGCTCATCAGCTTGACCAGCAGCGCCGAGACCGACAGGTCCCGAACGTCGCCGCTGCCCAGCGAGCCGAGGATCCGGGTCAGGTCGGCGGGCAGGCTCTGCGACCCGTCGAGGTACGGCCCGGCGAGTGCGCGGGCGACGTCGGAGTGCTCCACGAAGCCGTCGACGGTCTTGCCCATGGTGACCGAGCCGACCAGCTTGTCGAAGAACACGCTGTCGCCGCCGACGATGTCGATGTTGGCCTTCTCCAGCCCGGCGGCGAGCACCATGGCCTGCGCCTCGGCGAGCTTGACCTGGGAGGTGACGCCGGCCAGGCGGATCTCCTTCTCCATGTCGAGGCGGAGGCGGTACTCCTCGTGGCCCCGGCTGGCGTCGTCCAGCGCGGCCATCGCCGCGGCCTTCTCGGTGAGGCCCTCGGCCTCGGCCTTCAGCCGCTCGCCGATCCGGGCCGCCTCGGCCAGCGCCTTGGCCTGCTCACCCTCGGCCTCCGCCTTGAGCTTCTCGCGCACCGAGGTGGCGACGGCGTGCGCCCTGGCCTGCTCGCCCTCGGCGGCGGCCAGCGCCTTCTCCCGCTCGACCGCGGCCTCGGCCCGGCCCACCTTCTCGATCGCGGCGGCGTTGCGCTCGGCGACCTGCACCTCGGCCAGTCCCTCCGCGGCGGCCTCGGCCTGCACGCCCTCGGCCAGGCGGATCTTCGCGCGGGCGTCGAGCTCGGCGGCCTGCTGGCGCGCCTCGGCCAGCACCAGGGTCTCGCGGGCCTTGTGCTTGGACGCGGCCTCGGCGGCCTCGGCGGCCTTGATGTCCTTGACCAGGTTCTCCTGGGCCTCGGCCTCCGCCTGGATGATCACGGCCTGGCGGGTCCGCTCGGCCTCCTCGACCACCCGCAGGCGCTTGATGCTCTCCTCCTGCTCGGCGACCGTCTTCTCGACCGCGATGCGCTCGCGGACCACCTCGGCGATCGAGCGCTTCTCGCCCTCGACCTCCTTGTCCTTGGAGATGCGCGACAGCTCGGTCTCGCGCTCGCGGGAGATGACCTCCAGCATGCGGTCCTTCTCGATCCGCTCGCTCTCGATGGCGATGACCCGCTCGCGGTTCTTGGCCGCGACCGCGATCTCCCGCGCCTGGTTCTCCTGCTGGATGCCGAGCTGCTCCTGGGTGCGCAGGTCCGCGGCCTGGGCCTTGAGCCGCTCCTCGGCCCGGACCCGGGCGATCTCCGCCTCCTCGCGGGCGCGCATGGTCTCGACCTCGCGCTTCTGCTTGATCTCCGCGTCGGCCTGGCGGCGCTCCAGCTCCAGGATGGCCTCCCGCGCGTCCACGTTCTGGCGGGTGATCTCCTTCTCCTCGTGCCGCTGGAACTCGTTGGTCCGCACGTGCTCGATCGCGGTCAGCTCGGTGATCTTCCGGATGCCCTGGGCGTCGAGGATGTTGGCCGGATCGAGCTTGCTCAGCGGCGTCTGCTCCAGGTAGTCGATCGCCGCGTCCTCCAGGCTGTAGCCGTTCAGATCGGTGCCGATGACCTGGATGATCTGGTCGCGGAACTGGTCGCGCTGGGTGTAGAGGTCGACGAAGTCGAGCTGCTTGCCGACCGTCTTCAGCGCCTCGGAGAACTTGGCGTTGAACAGCTCCTGCAGCGTCTCGGCGTCGCTGGCGCGGGTGGTGCCGATCGCCTGGGCGACCTTCACCACGTCCTCGACGGTCTTGTTGACCCGGACGAAGAAGGTGATCTTGATGTCCGCCCGGATGTTGTCCCGGCAGATCAGGCCCTCGTTGCCGGAGCGCTCGATCTCGATGGTCTTCACCGAGATGTCCATGAACTCGGCCTTGTGCAGCACGGGCAGGACGACCGCGCCGGTGAAGGTGACGTCGACCTTGTTGACCTTCGAGACGATCAGGGCCCTGCCCTGCTCGACCTTGTGGAACAGGCGCGTGATCATGAATATCAGGCCGATGGCGACGAGCAGCACGACGGCCAGGAGCACGCCGAAACCGGTGGAGATGACGTCCATGGACTCCCTCGTTCAGATGGGACGGTCGGGGTCGAGTTCCGCGTCGTACGGCATCACCCAGAAGAATTCGCCGGGGGCGTCGTAGGCGAATATCAGGGCGGTGCTGCCGGCGCCGAAGACGTCGCCGCCGGTCTGCCTTACCTGGACGAGAGCGGAGGAGCCGTCGGGGGAGGTGACCTCGGCCTGGCCGAAGTCCCGCCCCACCCGGCCGGTGCGGATGACGCAGGTGCGGCCCACGAAGTCGGCGCGGGAGGGGACGCGCTCCTTCGGTACGGCGCGCCGCAGCGGCAGCGTGAGCAGGCGGGTGCCGAGCCAGGCGCAGGCGACCGCCGCGACCGGTACGGCCGGCAGGACCGGGGTCCCCGCGGCCAGGACGGCCCCGGTGAGGCTGGCGAACCAGGCGACGGCCACCAGCAGCGAGACGGTCACCGCGACCGGCACCCCGCCGAGCCCGAGGCCCGCCAGGAACCCGGCGAAGCCCCCGCCGCCCGGGACCTCGGCGGCCTCGGCGCCCTCACTCGCGGCGTCGTCGCCGAGCGCCGTGCCGGTGAGGAGGGAGACGATCCAGTAGCCGACCACCACGATCAGCGGGAAGCTGAACAGCACGGTGGGAAAGGCCAGCGCGGCGTCGACGAACTCGTGCAACCGACCCATTGGTATGTGAGATCCCCCTGCTGGTGCCTACCGGCGCGTCCCCCCGAACGCATGCGCCTGACTATATGTATATAAAGCGCAAGTAAAAGCGATAGTTCCCGAAAGTCGAGAAATATCCACCTGTAGGGGGAGGCGGCAACGGCCCGGGGTCCGCCGGGCGGGTCACCCGGGGTCCGCCCGGCGGTCCATCCGGGGTCCGCCGGGCGGGTTGCCCGGAGTTCGCCGGGTGGGTCGCGAGGGGCGCGCCGGGCAGGTCGCGAGGGGCGCGCCGGGAACCGGGCGGGACGGCCCGGCGGACCCTAGGCGCTCGCGATCATGGGGACGACCCGGCGGACCCTAGGCGCTCGCGATCATGGGGACGACCCGGCGAAGCCTAGGCGCTCGTGATCATGTAGGCGAGGCCGACGAGGATGACGACGGGGATGAGCCAGACGATGGCCTCGCGGGCGAATTCCTTGTACACGGCGGCGTCCCTTCGTGGCGGTGGTGGTGCTATGACGCGGCGGCACCCACGATCATCGGGGCGTCCTGCGCGGGCCCCGGTTCGTCGACCACGTCGGCCACCACGCAGGTGATGTTGTCCGGGCCGCCGGCGTCGCAGGCGAGCTCGATGAGCGTGCGGGCGACGGTGTCGAGGTCGTCGATCGTGGCGAGCACGTGCCGGAGGCGGTCGGCGTCGACCACCCCGGACAGGCCGTCGGAGCAGAGCAGGTAGCGGTCGCCGACCTCGGCGTCCCGCAGCGACAGGTCGACCTCGATGGTGTCGCTGCCGTCCAGGACCTGGAGCAGGATCGACCGGTGCGGGTGGCGGGCCGCCTCCTCGGCGGTGATCCGGCCGTCGTCCATCAGGGTCTGGACGAGCGTGTGGTCGTAGGTGATCTGGTAGAGGTCGCCCTCGCGCAGCAGGTAGGCCCGGGAGTCGCCGATGTGGGCCAGGGCCACGCGCGGCCCGTCCCAGAGCATCAGGGTCAGCGTGGTGCCCATCCCGGTGAGGCTCGGGTCCTGCTCGACCATCTCGCGCAGGCGCCGGTTGGCGCGGTGGACCCCGTTCTCCGCGGCGGCGACGAGGTCGGGCGGGCACTCGTGGTCCAGGGGCGCGACCGTGGCGACCGCGGCCGCGCTGGCGACCTCCCCGCCCACGTGGCCGCCCATCCCGTCGGCGACGGCCAGCAGCCGGGGGCCCGCGTAGGCGGAGTCCTCGTTGCCCTGGCGGACCCGGCCGACGTCGGAACCCGCCGCATAGCGGAGCGTGATCATCTGCACATCACTGCTGGAACGTCGAGTCGCACGAGTGAATCGCTTTCAGACGGTCGGTACGGGCACGAGATCTCCCAACGATCCACTGTGCGCCCGTACTGGCGCAAGCGGCCCGGGGAAGTGTCGTCACATCAATCGGCGCGCGCGGCGGCGCGTAAGCTGTTCCGACACCCTGGATGACAGTACGGACGACAGTACCCGGACGCGAGTCCCCACGGCACGGCAAGGAGAAGACGATGAGCACCGCGATCGCGCAGGAGGCGGCGCGGCGCCGCACGTTCGCGGTGATCAGCCACCCCGACGCCGGAAAGTCGACCATGACCGAGGCGCTGGCGCTGCACGCCTCGGCGATCACCGAGGCCGGCGCCGTGCACGGCAAGGCCGGGCGGCGCGGCGTGACCTCCGACTGGATGGACATGGAGAAGGCCCGGGGCATCTCCATCACCTCGGCCGCCCTCCGCTTCGAGTACCGCGGCCACATGTTCAACCTGGTGGACACGCCCGGCCACGCCGACTTCTCCGAGGACACCTACCGCGTGCTGGCCGCCGTCGACTGCGCGGTCATGCTGCTCGACGCGGCCAAGGGCATGGAGCCGCAGACCCTGAAGCTCTTCGAGGTCTGCCGCCACCGGCGCATCCCCGTCATCACGTTCGTCAACAAGTGGGACCGGCCCGGCCGCGAGGCGCTGGAGCTGCTGGACGAGATCCAGGAGAAGACCGGCCTGAAGCCCACCCCCATCACCTGGCCGATCGGCACCGGCGGCTTCTTCCACGGGGTGATCGACCGGATCTCCGACCGGGCCGTCCGCTACACCCGCACGCCCGGCGGCGCCACCAAGGCCATCGAGACCGAGCTCACCCCCGAGCGGGCGGTCGCCGAGATCGGCGAGGACTGGGAGCGGTCGAGGGACGAGGCCGACCTGCTCACGGCGATCGGGTCCGACCACGACCAGAAGGCGTTCGAGTCCCACGAGACGACCCCGGTGCTGTTCGGCGCGGCGCTGTCCAACTTCGGCGTCGGCCGCCTGCTGGACGCCATGGTGGACCTCGCCCCGCCGCCCGCGCCCCGCCCCGACGTCAAGGGCGACCCGCGCCCGCTGGAGGAGCCGTTCTCCGGCCTGGTCTTCAAGGTCCAGGCCAACATGGACCCCTCGCACCGCGACCGGATCGCCTTCGTCCGGGTCTGCTCCGGCCGCTTCGAGCGCGGCATGGTGCTCACCCACGCGGCGACCGGGCGCCCCTTCGCCACCAAGTACGCCCAGTCGGTCTTCGGCCAGGAGCGCGCCACGATCGACGAGGCCTACCCCGGCGACGTGATCGGCCTGGTCAACGCCACGGCCCTGCGGCCGGGCGACACCCTCTACGACGGCCGCGCGGTCGAGTTCCCGAAGATCCCGAGCTTCGCGCCGGAGCACTTCTGGACCGCGCGGGTCCGCGACTCCAGCCGGTCCAAGCAGTTCCGCAAGGGCATCGAGCAGATGGAGGCCGAGGGCGTCGTCCAGGTGCTCCGCTCCGAGATCCGCGGCGACCAGTCGCCGGTGCTCGCGGCGGTCGGCCCGATGCAGTTCGACGTGGTCAAGCACCGGCTGGCCGGGGAGTTCAACACGGAGATCGCCCTGGACCGGCTCGACTTCAGCCTGGCCCGCCTCACCGACGCCGAGTCGGCGCCCGTCCTGACCCGCCAGCGCGGGGTCGAGGTCCTCACCCGGACCATCGACGGGGCGCTGCTGGCGCTGTTCACCGACGAGTGGCGGATGCGCGGCGTCCTGCGCGACCACCCGGACCTGGTCCTGGAGCCGCTGCTCGCCGACACCCGCGGCTGACGGCCCGGCCCGCCGTACGGCCCCGTCTCCGGGCGGGCCGTACGGCGGGCGGTGGCCGCGCCCGTACGGCGTGCGGCGCGGAGGTGCGGACGGTCCGCGCGGTGCGTGGACGGTCCGGTGTGCTGCGTGGACGGTCCGGCATGGTGGGAGCGTTCCCACCAGTTGTCCAGGCATGATGTGATATGTCGTTATGAGCACGATTAAGTGGGGCATCCTGGCGACCGGCGGCATCGCCGCGACCTTCACCGAGGACCTGAAGCTGCTGCCGGACGCCGAGGTGGTCGCCGTCGGGTCCCGGTCGATCGGGAGCGCGCAGGCCTTCGCCGACCGCCACGGCATCCCCCGTGCCCACGGCACCTGGGCCGAGCTGGCCGCCGACCCCGAGGTGGACATCGTCTACGTCGCCACCCCGCACAGCGCCCACTACGACGCCGTGACGACCTGCCTGAACGCCGGCAAGGCCGTCCTGTGCGAGAAGCCGTTCACCCTCGACCGGGCCCGGGCCGCCGAGCTGGTGGACCTGGCGCGCGAGCGCGGGCTGTTCCTCATGGAGGCCATGTGGATGCGCTGCAACCCGGCGATCCGCAGGCTCGTCGAACTGGTCCGGGAGGGCGCGCTCGGCCCGGTCGACACCGTGCACGCCGACTTCGGCATCTCCGTCGAGGTCGGCCCCGGCCACCGGCTCCGCGACCCCGCGCTGGGCGGCGGCGCCCTGATGGACCTGGGCGTCTACCCGGTCTCCTTCGCCCACATGCTGCTCGGCGCCCCCGAGAGGGTGCAGTCCTGGGCCCGCCTGACCCCCGAGGGCGTGGACGAGAACACCGGCATGCTCTTCGGCTACGCGGACGGCGCCGTCGCGATGCTCTCCTGCGGCATCACCACGCACAGCCCGGTCACGGCCTCGGTCTCCGGTCCGCTCGGCCGGATCGAGCTGCCGCACCTGTTCTTCCGGCCGGAGGCCTTCACGCTGTACCGGACGGACGGCGAGCCGGAGACCTTCCAGGTGCCCTTCGACGGCAACGGCATGAACCACGAGGCCGCCGAGGCCATGCGCTGCCTGCGCGAGGGGCTGCTGGAGAGCCCGCTCGTGCCCTGGCGGTCGACGCTCGAGGTGATGGGCATCCTGGACGAGGTCCGCGCCCAGGCGGGAGTGCGCTTCCCCGGCGAATGACCCCGGGCTCCTCTTGTCCGCCCGGCGGAGCGGGGGAGGGGCGCCGTCACGGCGCCGGCGACAGGCTCGGCGACGGACGGGCACCGGAGGTGGCGGAATCTCTCAGAGATCTCTCGGGTGCAGGACCCTGATCCGGCTGATGTGGCGCAATCGCTCGAACCCTCTGTCCTTTGTCAGGAGGAAGGCGCCGTGTTCCATCGCCGAAGCGGCGATGAGCATGTCGGATCGTTGCCCTTCGCGTCCTTTCGACAGGGCTGCGGCGTTGAGCATCGCGTAGGCGACGGCCGTACGGAGAGAGAAGTCCAGCACCGGAACCAGGCGCACCAGACCGCTGATCCTCCGGGTCCGTTGCTCACGCTCCGCCTTGGTCTTCGCCTTCGCGAGCCCGGTCAGCAGCTCTCCCAAGGTCAGCACGGACATCGCCGGGTCGTAGGGAGCGAGACGCCGCGGATCGAGGACTCCACGCTCGATGTCCGCCATGACGCATGTGTCGATCACGACACGCGAGGTCAAGACCGGTCCCGTATGGCGGCCTCGATGTCGTCGGCGAAGTCGGGGTCGGGACCGAACTCCTCGAACCAGCGAGTCAGGCGGTCTCCTATGGCCTGGCCGGAGAAGGGCGGCCGGGGAACGGGGCCCAGGACTGCGGCGGGCCGTCCGCCTCGGGTGATGATGATCTGCTCTCCGGCCTCCACCCGGTCGAGTAGCCGGGAGAGGGTCTTGCCCGCTTCGGCGACACCGACCGTGCTGGTGGGTTCCTCGGGAGAGGAGCCGATGGGAAGTGCACTCATACCGCCCACTGTAACTCTGACCTCCGGATGGTTCCGGAGGTCACCGGAGTTATCCGGAGCTCCAGGTGCGCAGTTCGGAAGAGGCTTCGCCGCGGCCTGATCCGGGCAGCCCGCCGACGACCTTGAGGAGGCCGGTGACCCACAGGGTGACCACGAACCAGGTGACCTCCTCCTCCACCAGCCGGACCAGGGAGGGGGAGATCGTCGTGGTCGCGCCCGCCGTACCGCCCAGGGCCCAGTAGAAGCTGGGCACGGCGAAGGCGAACCCCCAGACCGCCGCCGCGTACCCGGGCCACCTCCAGCGGGGCTGCGCCGGCTCCCGTACCCCGGGGTGCGATCTCGTCATGATCACAAACTACGGCAGGCGGCCCGTTCCCGCACCGTCGTCCCTCGCGCTTCGCACGCGTTGCCCGCCCCCTCATCGCCTGCTCCGGGCGGTACCGCAAGGTCGGGGTCCTCTGCGGGGCAGGGGCCGGCCCTGTGCGGGGGAGGCAGCCGGATCAGACCCGTTCCCAGTCGTGGCGCTCCAGGAAGGCCCGGTTGTCGACGGCGTACTCGGCGAAGGCGTCCTGGACCGTCTCCAGGTCGGCGACGTGCGTGCGGTACATGGCGTTGCGGACGCTGTCCTTGTACTCCAGCTCGTAACCGCCGGGCTCCGGGGAGGTCTGGACGAAGTGCTCGCCGAAGACGACCAGGGCGGTGAAGGGGTTCTGCGGGCCCATCGTGGCCAGCGCGTCGTGGATGAGCTGGAGGTCGGGGTCGATCAGGATCATCCCGTCGCCCGTGTGCATCTGCATGCCGGGGTAGGCGCCCAGCGGCTCGCGGTTGTGCACGAGCCGGCGCTGCGGGTCGTAGCAGACCAGCTCGCACTCCCGGGCCGCCTCGAAGGCGACGCCCGACACCTCGTCGGACCGCTCGCGCTCCACGGTGACGAGGGCGTACTCCGGGGAGACCTGCCGGGCCTCGGGCAGGCGCTCGGCGAACGCCGCCACCCCGGGATGCGCCGCCGCGGCGTCGGGCTCCCCCCGGCGGAGCGCCTGGAAGACGTTCTCCGCGTGTTCCTTGGTGATCGGCTTGGGCTCGTACCAGACGGCCAGTTTGAAGCTCACCCTTCCATCGTCCTACAGCCCTCGTGGAGAACCGGTCTCCGCTCGCGGGCGGCGGCGGGTTTCTCACCGGGACGAGAGGACCGGGAGGCCCGGGCGGGGCCTGACCGCGGCAGAGACCCGGGACCGGGGCCTGGCCGCGCCGTGGACCGACCGGGCCGCGGGGACCGGGCACCGGTCGCGAAGGGCTAGCATCGGCGCAGTTCGGGAGCGAGGTGGCCGGGATGGACTTTCGGGTGCTGGGGCCGGTCGGCGTGGCCGGCGACGGCGGGGAGCCGCTGGACATCGGCCCCCACCAGCAGCGGGCGGTGCTGGCCCTGTGCATGCTCGCCGCGCCCCGGCCGGTGGCCCCGGCGCGGATCATCGACGTGCTCTGGGAGGACGGGCCCCCGCCGGGGGCGGTCAACACCGTCCAGGCCTACGTCTCCAAGCTCCGCCGGGTCTTCGAACCGGACCGGCGGCGGAACACGCCCCCGTCCGTCCTGGTCAGCCGCCCGGGCGGCTACGCCCTCGCGATCGGTGAGGCGGACCTCGACCTGGCGCGGGCACGCGGGCACGCGGCGGAGGGCACCCGCCTGGCGGCCGCCGGGGACCACGCGGGGGCGGAGCGGGAGTTCCGGCGGGCGCTGGGGGAGTGGCGGGGGGAGCCGCTGGCCGACTTCACCGGCGCCTCCTGGGCGGAGCAGGAGCGGGCCCATCTGGCCGAGTTCCGGCTGACGCTGGAGGAGGACGCCGCCGAGGCCGCTCTGGCCCTGGGCCGGGGCGACGCGCTCACCGGCGGGCTGGCCAGGCTGGTGGCCGCCCACCCGCTGCGCGAACGGCTCCGTGTGCTCGCCGCGCACGCCCTCTACCAGGCCGGACGGCAGGCGGACGCGCTGACCGTGCTCGCCGAGGGCCGCAGGCTCCTGGTGGACGAGCTCGGCCTGGACCCCGGACCGCCCGCGCGGGAGATGGAACGGCGCATCCTCGCCCAGGACCCGGCGCTCGTCCCGCGGACGGAGGCGCGCGGGGCGCACGGGACGGTCGCCCCGCCGCCGACGGGGTCGGCGGTCCCTGCGGCGTCAGTCCTGCCGTCGGTGGGATCCGCGGTCCCTGCGGCACCCGTCCCGTCGTCGGTGGGATCCGCGGCGCCCGTCGCTCCGGAGTCCCCGGCACCCCGGCTAGTCGGCAGGGACGCGGAGATCGCCGTCCTCGACCGCGCGGTCACCGGCGACGGGCACCGGGTGGTGCTGCTGGCGGGGGAACCAGGGATCGGCAAGACGAGCCTGGCCGAACACGCCGCCGCGACCGCGGAGGCGGCCGGGCGGCGGGTGGTGTGGGGCCGCTGCTGGGACGGGGGCGGTGCCCCGCCCTTCTGGCCGTGGACGCAGGCCGCCACGGCGCTCGCGGGCTCCACCGAACCGGGAGGACCCGGCGCGGGCTCTGCGGGCCTGATCGGATCCGGTTCCGCGGGTCTGACGGGACCCGGTACGGCCCCCGCGGGACCGGGCGGAGCGGGAGCGCAGGGAGAGGGCGGGCGGTTCCGGTTCTACGAGGCCTTCGCCCGGCTGCTGAACGGGTACGGCAGGGTCCTGATCGTCCTGGACGACCTCCAGTGGGCCGACGCCTCCTCGATCCGGCTGCTGGAGTTCCTCGCCTCGACCCGGCTCTGCCCGGAACTGGCCGTGGTGGCCACCTACCGGGACACCGACGTACGGCCCGGCGGGGCACTGGAGCACGCCCTCGGCACGCTGGCACGGCTGGCGCACGTACAGCGGCTGGCCGTACGGGGCCTGGCCGAGGACGACATCCGCGAGTACCTCGGCCGGGCCGGGGCCGACACCGGCCGGGCCGCGGAGATGACCCGGCTCACCGCGGGCAACCCGTTCTTCCTCGGCGAGGTGCTGCACCTGGCCGAGGGGTCCGGAGCCCCGGAGTTCCCGGCGGCCCCGGCCGCGCTGGCCGACCTGTCGGACGTGGTGCGCGGCCGGCTGGCCGGGCTGCCGCCCGGAACGGAGGAGGTGCTGACCGTCGCGGCCCTGCTCGGCAGGGACGCGCCCGCCGACATCCTGTTCCGGGTCGCGGACCTGCCCGAGGAGGAGGTGCTCGACATCCTCGACGCCGCGGTCCGGGCCCGGCTGCTGACCGCGGGGGACGGGCCGGCCTGCCGGTTCGTCCACGACATCGTCCGCGACGTGCTGCGCGAGGCGCTGCCGCCGCTGCGGCGCAGGCGCCTGCACGCCCGGATCGCCGAGGTACTGGAGGAGCGGGGCGGGACCCGGCTGGTCGAGGTCGCCCACCACTACGGCGAGGGCGTGCTGAGCGGGCGCATGGCGGGCAAGGCCATCGGCTACGCCCGGCGCGCGGCGGCGCAGGCCACGGCCCAGTTCGCGCACGAGGACGCGGTCGAGCACCTGGAGCGGGCGATCACTCTGATCGGCGCCCTGCCCCGGTCCGACGACGCGCTCCGCTGCGACCTCCTGCTCGACCTGGCCGAGGCGCAGGCGGCGGCGGGCCTGAGCACGGCCGCCCGCACCCGCCTGGAGG
Source organism: Planomonospora antibiotica (assembly GCF_014647955.1). Taxonomy (NCBI): domain Bacteria; kingdom Bacillati; phylum Actinomycetota; class Actinomycetes; order Streptosporangiales; family Streptosporangiaceae; genus Planomonospora; species Planomonospora antibiotica. Next base: position 15,155 of record NZ_BMQE01000003.1, on the reverse strand, counting down.
AGGCCGCGCGGATCGCCGAGGACCTCGGCGACGACAACCGCCTGGCCCGGGCGGCGCTGGGCCTGTCGGACCAGATCTACACGGCCATGTACGAGGAGGTGACCGACGTCGAGCGGCTCGCCGGGCGCATCGACCGGGCGCTCGCCTCGGACCTGGCCGAGGGCTCGCCGTGGCGCGCCCGGCTGCTGGCCGCCTCGGCGTTCATCGGCTCCACGGGACGGCCGGTCGCGCAGAGCCTGGAGCTCGCGGCGCAGGCCGTACGGCTGGCCCGGCGCGGCGGCGACGAGCGGACCCTGTCCCGGACGCTGATCGCCTGGGAGCTGCTGCTCCGCTCCGGCGACGACCACGACCTGCGGCGGGCGGTCATCAACGAGATCGTGGAGCTCGGCGTGCGCACCGGCGACCTGGTGACCGAGTGGATCGGCCGGGAGACCGACCACGTCGAGCGGACCGCCCGGGGCGAGCGCGACGGCGCGGCCGGGGACCTCGCCTGGCTGCGGGAGACCGCCGAGCGGCTCCGGCTCCCCTCGCTGTCCGGTCTCGCCGCCTGGCAGAGCGCGGTCCACGCCTACCTGGACGGGCGGTTCGGCGACGCCCTCGCGGCGGCCGGGGAGTCGGGGGCGGCCCACCCGGAGGGCGCGCTCGGCCGCGACGACGCGCACCTGCGGCACGAGACGCTCCGCTTCCTGGCCCTGCGTGCGGGCGGGCGCCCGGCGGAGGCGCTGGCGCTGGCCGACGAGACCCTCGGCTCGCGCCCCGGTCAGCGGCCCTGGCGGGTCCTGCGCTGCCTGGCCCTGACCGACCTGGGCCGGGCGGCGGAGGCGCGGGCGGACTTCGCCGGCCTCGCCCGCGACGGTTTCGCGGAGCTCCTGCCCGACCTGGGCTACCGGTTCGTCGCGGACGCGGCCGGCGAGCTCTGCGCGGCCCTCGGGGAGGTGGAGGCGGGCGGGGCCCTGGCGGACCGGCTGGCGCCGCACGCGGGACGCCTGCTGGGCTGGTCGGTCACCGACCTGTGCCTGGCCAGGCTGGCCCTGCTGCGCGGCGACCGGGACCGGGCCGGGGAGCACCTGCGGGCGGCCGAGGCGTTCGTGCGCCGCTCCGGCGTCCGCGTCCACGAACCCGCCCTGCGGGAGCTGCGGGCGCGGCTCTCCGGCTGAGGCCGGAATCCGGCTCGCGGCGGGGGCGGAAATCCGGCGCGCCGGAGATGGCGGAACATGCATGTACGGGGGAGCATTGGGCATGTCTCCACACCGCTGAAGGGCGGTGAAATGATCGAAATCTGGCCTGGTGACCCCTATCCTCTCGGGGCCACCTATGACGGCGCGGGGACTAACTTCGCGCTCTTCTCCGAGGCCGCGGAGAAGGTCGAGCTGTGCCTGTTCGACGACGAGGGCGAGGAGACCAGGGTCTCGCTCACCGAGGTCGAGGGCCACGTCTGGCACGGCTACCTGCCCCGGGTCGGCCCGGGGCAGCGGTACGGCTACCGCGTGCACGGCCCCTACGACCCGGGCGCCGGGCAGCGCTGCAACCCCGCCAAGCTCCTCCTCGACCCCTACGCCAAGGCGATCGAGGGCGACGTGGCGTGGGACGAGGCGGTGTACGGCTACCGCTTCGGGCGGCCGGACAGCCGCAACGACGCGGACTCGGCGCCGTTCATGCCGCGCTCCGTGGTGATCAACCCGTTCTTCGGGTGGGGGCACGACCGCCCGCCCGCCACGCCGTACCACGACACGGTGATCTACGAGGCGCACGTCAAGGGCCTCACGATCAACCACCCGAAGATCCCGGAGCGGATCCGCGGCACCTACGCGGCCATCGGGCACCCGGAGATCATCGACCACCTGACCGCGCTCGGTGTGACGGCGATCGAGCTCATGCCGGTGCACCAGTTCGTCACCGACCACATGCTGGCCGACAAGGGCCTGGCGAACTACTGGGGCTACAACACCGTCGGCTTCTTCGCCCCGCAGAACACCTACTCCAGCAGCGGCCAGCGCGGCGGCCAGGTGCTGGAGTTCAAGGCCATGGTCAAGGCGCTGCACGAGGCGAACATCGAGGTCATCCTCGACGTGGTCTACAACCACACCGCCGAGGGCAACCACCTGGGCCCGACGCTGAGCATGCGCGGCATCGACAACGAGGCCTACTACCGGCTCGTCGAGGACGACCGGCGCTACTACATGGACACCACCGGCACCGGCAACAGCATGCTGATGCGCTCGCCCCAGGTGCTCCAGCTGATCATGGACTCGCTGCGCTACTGGGTCACCGAGATGCACGTGGACGGCTTCCGGTTCGACCTGGCGGCCACACTCGCCCGCGAGCTGCACGAGGTGGACCGGCTGAGCGCCTTCTTCGACCTGGTCCAGCAGGACCCGGTGCTGTCGCGGGTCAAGCTCATCGCCGAGCCGTGGGACGTCGGCCCCGGCGGCTACCAGGTGGGCAACTTCCCGGCCCGGTGGACCGAGTGGAACGGCAGATACCGCGACACGATCCGGGACCTGTGGCGGGGCGAGCCCGCCGCGCTGCCCGAGTTCGCCTCGCGGCTGACCGGCTCCAGCGACCTCTACCAGGACGACAGCCGCCGTCCCGCCGCCTCCATCAACTTCGTCACCTGCCACGACGGCTTCACCCTCACCGACCTGGTCTCCTACAACCACAAGCACAACGAGGCCAACGGCGAGGACAACCGCGACGGCACCGACGACAACCGGTCCTGGAACTGCGGGGCCGAGGGGCCCGCGACGCTGGCCATCGAGTCGCTGCGCGAGCAGCAGAAGCGCAACTTCCTGACGACGCTGTTCCTGTCGCAGGGCGTGCCGATGCTCTCCCACGGCGACGAGCTCGGCCGCACCCAGCAGGGCAACAACAACGTCTACTGCCAGGACAACGAGCTCAGCTGGGTCGACTGGTCCGACGTCAGGGAGAACTGGCTGCTGCTGGAGTTCACCCGGAAGCTGGCCAAGCTCCGCGCCGACCACCCGGTCTTCCGGCGGCGCCGCTTCTTCTACGGCCGGCCGGTGCGCGGGTCGGAGGACGAGCTGAGCGACATCGCCTGGCTCACCCCGCAGGGCAAGCGGATGACCGACGACGACTGGAACGTGGGCTACGCCAGGTCGCTGGCCGTCTTCCTGAACGGCGAGTCCATCACCGAGCCGGACCGCCGGGGACGGCGCATCACCGACGACTCGTTCCTGCTGCTGATCAACGCCCACCACGAGACCATCAAGTTCACGATCCCGGAGGATTACGGCGACATGTGGCTGACGGAGATCGACACGGCGATGCCGATCACGGTCGACACCCCGCTCGGCCGGGCGGGGGAGGCGGTGCCCGTGGCGGGCCGCTCGATGCGGGTGCTGCGCCGTGTCTGAGCCCGTGTCTGAGCCCGTGTCCGAGCCCGTGTCCGAGCCCGTGTCCGGTTCCGCGTCCGGCACCCGCCCCGCTTCCGAGTCCGTGTCCGCCGTCCGGGCCGCGCCGGTGTCCACCTACCGCCTCCAGCTGACCCCCGACTTCGGGTTCGACCGGGTCGCCGAGCTCGCCCCCTACCTGCGCGACCTCGGGGTGAGCCACGTCTACCTCTCGCCGATCCTGCAGGCCGTGCCCGAGTCGCGGCACGGCTACGACGTCACCGACCACTCGCGGATCCGCGAGGAGTTCGGCGGGGTCGAGGGCCTGCGGGCGATGGCCGCGACGCTGGCCGACCACGGGATCGGCATCGTGGTGGACATCGTGCCCAACCACATGACGGTCCCGGTGCCCGAGTCGGGCAACGCGCCGCTGTGGTCGGTGCTCGCCGAGGGGCGGGCCTCGCCGTACGCGTCGTGGTTCGACATCGAGTGGACCGGCGGCAGGGTGAACATGCCGGTGATCGGTGACGACACCGAACCCGTGGTGGACGGCGACGTGCTGCGCTACCACGACCACGTGTTCCCCTACCCGGACACCCACTACCGGCTGGTCGACTGGCGGCGCGGCCCCGGCTACCGGCGCTTCTTCGACGTGTCCTCGCTGATCGGCCTGCGGGTGGAGGACCCGGAGGTCTTCGACGCCACCCACCGGGTCGTCCTGGACCTGGTCCGCGAGGGCGTGATCGGCGGCCTGCGGGTCGACCACCCCGACGGCCTGGCAGACCCGCGCGGCTACCTGGCCCGGCTGCGCGCCGAGTCGGGCGTGTGGACGGTCGCCGAGAAGATCCTCGTCGGAGACGAACGGCTCCCGGACGATTGGGAGTGCGACGGCACCACCGGCTACGAGGCGCTGAACCGGATCACCGGGCTCTTCGTCGACCCGGCCGGGAAGGAACCGCTGGTCGAGGAGTTCGTCCGGCGGACCGGGATGCCGCGCGACTACGCGGAGGTGGTCTACACCGCCAAGAAGCACGTCCTCGACCTGTTCTTCGGCGCCGAGATCGACCGGTTGCACGCGGTCGTCGGCACCGACCGCGACACGCTCGCCGAGCTGCTGGCGGCCATGCCGGTCTACCGGGCCTACACGGTCCCGAGGGAGCCGGTGCCCGCGGCCTCGGCGGCGATCGTGGAGGCGGCCGGGGAGCTCGCCGCCGCGCGACTGCCCGAGGGCGCGCCCGTCGCCGAGACCGTGGAGAAGGTGCTGTACGGCCCCGCCGAGGCCGTCGTCCGGTTCCAGCAGACCTGCGGCCCGGTGATGGCCAAGGGGGTGGAGGACACCGCCCTCTACCGGTGGTACCCGCTGGCCTGCCTGAACGAGGTGGGCGGCGAGCCCGACCGGTTCGGCGGGCCGGTGGAGGAGTTCCACGCGTTCTGCCACCGGATGGCCCCGGGCACGATGACGACGCTGTCCACCCACGACACCAAGCGCTCGGAGGACGTCCGGGCCCGGCTGGCCGTGCTCTCGGAGCTGCCCGGCGAGTGGACGGAGGCGGTCGAGGAGTGGTCCGCGAAGGTCTCCTTCGACCCGGCGCTGGACTACCTGGCCTGGCAGAACCTGATGGCCGCCTGGCCGATCGACCCGGACCGCTTCTTCGACTACCTGTTCAAGGCGGCCCGCGAGGCCAAGACCGCGATCTCCTGGGCCGCGCCCGACCCGTCCTACGAGAAGGGCCTGCGGGCCTTCGTGGAGCGGGCGATCGGCGAGTGCGGCCCCTCGATCGGGGAGTTCGCCGCCCGGATCGAGCCCTACGCCCGGTCCAACTCACTGGGCCAGAAGCTCGTCCAGCTCATGATGCCGGGCGTGCCGGACCTGTACTGGGGCAACGAGATCACCGACTTCTCCCTGGTGGACCCGGACAACCGCCGCCCGGTCGACTTCGGCCTCCGCGCCTGGATGCTCGCCGGGGACGGAGCCCCCGGTTCGCCCGGCGCTCCCGGGGCCGCCGGGTCTTCCGGATCTACCGGGGCCGCCGGACCGGCCGGGTCCTCCGGGGCCGGCTGGTCCGAGTGGGACGCCGCCAAGCTGCTCGTCACCCGGCAGGCGCTCGGCCTGCGGCGGCGGATCGACCCCGCGGCGCCGTACGTCCCGCTGGAGACCGGTGAGCACGCGGTCGCCTTCGCCCGCGGGGAGCGGGCCGTGGCCGTGGCGACCCGGCTCCCGGTGGGCCTGGAGCGGCGCGGCGGCTGGGGGAGCGAGACGCTCACGCTCCCGCCCGGCCACTGGCGCGACCTGCTGTCCGGTGCCGAGCACACCGGACGCATCCCCATGGCCCATCTGCTCTCCTGCCACCCGGTCGCACTGCTGGAAAGGGACTGATCGATGTTCGAGGTGTGGGCGCCGCAGGCGGGCGCCGTCGAGGTGGAGGTCGACGGGACCCGGCACGCGATGCGGCGCGGGAACGGCGGCTGGTGGTCGGCGGAGGTGCCGGGGGCCGGCCACGGCACCGACTACCGGTTCCGGCTGGACGGCGGCGACCCGCTGCCCGACCCGCGCACCCGCTGGCAGCCCGAGGGGATCTTCGGACCGAGCCGGGTCTACGACCACGACCGGTTCACCTGGAGCGACGACCTGTGGAAGGGCCGGGCCCTGCCCGGCTCGATCGTCTACGAGCTGCACATCGGGACCTTCACCCCGGAGGGCACGTTCGAGGCGGCGATCGGCAAGCTGGAGCACCTGGTGGCGCTGGGCGTCGACTTCATCGAGGTCATGCCGGTGCCGCCGGTCCCGGGCGGGCGCAACTGGGGCTACGACGGGGTGGACCTGTGGGCCGTCACCGACAACTACGGGGGCCCCGACGGGTTCAAGCGGTTCGTGGACGCCTGCCACCGCCAGGGGCTCGGCGTGATCCTCGACGTCGTCTACAACCACCTCGGGCCGTCCGGCAACTTCCTGGCGCCCTTCGGCCCGTACTTCCACTCCTCCGCCTCCTCCTTCTGGGGCCAGGCGGTCAACCTGGACGGCCCCGGCTCCGACGAGGTGCGGCGCTATTTCATCGGCAACGCGCTGCAGTGGCTGCGCGACTACCACGTCGACGGCCTGCGGCTGGACGCCGTGCACGCGCTGCACGACGACCGGGCCGTGCACTTCCTGGAGGAGCTGGGAGGAGAGGTGGACGCCCTGTCGGCCGCCGTCGGCCGCCCGCTGACGCTCATCGCCGAGTCCGACCTCAACGACCCCCGGCTGATAACCCCGCGCGAGGCCGGCGGGTACGGCCTGGCCGCGGCCTGGAACGACGACGTGCACCACGCCCTGCACGCGGCGGTCACCGGCGAGCGGCACGGCTACTACGACGACTTCGCCGGGGCGCCGTCCGGCTCTCCGGCCGCCGCCCTGGCCAAGGTGCTGACCTCGGCCTACTACCACGACGGGACCTACTCGTCGTTCCGGGGCCGCTGCCACGGCCGCCCGGCCCGGCACGTGCCCGGCCACCGGTTCGTCGTCTGCGCACAGAACCACGACCAGATCGGCAACCGGGCCGAGGGCGACCGGGTCGACCCCGAGGCGCTCCGGCTGGCCGCCGGACTCCTGCTGACCTCGCCCTTCACTCCGATGCTGTTCATGGGGGAGGAGTGGGGGACGCGCACGCCGTTCCTGTTCTTCACCGACCACGTCGAGCCGCAGCTGCGCGAGGGCGAGGCCGACCGGCGGCGGCGGGAGTTCGTCGGCTTCGGCTACGACGACTGGGCGGACAAGGCCCCCGATCCCGGCGAGGAGCTGACGTTCCTGCGCTCCAAGCTCGACTGGAGCGAGCTGGAGCAGGATGCGCACCGCGCCCACCTCGACTGGTACCGGGCGCTCATCGCGCTCCGCCGGGCCCACCCCGACCTGTCCGACCCGCGCCTGGACCGGGTCCGGGTGGAGCACGAGGGCTCCTGGCTGGTGGTGCACCGGGGCGCGTTCCGGGTGACCGCCAACCTCGGCCGGGCCCCGGTCGCACTCCGGGTCCAGCCCGCCGAGATCGTCCTGGCCTCCGACCCCGGCACCCACCTCGACGGTGACGACCTGACCCTGCCCGCCCGCTCGCTGGCGGTCCTCAAACTGACCGCCTGACGGTTCCGCCGGCCTCGCCGGGCGGAGGGCCCCGCCGCACAGGCGGAGCCCTCCCCCGGCGAGAGCGGCGACCGGGCGGAGGACTCCGGCGGATCCGGCGGATCCGGCGACGCCTGCCAGGCTGCGACAATCATGGGATGCGCATCGCGGACATGACACTCGACGACGAGGCTCTGGCGAAGGAGGTGCTGGCCGTCCAGCACGCGGCCTACGCCGTCGAGGCGGAGATCATCGGAGACGACCGCATCCCCGCCCTCCACGAGACCCTGGAGGACCTCCGCGCCGAGCCGCTGACCTGGCTGGGCGCCTTCGACGGTGACCGGCTGGCCGGGGCCGTGGCGTGGTCGGAGACGGAGGACGAGGTGGACATCGACCGGCTCGTCGTGGATCCGGGAGCGCACCGGCGCGGCATCGGAAGGGCGCTGACGGGGGAGCTGATGGCGCGGGCGGGCAGGCGCCGGATCACGGTCTCCACCGGCAGGGCGAACACGCCCGCCCGCGCGCTCTACGAGCGGCTCGGGTTCGGCGGCGCCGAGGACGTCGAGGTGATCCCCGGGCTCTGGATCACGAGGTACGCCCGCCCCGCCGAGGGCTGACCGGCCTCGGGCGTCCGCCTACCCGGCGTGCCGCCGGCGCACCATCTCCGTGATCCAGACGGGTGCGAACGGAGACGTGCAGTTCGGCGGGGTCGGGTAGTCCTTGAGCACCTCCAGGCGTTCGCCGATGCCGATGGCGCGGGCGCGGTGCTCGGCGTGCTCGATGCCGATCTGCGCCAGGCAGTGGTTCATCGCCCACTGCAGGCGGTCCGGGGCGTCCTTCATCTCCGCCTCGATGACGTCGAGCAGTCCTGCGAGGTCGAGCCCTTCGGGCTGCTTGGCCACGCGCTCGGTGGTCAGCGCCCAGCCGGCGCTCGCGACCGCCGGATCCGGGTCGGTGGACCAGGCCAGGCGCAGCTCTTCGGCGTGCGGGTTCTTCTTCACCACGTAGTTCACGAGCCAGTCGTGCACCTTGGGGGTGCGCGCCTGGCGCACCATGGCGTCCAGTTCGTCACGCCCGAACGCCTTCGGGCGGCAGACCAGGATCGCCAGCAGCCGCGCCGCGGTGTCGCCCGTCTCCCAGAGGCGGCACGCGAGATCCTGCTGCGTCTTCAGCCGCTTGGCGAGCGCGCGCAGCCTGCCGAGGTTCACCCCGTGATCGTCGCCGTGCCTCTCGTTCACCTCGCGCGCCTTCGGGTCCTCCAGCGCCGCCAGCTCGGCCATCACCTCGGCCACCGTCGTCTCACTCACCTGAACCTCCTGTCCTGCGGCCCGGCAGCCGCACCGCGGGTGAGCGGGGTCGCCGCCCGTCGCCGGGCGGTGACGGGCCCGGTCACGACTCGCCGGCTTCGGGGGCGAAGTGCTGAACGCCGAACGCGACGGCCGCGGTGATGTCCTCGTCGCCGATGCCCCACGCGTCTCGGACGACCGCACCCCAGGCGTGGCAGCTGCGCGTCGCGAAGGCCTTCGCCTCCGGGGTGTCCTCCCAGGTGGCCGGGTCGACGTCCACGCCGCGCAGGTGAAGGTCCAGGCCGAGTACGGTGAGGTCCCAGCCGCCGCCGATGCCGATCGTGCCGCCCGGCCCGTACGTCCTGACGAGCTCGTCGACGATCTCGGCCGGCGAGGAGTGCTCCAGTTCGAAGGTGGTGCGCCCGTCGCCGGAGGCGGTCAGCCGGACCTCGACCTCGGTCGCCATGCCCTCGCCCAGCACCCACGTCACCTTGAGCAGGCGCGGCTGCTCGCACCGCAGGATCTCGCCGCCGGCGTTGTCCTTGAGCTGGAACGCGCCGCCGATCCGGAAGTCACCCTCGACCGGGCCCAGCCAGCGGCCGAGCCGTACCGGGTCGGTGCAGGCGTCCCAGACATCCTCGATCGGGGCGTCGTAGACCCGGCGCAGCAGCAGCGACCGCCCCGCGCCACCGGCGACCGGCAGGTCCCCGATCTCCCGGTGCGTGGCGTTGATCTGGTCGACGATGTCGATCACGTGTTCTCCTCGGTGTCGGTGTCGGTGTCGGTGTCGGTGTCGGTGCCGGGCTCGGTGCCGGGCTCGGTGCCGGGCTCGGAGGTCGCGGCGGGTTTTTCGCGGTCGTCGGAGGCCGGACGTCGTCCGCGTCTGCTCCGCGCCAGTTCGGTGGCCAGCGCGTCGAGCCGCTGGTTCCAGAACGGGCGGAAACGCTCCAGCCACAGGTGCGCCTCCTGCAGAGGTTCCGTCTCCACGGTGTAGAGGCGACGGGTGCCCTCCGCCCGGGACGAGGCGAAACCTGCCTCCCGAAGGACCCGGAGATGCTGGGAGACCGCGGGTGGCGAGATGCCGAACTCCGCCCGGATGACCTCGCTGATCACCCCGGCGGCCTGCTCGCCGTCGGCGAGCAGCTCCAGGATCCGGCGCCGGACCGGGTCACCGAGGACGTCGAAGGCGTGCACCCCCATACTGTTTCAGTCTGCACTTAATTAAGTCAAGGCTGAAATTAGGATCGAATCTCTCCGCGGCGTGAGACCTCCCTGAAGAGGCGATCTGCGGCTGCCCGCCGTACCCGTCTCCGTCGGTGATCGATCAGTTCGGGCGAACGGTGACGTCTCAGGGCGGGGCAGGTCAACGATCCGGAAGACGGAACCAGACCGACCCGCCCGCCTCGTCGCGGCGGTAGCCCCACTCCGTCGCGAGCAGATCCACCAGCCACAGGCCCCGGCCGCCGTCGTCGTCGGGCTCCGCGACCCGTACGGCGGGCACGCCCGCGGCCGAGCCGTCGTCGGTCACCTCGACGTGGACGGCTCCGGGAGAGAGAACCAGACGGACGGTCACCCGGCCGCTCGCCGTACGGCCGGAGTCGGAGTGCACGACCGCGTTGGTGGCCAGTTCGCTCAGCAGGAGCAGGAGGTCGTCGAGGACCGGGGCGGACAGGCGCCCGGACAGTGAGTCCCGGGCCCATTCGCGGGTTCGGGAGACGGACGCCGCGTTTCCCGGGAATTCCCGGTCCCAGGCGTTCCGGAGGGGGTCTGGGACCGGGAATTCCTTTCCGGGGTCGCGACGGCGGACCGGGTCGCGCATTCTCATGCGTTCACCTCGGCCATGATGATGTCGGCGGCGTTGTCGGCCTCGGCCACCACCCATTTGTCCCGCCGCCACAGCCGCGCCCACCACGGTCGCCAGGTGAACACCCAGCCGCAGTAACGCCGGATGACGGTGATGCGGACCGGATCACCGGCCGCCGTACGGACCTCCAGGACCGGCTCCCCGCCCGCCGGGAGGACCAGTGAGGCGCACACGCCGAGACCGTGCAGGTCCCAGCCCAGCCGCACCAGATGTGCGAACCTCTCGTACCGCTCGCCCGCCGTCATGGTCCCGCCCTTCCGTACGAGTCCGACGCCTCCGGCGTAGGGGAGAGGGCCGCCGGGCCGGTGCGCGGCCTGATCCGCGCTCCGCATTCCGCCCTCCACACCTCGCATTCCACCGGCCGTGTTCCGGCTGGAGGTGATGGACTGCTTTCTTTTCCGCGCTGTCCGGCGGAGAAGTCCTCCGCCTAGACTGCCTTTCCGTCGATTGATCGGTAATGGGGTCGGCAATCCATGCGACGCCCGATAATGACGGCCATCGGTGTGGCGCGGTGTGGAGCCGGTGTGGCCGATTAATCAAAAAGACCGTTTTTCTCTATTTGGGGAGGAATGCGATGAGCGTCGCGCCGTCTCTGGACCCGGGCTCGCCGCGCGTGCGGTTCGGCGCGGAGCTGCGCCGCCTGCGCGAGACCGCGCAGCTCTCGCAGGCCGCCGTGGCCGCCCGTCTGCGTGCACGCAGACGCAGGTGAGCCGCCTGGAGATGGCCACCCGGACCCCGTCGCGGTCGGACGCGGAGAAGCTGGACCGGCTCTTCGGCGAGGCCGACGGCGTCTCCTTCACCGGGCTCTACCAGCGCATCGTCTCCCGCCCCGGCGGCCCGGTCTGGTTCCGCGGCTGGGCCGAAGAAATCGAACCCACCGCCCTCGTCCTCCGCTCCTGGGACCCGCTGCTGGTCCCGGGCCTGCTGCAGACGGAGGCCTATGCCAGGTGTCTCTTCAGCCGAGAGCCCAGGATCACTTCAGAGGAGGTGGAAGAGCGTGTCCAAGCACGTATGCAACGGCAGCAAATCCTGGACCGGGACGCCCCTCCACTCATCCTCGTCCTCATCGACGCAGGTGTGCTGCGTCGACGGGTCGGTGATCCGGAAGTCATGAGAGAGCAGCTCGGCCACCTGCTGGAGGCTGCGAGCCGGCCCGCTGTCTCCGTTCAGGTGGTCGATCCGGAATGCCTTCCCGGGCTGGCCGGGGCCTTCATGATTGCCGAGTTGCCGAACGGCCATCCGGTGACGGTCCATGCGGACTCACCGGCCCAAGGGCAGGTCTCGACCGATCCCGACATCGTGACCGCTATCCAAAACCGATATGAGGCCGTACGACTGTGGGCCTATCCTGAGCACGTATCCCTCAAGATGATCGAGGAAGTGAAGCGGGAATGGACCTGAGCGCCGCCGTGTGGCGGAAGTCGTCCCGATCTTCAGGGAACGGCGGCCAGTGCGTCGAGGTCGCCGACAACCTGCCCAGTGTGGTCGCCGTCCGCGACAGCAAGGACCCCGACGGCCCCAAACTGCTGTTCACCCCCGCCGAATGGCGGACCTTCGTCGTCGGCGTCAGGGCCGGCGAGTTCGACCTCTGACTCCGACGCGCTCCTGCCCCGGCTGAGGACTGCGCCAGCAGCCAGCGAACCCGGGATCACACAAGAAGCGTGAGCACCGAGGGGATCTTTGCCATGATGACCAGGTAACGGCTCTCGTCGGTGCGGAGGAGGTGGAGCGGTGTCCTACGGCCCGAAGCTCGCGGCGGCGCTGTCGGGTGCCACGCTCCGCCAGCTCGCCCACTGGCGCAAGGCCGCGCCGGGGCGCGGAGCCGTACTGGTGCCGGAGATCTCCACCGTCAGGCCCGTCCTGTACTCGTTCCGGGACGTGGTGGCGCTGCGGACCTGCGTCAAGCTCCGTAGCGACGCCTCCCTGCAGAAGATCAGGAGGGCATTGGACACGCTCCGCGAGGAGTTGCGAGAGCGCGATCACCTGTCGGAGTACCGGTTGGCGGCCGACGGCAGCAGCATCTATCTGGTGGCCCCTGAGCAGGCGGTCGACCTGGTGCGGAGGAAGGCCAACATCGTCATTCACCAGATGGTGGATGTTCTGCGGCCGTTCTACCGCGACGGTCGCCACATCCCAGACCTGCTGCAACCGCGTGACCATGTCACGGTCGACCCGGCGGTCCGGGGCGGAGTTCCCGTGATCGAGGGCACTCGAGTCCCCTACGACGAGGTCGCCGCGCTGCTCCGGGACGGCGTGCCCGCCGAGCGGATCTCCGACTACTACCCGAGCGTCACGGCGACGGCCGCACGGGACGCCGCGGACTTCGCCGACTACGTCGACAGTTACGAATCTCCCAGGGAGCCGCGTGAGGCTGCTGCTGGATGAGAACGTCCCGAAGCCGCTCCGCGACGTTCTCTCCGCCTTCATCGTGAACCACCAGGTCGTCCACCTGCTCGACCTGCCGGGCTGGTCGGGAACCCGGGACGAGACGCTTTACCCGAGGGCGGCCACCGAGGGATTCCACGCGGTCCTGACCAATGACGGGCGGCAGATGCAACGTCACCGGGAGGTCGCCGTCATCGCGTCCTCCGGACTGCACCGGATCGAATATCCGCACAAGCACGGGGGGCTGGTGGGCATGGGCATCGCGGTCGCGACGATCACGGCCGGACTGCCCCTCGCGCTGGCTCTGCTCGACAAGGCGGACGGTCAGCGGCTCATCACCTTGCGAGGGGTCGATCCCACCCCGGGAAGCCGGCTGGGCGTGACCGATCCGGCGGTGGACCCGCCCAAGTTCTGGCCGGACTCCCGGATCTGAAAACGTGCCCCAGGGTGATCGAGGAAGGAGACGGGAATGGACCTGAGCGTCCTCTGACCCGATCCTCTCGGCGGATCTCCTGGCTCAAGCCGGGGAGTCGGCGACGGCGGCTGACGAGTCGGGGGACCACATGAGAAGCATGCGCATCCCCGCTCACGGCACCTTGGCGACCACGCCGAGGATGCCGGGCTTGCCGAGGTCGTACGCGGTGTCCTCCTCGAACTCCGGACGCCAGGCCTGGACCGGGACGATTCCGGGGTCGATCACCTCCAGGCCCTCGGTGTAGGCGGCGAGGTGGGCCGGGGTCCGTGTGGTGACCGATCCGGCGGTGGTGGCGCGGTAGACCGCCTTCGCCTCGTCGTGGGCCGCCACCGGACGGTCTCCGGCGTGGACGTGGGAGATCACCAGATGGCTGCCGGGGACCATGACCTCGCGGACCGCTGCGACGATGGCCGCGGCGTCGGCGTCGTCGGGGATGAAGTGGAGCATGGACAGCAGGATCACGGCCACCGGCTGGTCGAAGTCGATCCTCGCCCGGATCTCGGGGTGGTCGAGCAGGGCCTTGGGCTCGCGCATGTCGGCCTGGACGACGGCGGTGTGGGGGTTGTCCTCCAGCAGGGCCCGGCCGTGCGCCAGGACGATGGGGTCGTTGTCGACGTAGACGACCTTCGCGTCGGGGATGATGCGGTGGGCGACCTGGTGGACGTTCTCCTGGGTGGGCAGGCCGGAGCCGATGTCCAGGAACTGGCGCACGCCCCGTCCGGCGATCTCGGTCACGACCCGGGAGAGGAAAGCGCGGTTGGACCGGGCGTTGGCCCGTGACTCCGGGATCAGCTGGATGATCTTCTCCGCGGCCTCGCGGTCGGAGGCGAAGTTGTCCTTGCCGCCCAGGTAGTAGTCGTACATCCGGGCCACGCTGGGGATCGACGGATCGATCCCGGCCGGTGCCTGCTCGTCTTCCATCAGATCCTCCCGAGGGAACCGGCGCCTTCAGGCGTCGGGGGAATCGGGAGCGGGAGGGCCGCCGAGGCCCGAGCGTGCCCTGACCTGTCAGGTCCGCACATCATGGATATCCTTCCCGGTTTTACCGGCGCTAGCCGATATCGTGGTGCTGTCGTTACCGAACGTGAGGGGAGGTGGAGGTGCGCAGGTCCTACACGTTCCTGCTGCGCCCCACCGCCAAGCAGGCCGCCGCCCTCACCGCGTGCCTGGAGGACCACCGGCAGCTCTACAACGCCGCCCTGGAGCACCGCCGCACCGCCTACGCCAAAGCGGGCGTGAGCATCCGCTACGGCGATCAGTCCGCCGACCTGAAGCACATCCGCGCCGACGACCCCGGCGGGCAGGACCGCTGGAGCTTCTCCTCCCAGCAGGCCACCCTGCGCCGCCTCGACAAGGCGTTCGCCGCGTTCTTCCAGCGCGTCCGCGACGGCCGCACGCCGGGCTTCCCCCGGTTCAAAGGCCGCGGCCGGTTCGACACCGTCACCTGGCCCAAGGACGGCGACGGCTGCCGGTGGGACTCCCAACCCGGCCACCCGACCGCCACGTTCGTCCGGCTGCAGGGTGTCGGCCACGTGCGGGTCCACCGGCACCGCCCGGTCAAGGGGCGGGTCAAGACGATCAGCGTCAAGCGGGAGGGCTCCCGCTGGTACGTGATCCTGTCGTGCGACGAGGTGCCCGCCCAGGCCCTGCCCGCCACCGGAGCCGCCGCCGGGATCGACCTGGGGGTGGCCTCCCTGGTGACCAC